>NZ_JBIVPK010000047.1:0-61488 GCF_044754605.1 Streptomyces sp. NPDC093064
GCTCCGCAAGCGGGTCCTCCTCTCGGCGTGAGGCCGTTCATGATCGCGGTTGTGGTGACCCTCCGTGGCCCCAGCACGGAAAGTGATCCAGAACCCAGGTTCAGAGACCGCCGACAACCGGCCGAGGATTCCTGATCTTCTGGTGCGCAGGTCCGGGTGGCGCACTGCGCAGGCGCCTGGCGGGGTCCGGGTGGCTTCCGCCTGCGCATCGGGGGCTGGTCCGTTGGCCGAGCATCCCGTGGTCGCCCGGGGACCGTGGGCCGGATGCGATGTCCTGTCCTCGTCTCATGACCGGCCCGTGGTCGGGCCTGTGGTCGGGCAGACCACAGGCCCGACCAAGGGCTTCGTGTCCCCATCGTGACCGTGGTCGGGGTCTCGTGGTTGGTGGTCTGGTCGGGGTCGGCGGGTTTCCTCAAGGTCAGCAACATCCGTTCTGACCTGGGAGTTTGACCATGTCCCCTGGCAAGCAGGCCTCGGCGAGCGAGGCTGCTGCTCCAATGGCGGCCCAGGTGCCGTCCCGCTGCCAGCGCCGGAACAGCCCGTAGACGGTCTGCCAGGGGCCATACCGCTCGGGCACGTCCCGCCAGGGCGCACCCGTGCGGGTACGCCAGCGGATGCCGTCTATCAGCTGCCGCTTGGTGTGAACCGGCGGCCGCCCGGGCTTCTTCCTGACCGGGAGCAGCGGCTCCAGCCTCGCCCACTGTGCGTTCGTCAGATCATGCCTGCCCACGAAGTGGATCATGGCACATCAAGATCCACTTCTGAAACGCACCCTAGCTGGACGCAAGCACTTGACAGAAAGCGCCCGCTGTAAAGGTGACTCACCTCACATCACAGTCTCGCGTACGCTTACCCCACCGCCCGGCGCCGCCCCGACATGGACGTGAGTGTGAAACGAGAAGCCCAGAGCGCACGCGAGTACGACCTCTTCACCAACGTCAACCACCTGCTGCGCCGTGCGCACCAGCGGGCCGAGGCGATCTTCGCCGAGACCATGGAGGGGCTCGACATCACGCCGCGGCAGGCGACGCTGCTCTACGTCGTGCTCCACCACCCCGGCGCCAGCCTCACCGACGTCGTCCAGCTCGGCGGCATGGACCGCGGTACGACGTCCGAGATGGTGCCCCGGATGGTCCGCCGCGGCCTCCTCGTCGAGAGCCGCGCCGCCGACGACGGTCGCGCGAAGGCGCTCACCATCACCGACGAGGGCGCCGAGCTTATCCGCGCGGTGATCGAGCGGACGGACGACGTCCGCGCCGCAGTGCTCTCCACCCTCCCGCCGGAGTACCACGCGCTCTTCGTGAAGATGCTGTCCCTCATGGTCGGGATGGAGACCGAGGTCCGGACCGTCAGCGACCACGCCTAGATCGTCGCGCCACCGGGTTGCCGAGGACGCCGCGCCCGAAGCGCCGCTCGAGGCGCAGCTGGAGCACGGTCAACGCCGAGACCAGCAGCACGTACCAGAAGCACGCCACCGTGAGCAGCGGGATCTGGAAGAAGTTCCGCGAGTAGATGAGCTGGACCGAGGTCATCAGGTCCGGCAGGCCGATGATCAGCACCACCGCGGTCATCTTCGTCATGTTGATCACCGCATTGCCCACCGGCGGGATGATCACGCGCATCGCCTGCGGCAGGATCACCCAGCGCATCATCCGCATCCGGGACATGCCCAGGCTCTGCGACGCCTCGGTCTGGCCGCGGTCGACCGACGCGATGCCCGCCCGGACGATCTCCGCGACGTACGCGCTCTCGCTGATGCCGAGGCCGAGCATGCCGGCGACGAACTGCCCGATGAGCGTGTTGGTGTCGAGCTCGAAGAGTGTCGGGCCGAACGGCACATCAATGCTGATCGTCGGGAACACCGCCGCGAGGAAGAACCAGAACAGCAGCTGGACGACGACCGGCGTGGCCCGCACGAACCAGACGTAGCCGGCGCCGAAGGTCGACAGCACCGGGTTGGGCGAGAGCCGCATCAGCGCGATCGTGATGCCGGCTGCGATCGCCAGCCCCATCGCCGCGGCGGTCAGCTCGACCGTCAGCAGCAGACCGCGCAGGACGGCGGGCGCGAAGAGGTAGTGGCCGACGACGTCCCAGTGCATGTTGTCGTTGCCTGCGAAGGCGAGGACGACGCGCACGGCGACGTAGGCCAGGACGACGACGGCGACCCACCGCCACGGATGCCGCAGCCGGACCGGGCTGGGCAGCTCGTCGGGTCGCTCGCCCGCGTCACCCGGAGCCGCCGGCGCCGACTCGGCGGCCAGTGCGTGATCACCCATCCTCGCCGTTCCCTTCACTCAGCTCATATTATGACCAGTACGACATAGTTGCTGGGGAGCGTCAAGGGTTCTTCCTTTGTTTGCGGGGAGGAAGAACTCAAGAGGGTCTACGACTTGCGCGGATTACGTTGCAGTCCGGCATTCAGTCGAGAACGGCGACGGCCTCAATCTCGACCAGCGCGCCGGGGATGCCGACTGCGGCGACGCCGATCAGGATGCCCGCCGTGGGGCCGATGCCGCTCTCGACCGCCGCCTCCGCCATGCCGGCGAGGACGTCGTCCTCCCGCTCGGGCGTGTGGTCGACGATGTAGATGCTCAGCCGGGCCAGCTGGTCAGGACGCCCCCCAGCCGCCTGCAGTGCGAGCCAGAGGTTCCGCGCCGCGACCCGCCCCTGGATCTGGTAGTCACCGGCGCCGACCAGCGCACCGTCGGCGTCGACCGCGATTTTGCCCGCGATGAACGCCAGCGACCGTCCGGTCGCGACGGTGACATGGCTGTAGCCGTTGGGCGGCGCGAGCGACGCCGGGTTGAGGTGCTCGACGGTCATGGCTGCTCCTGAATGCTCGGGGTCAGTGGGTGTCGAAGATGTCCTGGAAGTCCCGCAGCCGCGCCCGGATCGCCGTGCACTCGGCGTCGGTCGGCGCGAGCGGGTCACGCGCGGGCGGCAGCGCGCCGAGCCGGAGCAGCGCCGCTGTCAGCAGCATCCGCGCCTTGTTGGCGGTCAGGTTGTCGCCGGCGATCGCCCACGAGTCGCGGCGGAACACCATGCCGCCCGGATGGCCGCGGCCGACCCGAACCACTGGGATACCCGCGCACGTGGCGATCCGGAGTGCGCGGTCCACGGCAGGATCGGTCGATCCGTAGGGCACCATCCCCTCCACGACGAGGCCGGCCAGTCCCCCGCGCGCGAGCGCCCGCTCGACCTGCCCGATCACTCCCGCGTCCGGCGCCGCCTGCTCGTCGGGGCCGAGCTCGGTCTCGGCGAAGTGGCCGAACGGCACGAGGGAGACCCGCGGCATCGCCGGGCCGACGAGCCGGCCGTCGGCGTCCTTGGTGGCGAGACGCGTGCGTCGTACACCGGTCGCGAGGTCGCCCTCGACCGCATCCACCTCGCTCGGCAGCAGCGGCAGCCTCAGCTCGGACGTCGCAGTGTGCCGTCGCTCGGGGACATAGGTCAGCCTCGGACCCCAGTGCGCGCCGAGGTCGGCGACCACGCCGCCGTGCCCGCCGACGGCGACGTACCCGCCCGGCCGGGCGTCGATCTTCGCGACCTCGCGGCTGGCCAGGACCATCTCGTCGACGATCAGGACGGCGCCGAGCCGGTCACGACCGCCGTCGTCCGCCCAGACGCCGGAGAGGATGAATCGGACGCCGTCGAGGATGTTCTTCGCACCGTCGTGACCGATGGCGCGGTGGCTGCGCTGCGCGGCGTGCCCGACGATCGGCACCGTGGTGTCGATGACCAGGTTGAGCCAGTAGAGCGTCTCCTCGACGGTCGCGCTGCTCTCCAGCCACTGCAGTCCGGCGTACCGCCCGGTGGCGGCGGCCTCCTGCACATGGTCGGTGATCCGGGCGAGGGCCGCGAGGTCGGGCTCGCGCACCAGATGCGGGGGCTCGTAGGGGAAGTAGTCGACGCCGAGCCGCTCGCCGTCCCGCGGGTATCCGCCGCCGGGCGCGGCCCGGAGGAAGTCGAAGTCGGCGAGCGCCGAGAGCGCCACCGGCCGGCCGTCGCCGCCGACCTCGAAGCGCTCGATCTCCTCATAGAGGCGGCGCGCGTCGGGCAGGAAGGTCTGCCGGGTGTCCGCTGCGGCAGCGGGCTCCGCGGACGACTCCCACGGCCGGCCGTCGGCCCGGCGGGCGACGTACGGCAGCAGGAAGAGGCCGTCGTCGGGGTTGAGCTCGACCTCGTAGACCGGCGTGCCCCCCGCGGCCGGCTCCTCGGCGACCAGCCGGCCGTCGGCGTCCAGCCAGCCGTCGGGCGGGCCGTAGAGATGCGCCGCCTGCGCCTCGAGCGGATGCGCGGAGAACGCCTCCACGAGAACCTTCACCGGTGCGGCCAGCCGCTGCGGGCGGAGCGATCGCGCGCCCGTCACGAGGGGCGTCGTGTTGGCGATCGTCGGCATCGGGCCGGTGAAGACGGCGATGCGGGGCTTGCCCATGCGAACTCCTCGTCGTAGCAACTTATGCAGTGTACGATGCATATGTGGACGGCGTGCACGATCTCGGAGGCGTTGCCGGCTTCGGCCCGGTGCGCACCGCGGGCTCCGACGAGGTCGCCTCGGAGGACTGGGAGCTGCGCGCCCACGCCCTTGCGCTGCAGGCCGCGGGCGAGTCGCTGCGGCCGTGGATCGAGGGCCTGCCACCGGAGACCTACCTGGCCGCGCCGTACTTCGCGCGCTGGCTGCTCGCCATCGAGGAGCTGCTGTTCCGGCGCGGCGCCATCCACCCCGACGAGCTGGTCCGCTACCGCGACGAGATCGCGCGCGGCGTGCGCGTCGTACCGCGTGCGGAGTCGGCCGAGCTCACCGCGCTGATGAGCGAGCTCATGTCCGCGGAGCAGCGGCTCCCGCGCCTCGCGGAGGCACGATTCGCCGTCGGGGACAGGGTTTGCGTTCGGAGGGAACGCAGCTCGGAGGGCGTCAACCGGTGCCCGCGCTACGTGCGCGGCGCGGTCGGCCTGGTGGAGCGCATCTGCGGCCCGGAGCTCCCCCTCGACCGGCCGAAGGGTGCGTCCGCAGAGACGGTCTACACCGTCGCCTTCCGCTCCACGGAACTGTGGGGCACGGGCGAGGAGCCCGCCTTCACCGTGCACGTCGATCTCACCGAGCACTACCTGACAGGAGCCGACCATGACTGACGAGCACGGACACGAGCACTACGCCAGCCCCCGCTCCCGGCGGGCGCGATCCGAGTTCGAGCTGCGCACCATGGCGCTCGAGGCACTGCTCGTGGAGCGCGGCCTGGCGTCGACCGACGCGATCGACAAATATGTCGAGTACGTCGAAAAGCGCCTCGGTCCGCATCACGGCGCACGGGTCGTGGCGCGGGCCTGGGTCGACCCGGAGTTCCGGTCCCGGCTGCTCGCCGACGGCACCGCCGCGGCGGCGGAGCTCGGCATCGGCGGCATCGAGGGCGCCCGGGTGCGCGTCGTCGCGAACGGACCCGACGTCCACCACCTCGTGGTCTGCACGCTGTGCTCCTGCTACCCGTGGTCGCTCCTGGGGGCGCCCCCGCTCTGGTACAAGAGCTTCGCCTACCGGTCCCGCGCGGTCGCCGAGCCGCGAGCCGTGCTGCGCGAGTTCGGCGTCGAGCTCGGCCCCGAGGTCGAGGTCAAGGTGTGGGACTCCACGTCCGAGACCCGCTACCTGGTGCTGCCGGAGCGCCCGGCCGGCACCGAGGGCTGGACCGAGGAGGCACTCGTCGGCCTGGTCTCGCGCGACGCGATGATCGGTGCAGGCCGGGCGGGCTCAGCCTCCTGAGACGGTGTCGTCGAGCAGCGGCGGGAAGAGCACGTCGGAGAGCAGCCGCTGCAGCTTCTCCCGATCGACCGGGACGTCGGTGAGCAGCCGCTCCTGGCGGTCGAACGCGCGGATCCCTGCGACCGGCGACGCGGGATCGCCGGCCCAGTAGGCCTCCAGGTGCCGCACCCGGCGCCAGTCGACCAGCCCGAACAGCGGCACCGCCCAGACCCGGTTGCCGTCGTCGGCCTGGAGCGAGAGGACGTCGATGGCGCCGTGCTCCGGATCGGTGACGGCGTACGTCGCCGCGGTGAGCCGCGCCCGGTCCAGCTGGTCGGCCGCGACCCGCCCGCTGCCGAGCGCCGCCGCCTCCAAGGCGCCGACCACCGACTCGAAGTAGCGGGCGGTCGGGTCCTGCGACAGTGTCGCTGTCAGGCCGGAGCGGAACGCCCCGTCCTCGGCCCGCTCGACCCACGCTCGGGCGAGCGCCGCGGCCCGGCCCTGCCAGGGCTCGGCGAACACGAGCTCCTCGTCGTTCCACGAACATGCGTTACCGTCAGCCACGGCAGCGCTCCTTCCATCGTTCCCGAAAGACGCGTCCACCCGGGCCCCGCCGCGCTCCGGTCGGGAGGCGGCGGGACCCGGGTAGCCGGCCGGGTCGTCGGTCAGGCGGTCGCCTTCACGACCTCGGACTGGGTGATCGCAGCCTCGTCGACCTTCCATTTGGACAGGATCTTGTCGTACGTGCCGTCCTTGATGATGGCGTTGAGCGCGACATTGATGGCCTCGGCGAGCTGCAGGTCGTCCTTGCCGACGGCGATGCCGTAGGGACTCGTCTTCACGATGCCGCCGACGACCTTGAACTGGCCGTTGGATTTCTGCGCTATGTAGGCGTTGGCGGTGAAGTCGCGGTAGCAGACGTCCGCGCGTCCGGTGGCCACGGCCTGGTTGGGCGCGGCCGCGTCGGAGAAGTTGACGACCTTGATCGGCGGCTTGCCCTGGGCGACGCAGTTGGTCTTGCTGTACTCCTCGAGGTAGGCGCCGTGCAGCGAGCCGGTGGTGTTGGCCGCCGTCTTGCCGCAGAGGTCCTGCATGCCCAAGATGTCGTTGTTGTCGCCCTTGACGAGCAGCGAGCCGCCCGCGTCCATGTACTTGACGAAGTTGACCTGCTGCGAGCGCTCCGGCGTGATGCTCATCGAGGAGATCGCGATGTCGTACCGCTTGGCTTCGATGCCCGGGAGGATCGCGTCGAAGCTGACGTTCTCGAACTTGAAGTCGACGCCCAGCTGCTCGCCGAGCGCTTGACCGAGCTCGACCGAGAAGCCGGTCGGGGTCTTGCCGTCCTCCTCGTAGAACTGCTCGGGCGGGTAGCCGAAGGTCGAGGCGACGCGGACCACGCCGGCGTCGGCGATGGCCTTGGGGAGTCGCTTGACAGCCTCGGCGTTCTTCGCCGCGTGGCTGCCGGTCGAGCCCTTCGCATCATGGGAGGCGCACCCCGTCAGCGAAGTGGCCACCAGGACGGCGACGGCGCCGGCCAGGGCCGCGCGCAGTCGAACACGGCCAGTGAGTTGCTTGTTCACGCGGGTCTCCATTCCACCTGTTCGTCCGGGAAGTCCGGCCTCTCAAATTCACGCACAGTACGATGCAATTACTTCCGAGAATTCTTGGGTTTTTCGGGAGTGCGGAATCATCAGATAAAGCGTGTACGCTGCATTTCAACCGCCCAGATGGTGGCACCAGACCACGGTCCTCCAGCGCGCGGCGGAACACGACCGCGGCCTCGACGATGTCGAACGGATAAGCCTGCGATCTGCCGGCCGTCCGTCCTCGGGCTCGACGTCGGCGACGACGAAGTGCGGACCGGGTGCCGTGGCCGCCCGGCTCAGCGCGGCCTCCACCTCGGCGACATCCCTCGCCCGGACCGCCTCGGCGATGCCGGACCCACGGGCGATCGCGACCAGGTCGGCCGCGCCGGCCTCGGGCTGTCGGCTGGGCGCCAGTGCTCGCGAACGAGCGGTTGTTGATCACCAGGACGACGAGGTTGGGTGGGACGCAGCGGGCGACCGTGGTCAGCGTCGCCATGCCGGCGATCAACGAGCCGTCACCCTCGACGGCGTACACCCGCTGCTCCGGTAGCGCCAGCGCCAGCCCGAGGCACAGAGCCGTCGGGTAGGCGAGCTCCATGTTCTAGATCGTGGCCGGCTCGTGGGCCAGCTCGTGGAGCACCCGACCGCCGAAGCTCGGCCCGGTCACCGCGGGTGCGTCACCGCGGTGGCGGGCGAAGATCTCCAGTACCTCACGCCGGTTCATGCGTGCTCCTCCTCGACGTGCAGGCTGTGCCGCGGGAACAGCACCGCCACCGGACGACGGTCGCCGCGCACGGTCAGCTGGGCCTCGCAGACCACCGTCGGGATCTCGCGCTTGTCGCGGACCACGACGTACGGGATGTTCAGCCCGCGCAGCAGCGGCTCGCTCACCCGCCGCGCCGCAGCGGTGTAGTCGTGCCGCTCGCCGAGCGCCTCGTTGTGGCCGGCCAGGACCAGCATCGGCGTGCGCTGGACGATCGCGCGGGCCAGGATCAGCCCGCTCAGGCCCAGTCCGGACGCCTCGGTCAGCAGCACCGGCCAGCGTCCGCCGAGGAAGGCGCCGGCCACGCAGCTCGGGGAGCCCCGGCGTCGGCGAGTAGCGGGTGCGGTGGTCGACCGCAGCGGCACGGTGCGCGGCCTCGATCACGTGGTCGGGGGTCGCGAAGCCCGGCTCCCCCACCTCCAGGTGGATGACGTCCTCGCGTCCCCACGCGAGCTCCATCATCTTCCGCACCCCGGACTGGGGGCGATTGAGGGCGGCATCGGTGAGCTTCATCAGGTTCTCCTTCGGGGGACGCTGGGGAGGTCGTGGACGATGCGGGTCTCGGTCTCGAGGCCGACCATCTGGGCGAGCATCTTCACGAAGAGGTCGTGGTACTCCACCGGCATCGAGGCCAGCACCCGCTCGCGCAGGCTGGCCGTGCGCTGCCGGGCCAGCCGGAGCAGCGCGACGCCGTCCGGCGTGAGGTAGAGCGACTTGGCCCTCCGGTCGCCGGGTGCGGGACGACGGTTGAGCAGGCCGCGTTTGACCAGCCGCGGCGTCATCTCCGAGAGCGTGCCGCGGTCCATCCCGGTGACGACGGTGAGGACGCTGATGTTGCCGCCCTCGCACCGGTCGACCGCATGCAGCAGCGCGGCCTGGCGCGGGGTCAGGTCGAGATCGCCCATCGCCTCGTTGAACAACAGGTCGCCGCGCGCGTGCGCGAGCCGGAGCAGGAAGTTGACGTTGTGGCTGAGGTCGAAGCGACCCGGCAGCTCGCTGTCCGCCGGCTCGGTGGCGGTCATCAGGAGACTCCCCGCCGGGAGCGCGGCGACCGCGCCGACTCCGGGTCGCGGAGCACGCTGGCGAGGAAGCGCTGGGTGCGGACCTGCTCGGGGTGCTCCAGGACCTGCTCGGGCGTGCCGTGCTCGACGACCACACCGCCGTCCATGAACACGACCTGGTCGGCGACGTCGCGGGCGAAGCCGATCTCGTGGGTGACGATCACCATCGTCACGCCGTCGTCGGCGAGGTTCCGGATCACCTCCAGCACCTCCCCCACCAGCTCCGGGTCGAGGGCCGAGGTGGGCTCGTCGAAGAGCATCAGCTTGGGCCGCATGCACAGCGCCCGCGCGATCGCGACCCGCTGCTGCTGGCCGCCGGAGAGGCTGTTCGGGTAGGCGTCCGCCTTGTCGGCGAGGCCGACCTGCGCCAGCAGCGCCCGCGCCTCGGCGTCGACCTCCTTGCGGTTGCGGCCGAGCACGCCGACCGGTCCCTTCACGATGTTCTCGAGGGCGGTCATGTGCGGGAAGAGGTTGAACCGCTGGAACACCATGCCGATCGACGAGCGCTGCTTGCAGATCGCCGACTCGGCGACGCGACCTCCTGCAGCCGGCCGTCGTCCCGCATCCGGTAGCCGACGTAGTCGCCGTCGACGCAGATCCGGCCGCTGTCGAACTTCTCCAGCCGGTTCATGCACCGCAGCAGGGTCGTCTTCCCCGAGCCGGACGGACCGAGCAGGCAGACGACCTCCCGCGGCTGCACGATCAGGTCGATGCCCTTGAGCACCTCGTGGCTGCCGAACGCCTTGCGGACGCTCTCGGCGTGCACCATGGGGCGGGGCACGGTCAGGGTGTTGCTCTCACTGGACATCCGTTGGCTCCTGCTTCTGATTCGGGGCGCAGCGCTGCAGCACCCGGACGAGGCCGGCGTATCCGGTGCACCGACACACGTTCCCGGCGAGGGCGACGCGCACCGCGGCGCCGTCAGCGAGCTCCTCGGCCGAGCTCTCGGCGAGCAGCGCGAGCGCCCGCATGATCTGGCCGGGCGTGCAGAAGCCGCACTGGAAGCCGCCCTCGTCGGCGAAGGCGCGGCGCAGCGGCTCGGACTCCTCGGCCACGCCCTCCACCGTCGTCACCGCACCCCGTACGACGGCCGCGGGCGTCACGCACGCCAGCACCCTCCGCCGGTCGACGAGCACCGTGCAGGCGCCGCATTCGCCCTGCCGGCAGGCGGCCTTCGCGCCAGTCAGGCCGAGCCGGTCGCGGAGCACGTCGAGCAGCCGCTCGGCTCCGCGCAGGTCGAGTTCGTGCCACTCGCCGTTGACGTCCAGCACCGCCTTCATCGGGCGCCTCCGAACAGCCCGTCGAGCGCCGCGCGCACCAGCCCGGAGGTGGCGAACACCTTCCAGTGGTTGCCCGGGAGCGGGTGGGTGCCGTGCTCCCACGCCGCGCACGCGCGCTCGGCCGTGCGGCCGTCGTACCGATGGCCTTCGAGTGCCCGCTCGATCACGGGGATCCGGCGCGGGGTGGGAGCGACGCCGCCGGCGGTCCTGGTCGGGCACGCGGTAGTCGAGGTAGGTACGGTCGGGGACGTCGGCCGCGGTGAGGACGGCCTGCACGCCGGGCACCGCACGCGCCCGGTCGGTGCGGATCGAGACGATGCGGGAATGCGGGTGCGGGCTGCGCAGCACCCCGGCGACGAGCGCACCTGGGTGCGCCTCGTCGTCGGCGTAGGAGGCTGCTCCGCTCGTGACGGCACGCCAGTCGACGTGCCGCACCCGCTGCCCGATGACCCGCATCGTCCCGACGGCCTCAGCCCGCCGCGACGACGGAGTTGGTGAGCCGGCCGAGGCCCTCGATCTCGGTCACCAGGGTGTCGCCGGGCTTGAGGAAGGCGCCGCCGCCCGCGTACATGTTCGGGAACAGGTCCTTGATGCCGTCCCAGCCCACGTCGATGCCCTTGGCCATGCCGCAGCCCGCGCAGGTGCCGGTGGCGACGATGTCGCCGGGTTCGAGCCGGGTGATCTCGGAGGCGTAGGACACCATCTCCGCGGCGGTCCAGATCATCTCCTTGGTGTTGGAGTCCTGCTGAACCTCCCCGTTGACGATCGACTTGATCGAGAGGTTCTGGGGGTCCGGAACGAACTGGGCAGGCACGATCCACGGCCCGAGCGGGGCGAACGTGTCGTTGCACTTGTTGGCGTACCAGTCCCACGAAAACGGGCCGGTCTCGCGGATCATCTTGTCGCGCCCGGAGATGTCCTGGTAGATCGTGTAGCCGGCGATGTAGTCGATCGCCTCCTCGGGCGACACGTCCTCGGCAGTGCGGCCGATGACGACGGCCAGCTCGGCCTCCCAGTCGATGTACTGAGCGACGTCCCAGTTGCGCTTGCGCGGCAGCACGATCGAGTCGCCGTCGCCGATCAGCGCATTGTTCGGCGTCTTCGGGAAGATGTAGGGGATGTCGGTCTCCGGAGACATCTCCGGGGTGCCCATCTCCCTGATGTGGTCGTAGTAGTTGGCGCCGGCGTTGAGGATCTTGCCCGGGTTGGTGATCGGCGGGGCGTAGCGGACGGCGTCGGCGGCGTGGACGAAGTCGGCGTCCGCCGGCAGCGTCTCGGCCACGTCGGCGAGCTGGGCCAGCCGGGGCAGGAAATAGTCCCAGTTGGTGAGCATCTGGAGCATCTCCAGGCGGGTCGGCCAGACGACGAAGTCGCCGCGGCCGGTGCTGTGCAGGTGCCGGAAGCCGCGCTCGACGTCGATGACGCGGGTCGGCTCGTCACCGACACCCAGGCCGACCGATGCGAACCCGCCCGTCACGTAGGTGCAGAGCCGGAAGCTGTTCGAAGACACACTCACTCCTGTCACCGAGACCGTGATTCTCAGACATTTATGTCGTATACGTCTTTTATCCGGAAGTCGCCTGCCCCATGTCAGGGCATTCTCTGTTGTCGACCCTTCGAGATTTATGCAGTATACGTCTTATATCTCGCCGAATGTCAACGGTCTTCCGGGGAAGTTCCGGAGCCCTTCTCGGTGGCCTGCGCGACGATCGCCATCAGGGCGCGCTCGTCGAGCAGGGTGAGCGCCTCGAGCACCGTCGGGTCGATCAGACCGACGTCCTCGAGGCGCCCCGAGGTGATCTCCAACCGGGTCCCGCGGCCGAACGGGACGACCCGCAGCGCGACCGAGGCGAACTCGTTGTGCACCTGCCAGCGCTCGCCGGCCATCAGAAGATGACCCCGAGCTGGCTCTCCGTCGGCACCTCGGCGTCGAGATGCACGACCCGCGACGCGAGCAGCAGGACGCCGTCCTGCCGGACGATCCGGTCATGGCGACCCGCGGTCGCGATCACCGGCGCCTCGGGCAGCCGGGCGCGCACCACGAGGACGTTGGTGCGCACCCGGTAGGCCTCGACGTCCCCCTCCTCGGGCTCGACCCGGAAGTTCGACACGAAATGCCGCACCATCGCCGCCGGCCGCTCGGCCCAGGCGAAGTCGGACGCGATCCGGCGGAAGCGCATCTCCAGGAAGCTCTTCGACTCGTTGGCGTACTCCAGGACGTCGTCGTACGGACTCTGGGTCGGGTCCTCGCGGGCGAGCGGGACGGGCACCCGGTAGAGGAAGTCCTCGTGCAGCAGGTCCAGCCACTCGCCGTACCGGCCGGTGTCGAGGAGCTCCGCCTCGTGGACCAGGAAGTCCTCGATCTCGGCCCTCATGCCCGCTCCCCCATCTGCTCGAGGTAGCGGCCGACGAAGGTCCGCTGGTTGGCCTCGGTGAAGTCCTGCCGGACGATCCGGGCCGGCCCCTTCCACGGCGGCGGTCCGGACTCGGCGGCGCCCAGCCCGAGCTCGTAGTTGTACGGCGCCCGCGCGCCGGCGACGGTGCCGAGCCCGGCGTCGATCCGCCGGAAGTTCTCCAGGTCGTCGGCCTCGAAGTACGACGCGGCGCCGTGCTGGCGCGTGACGTAGAGGTAGGACTTGGCCTTCCACTCGGGGCTCGCATCGCGCGGCACCAGGCTCCAGTAGGCGACCTCGTGGTGATGCTGGTCGATCGGCGTGAGCACGCGCAGCTGGGTGAACGCGACCGAGCCGTCGGCGTCCGTGCCGAAGTAGCGCGGCGCGGTCGTGATGAGCAGCAGGTTCGGGTACACGAGTCCGTGGATGACGGTGGTTTTCTCGCGGAAGCGGCGTACCTCCGGGTCGGCGGCGGCGAGCGCGGGCTCGAGCAGCTCGTCCTCGTAGCCGAAGACCGTGTTGGGCACGCCCTCGTCGGCGAGGTACTGGCTGCGCAGGCAGTGGCCGTTGGGGTCGTTGACGACGAAGCCCTCGACACTGCCGGCCTGGTCGCCCATCACGCCGAGCTCGAACATGGTCCGGTGCGCGACCTGGAGGTGGTAGCCGTCGCCGGAGAAGTTCTCGGCGTGGATCTTCCAGTTGCCGCGGACGTTGACCCGGTGGATGCCGCCGTACACCTCCATGCCGCCGGGGAACAGCCCGAAGAAGGCGTCGAGGTACCAGCCGAACTCGCCGAGCGAGGTCATCAGGTCGGGGCCATCGGGGTCCCAGGTCGCGAAGATCAGGCCGTGCAGCACCTCGGTCCGCGCCTGGCGCAGGCCGAGCCGGCTGAGGTCGAAGTCCGGCCCGTAGAGGGCGCGTCGCCCCGGCACGCCCTTCAGATCGCCGTCCGTGCCGAACACCCAGCCGTGGTAGCCACAGCGGAAGGTCGTGGTGTTGCCGTGGGCGACTTTGCAGACCTGCGTGCCCCGGTGGGTGCACGAGTTCAGCATGACCCGGACGCCGTCCGCCTGCGTGCGCGCGACGATGACCGGATCACCGCCCATCGACCGGGTGACGTAGTCGCCGACCTCCGGGATCTCCGACTCGTGCGCCACGAAGAGCCAGCTGCGTCCGAAGACCTCCCCGAGCTCACGCTCGAGGACGGCGGGGTCGCGGTAGTACGGCCTCGGAACGGCGGTAGGTCCTGATGCCATCGACATGCTCTCTTTCCCCTTACCGGATGTATGAATAGTACGACCTATTTTTGGGCGCGTGAAGGCTAGGAACCCGGCAATTCAGTGCCCGTTCCTGTCGTATGCGCCGTTCTGCTCAGGCCGCAGGCTTGCCGACGCGAGGGCGCCAGCGGAGCAGGACGCGCTCGATGAGCACCAGCCCGCCGTACAGGACCGTCGAGGCGACGGCGATCAGGATGACGGCGGCGAAGACGGCCCCGGGCCGATCCCCTCCTGGGAGGCGACCTGCGCTGGACCCGGGCCGCGATCACCGCCGAGTACTTCGCCCGCTGAGCCCGCTGATCCCGCCGACGCCCGGTCCTCAGAGGGCCGCGCGTCGTCCGATCCACGGCGCCGCCGCCTCGAACGCGGCGGACGCGCGCAGCACCACGTCGTCCTCGAGCCGGCGGCCGCTGATCATCAGGCCGACCGGCAGCCCCTCGTCGGTGAAGCCGGCGGGGATGGACGCCGAGGGCTGCCCGGTGAGGTTCATCGGCAGCACGAACGGCGAGGAGTCCTTGGGCGTCGCGGGCGCGTGGTCCTCGGCCGGCCAGGGCAGCACCGCGATGGTCGGGGTGAGCAGCAGGTCGTAGCTCTCCATCAGGTCGGCCATCCCGTTGACCACCCGCTTGCGCATCATCCCCGACCGGGTCACCTGGTCGACGGTCCACGGCACCTCGAGCATGCCGACGATGTGCGGCGAGATCTGGCCCGGGTGCTCGGCGACCATCCGCCGCATGCCCTCCATGTCGGTCTCAGCGACGAGCATCGCCCAGAAGTCGTCGTACGGGTCCGGCCAGGGCGCGACCACTTCGTCGACGATGCAGCCGAGGTCGCGCTCGAACACCTCCACCGCCCGCCGTACGACGGCCGCCACCCGCGCGTCGACCTCGGCGTACCCGAGGTCCGGCGAGAAGGCCACCCGCAGCCCGCGGATGTCGCCCTGCGTCGCGGTGAGCCAGTCGAAGTCGGCCGCCGGCAGCGAGTGCCGGTCGCGCCCGTGCGGCCCGCTGACGGCGGCCATCAGCAGCGCACTGTCCTGCACGGTCCGGCTGAGCGGGCCGATGTGCTCGACCGACTCGAAGCTCGACAGTCCGGGATAGGTGTCGACCCTGCAGCCCGGGTAGAGCGGGATCCGGCCCATGCTGGCCTTGAGTCCGTAGACGCCGCAGAAGGACGCCGGCGCGCGCACCGACCCGGCCGCGTCGCTGCCCAGCGCCAACGGCGACATCCGCGCCGCGACCGCGACCGCCGAGCCCGCGCTCGACCCGCCCGAGGTGAGCGCAGTGTCCCACGGGTTGCGGGTGGCGCCGAAGACCGGGTTGATCCCGTTGCCGGCGAAGCCCAGCTCGGGCGTGTTGGTCTTGCCGACGATCAGCGCGTCTGCCGCCCGCGCCCGCTCGACGACGACGTCGTCCTCGCCCGGCTGGAAGTCCCGGAAGGCGTGGCTGCCCGCGACCATCGGCAGGTCCTTGACGAAGATCAGGTCCTTCACCGCGAGGGGTACGCCGGCCAGCAGGCCGAGCTCCTCCCCTGCGGCCTGGCGGCGCGCGAGGTCGCGGGCCGCGGCGCGGAGCCGCTCGTGGTCGAGGATGCAGAACGCGTTGAGCGTCGGATTGAGCGCGTCGACGGCCTCGATCACCGCCTCGGCCACCTCGACGGGCGAGAGTTCGCCGGCGCGGACGGCGGCGGCGATCTCGGTGGCGGTCAGGTCGGTCAACGTCGTGGCGGTGGTCATCGGGCCTCCGTAAGTTATTAGGCGGCCCGGTGGGGCCGGGTGTGGTTGATCGGTTCTTGCGCTTGATCGCTTCCGAGGAGTGGCCGCCCGGTTCCACGGGGCACCCTGGCTGCTGATTGAGATGCGCGTTCTGCTCAGCGCCCGTGCCGTCGCTCCGCAGGAGTGGCGGAACGGTCCTCGGACGACGCAACGTCGTGGTGGATGGGGCCCTCTCCCGCGCTGAGCGGCAAGCATGCGCCCCCGCGCCGGTGCGCGACGATCTCCGCCGCGATCGCGACCGCCGTCTCCTCGGGTGTGCGGGCTCCGAGATCCAACCCGATGGGCGAGCGCAGCCCGGCGAGCTGCTGCTCGGTGAGGCCGGCCTCCCGCAGTCGCGCCAGCCGGTCGCGGTGAGTGTGACGCGAGCCCATGGAGCCGACGTATGCCAGCGGCATCCGCAGCGCCCGCTCCAGCAGCGGCACATCGAACTTGGCATCGTGGGTGAGCACACACACCACGGTGCGGCCGTCCAGCGCGCCGCCGGCGGCCTGGCGCTCCAGGTACCGGTGCGGCCAGTCGACCACGACTTCGTCGGCCGCGGGGAAGCGGCGGACGGTTGCGAAGACCGGCCGGGCGTCGCAGACGGTGACCCGGTAGCCGAGGAAGCGCCCGATCCGCGCCACCGCGGCGGCGAAGTCGATGGCGCCGAAGATCAGCATGCGTGGCGTCGGCGCGTAGGACTCGATGAAGAACACCGCCGAGCCGTGCTCCTGCGGGTTGCACGGGCGGCCGTCCAGGCCCAGCGTCAGCAGTCCCGTGCGGCCGGCGTCGAGCATCACGCGGGCCTGCGCAACCACCACCTGTTCCAGCGGCCCGGCTGCCGCGTCCGGTCCCGTGCCCGCAGCGGCGAGCGTGCCCCGGTGCCCGGCGCCGTCCACCGCCAGGCAGGCACCGAGCAGTGCCTCCGGCCCGGCGATCACCCGGGCGAGGGCAACGGGCGTGCCGGCGGCGAGGGCGCCGATCCCCGCGTCCAGGCCCAGGTCGTCGCCGGGCCGCACCGGCTGGACGAAGACGTCGACGATTCCGCCGCAGGTGAGCGCGACGGCGAAGGCATCCTCGTCGCTGTACCCGAAGCGCTGCATGACCGGGCGCCCACTGAGCAGTGCTTCCTGACACAGCTCGTAGACGGCGCTCTCCACGCAGCCGCCGGTGATGCTGCCGATTGCCTCGCCGTCGGCGTCCACCGCCAGGGCTGCGCCCGGGTCGCGCGGGGCGCTGCCGGAGACCTGGACCACACTGGCGACGGCAAAGGCACGCCCTGCGGAGTGCCAGGCGGCCAGCTGCTCGGCGATGTCGTGCACCTTCGGGGCTCCTGTCGTGTCGGCGGCCGAGGGACAGCGGTCGGCCGCCCGGGGCGTCGCGCCCCTGGCATGGCAGCGGAACGGCCGGCGGGCCCCGTCCCACGGTCACAGCCGCGTGGTCGAGGCCGAACCCGGTCAGCCGCGGTTCATGACCTGCGGATCTGGATCACACCGCCCAGATGGTCGGCACCAGCCCACGGTTCTCCAGTGAGCGGCGGAAGGTGATCGCAGCTTCGACGATGTCGAAGGGATAGGCCTTCGACTGTCCCGCCGACTGCACGTCCTCGTACTCGACATCTGCCACGATCAGGTGCGGGCCGTCGGACTCGACTGCCTGTCCGAGCGCCGCCTCTGCAGCCGCTAGGTCAGCCACGCATGTCGAGCTCGCCAGCCCGGCCGCCTTGCCTACTGCTGCGATGTCGGTCACCGACGCCGACGCGGTCGGCTGAGCCCCGGTGGTGGCGAACGACCGATTGTTGATCACCAGGATGATCAGGTTCCGCGGTGCGTAGCGAGCGACGGTGGTCAACGTGCCGAGGGCGGCGATCAGCGATCCGTCGCCCTCGATCGCGAAGACCCGCTCCTGCGGAAGCGCCAGGGCAAGCCCGAGACATACTGCGGCCGGATAGCCGAACTCCATGTTGTAAATCGTGGCGGGCCGGTGGTCGATCTCATGCAGGATCCGGCCGCCGAACCCGGGCCCCACCACCGCGGGTGACTCGCCGCGGTACCGAGCAAGGATCTCCAGCACGTCACGGCGCTTCACCGGCTGTCCTCCTTGACGTGCAGGCTGTGCCGCGGGAAGAGCACCGCGACCGGGCGTCGATCGCCCTGGACGGTCATCTGCGCCTCTCTGATCAGGCGTGGTGCCTCCGCGCCGTCGCGGGCCAGGACATAGGGAATTCCGAGCGCGCGCAGCAGCGGCTCGCCGACCCGACGCGCGGCGGCGGTGTAGTCGTGCCGCTCGCCGAGCGCTTCGTTGTGGCTGGCCAGGATGAGCAGCGGGGTGCGCTGCACGACCGCCCGGGCCAGGATCAGTCCGGACAGTCCGAGCCCCGAGGCCTCGGTGATCAGCACCGGCCATCGGCCGCCGAGGAAAGCCCCGACCGCCATCGCGACGCCTTCGTCCTCTCGTGCGACGCAGGCGCTGACGACCTCTGGGTCCTCCTCGAGTGCGGCCATCACCGGGTACAGGATGGTCTCCGGCAAGTAGGTCGCGAAGGTGATGCCAGCCTCGCGGAGGGCGCGGTGTACACCCGCGACGACCTGTTTGTCGTGGATGTAGCGGGCCCGGCCCGGGGGCTTCGTCTGTTGCAGCATGGGTGCGCTCCTTCGTCTTCTCCGCCCGGCCGGCGTGGTCCCTGCCGGGCGGCGCAGTTCGCTGGGTCTGGATGGTCGTGCCGTCGTTCAGGCGAGCAAGCGGTCGATCCCCTCGGCCAGTTGGTCGCGGGAGGTGGCAAGCGAAAGTCGCACGTGCCCCTCGCCGAACGCCCCGAACGCCGTTCCCGGGGTGAGGGCGACCCTTCGGTCGGTGAGCAACTTGACCGTGAATTCCTCGCTGGTCAGGCCGCAGTCACCGGTGCTCAGCCAGACGTAGAAGCCGCCGTCCGGGACGTGTGCGGTGAACGGCGACCCGGAGATCTTGTTCAGGACCAGGTCGCGGTTCTCCCGGTACTGTTCGCGCCACTCGTTGAGGTAGTCCTGGGGGCCGGTGATGGCGGCGAGCGCTGCGAACTGGGCCGGCGTGTTCACACACATCACGCTGGGCTGCAGCAGGGTGAGCACCGGGTCGACGACCTGGGACGGCAGCGCGCAGTACCCGATGCGCCAGCCGGTCATCGCGTAGACCTTCGAGAAGCTGAAGACCGAGATGACTCGCTGGGGCTCGCTCTCCAGGCTGCCGATGCTGACGAACTCGCCGGAGAAGTCGATGCCGTCGTAGCACTCGTCGGAGATGATCCAGACGTCCTTCTCCGCGCACACCTCGAACAGCCGCTCGGCCAGCTCCCTCGGTATCACGCTGCCCAACGGGTTCGACGGCGAGTTGAGCACGACGGCCTTGGTCGAGTCGTCGATGAGCGCGGCGATCTGTTCCGGGTCGGGAAGGTATCCGCCTTCGGCAGTGAGCCGGTAGTACTTCGGGCGCGCGCCGAACGCGTTGGCCATCATCGTGAAGTTGGACCAGCCCGGGTCGGGGATCAGGATGGAGTCGCCCGGATCCAGCACCGAGCCGAAGACGGCGAACAGCGCGTTCGCCCCGCCGTTGCTCACCACGACCTGGTGCGAGCCGGGAACCTGGATCCGGTTGACGGTACGCAGCTTGTGGGTGAGCGCTTCCTTCAGTTCGGGCAGGCCCGGCGTGGGAGCGTATCGGGTGTGGCCCTCTTCGGCGGCGCGCTGGGCGGCCGCGCGGACATGAGCCGGCGTCGGGAAGCCAGGCTCCCCTACCTCCAGGTGGACCACGTCTTCGCGGCCCCAGGCGAGCTCCATCATCTTCCGCACGCCCGACTTCGGCCGGTTTGCTGCGGTGCGGGAAAGCTTCATGAGACTACTCCTCCGGTTTCTGCGCGTTCGGGGGCGCTGTGGAGCGGGCGCTGCCGGTCGGTGGAAGGCTGGGACGCGCGCCTGTGTGGCCGGCACGAGCCGCGGGATCGGCGGGGTCTCGTCGCCAGAAGTCGGGTGGATGTGGCGAGCAGGGCGCCTGCGGCGTGAGAAAGCGGTGGATCAAGGGTCTGTCCGGGATGTCAGGCGATCTATTTCACGCTGCGCGGCACGGATGATGCCCAGGTACCCCGTGCACCGGCAGACGTTCCCGGAGATTCCCTGACGGAGGGTCTCCTCGGTTGCCGGTATTGCGGAATCCACGCAGTCCTGCGCAAGTGCACAGGCGTTGACCAACTGCCCCGGGGTGCAGAAACCGCATTGGAAGCCGCCCTCCTCGGCAAATCCCTGGCGGAGGTCGGCGGCGATGTCGGCCAGTCCTTCGACCGTGGTGACCTCGGAATCCGTCGTCGCCGCCAGGGTGATGCAGGAGAGCCGAGGACGTCCTGCGACAAGCACAGTGCAGGCACCGCACTCCCCCACTCCGCATCCTTCTTTCGTGCCGGTGAGGCGAAGGCGCTCCCGGAGCGTGTCGAGCAACCGCTCGGCCGGAGCGATGTCAACCGTGTGCTCCGCACCGTTCACGACGATCCGCTTCTTCACGGCACCACCACGAACAGTTCTCGCAGCACGCTCGCCAGGACATTGCTGCCGGCGAATGCCTTCCAGTGACTGCCCGGAAGCGGGTGCGTGCTCGACAGCCATGTCCCGGTGCATTCTTCGATCACCTCGGCCGTGACCTGACTGCCCTCGAGGATGCGCTCCAGAGTGCGGGCACGGTACGGCCGGGGCGCCAGGCCGCCGAGAACGACTCGGACGTGGTCCGCCCGGCCGGATTCCGGCTCGGCGGCGGACACGCAGACCGTGGCCACTGCGAACGCGCCGTGCCACAGTGCGAGCTTGCGGTACCGGGTGGTGCGCCGTAGCGCCGGGGCCGGCACGTCGATGGCTGTGATGACCTCGCCCTCGGCCAGCACGACCTCCCCCGGCCCCGAGTAGAGCGATTCCAGCGGCAGCGTGCGAGGCCCGGCCGGGCTGTCGATCCGGGCCACGCCGTCGAGCGCGATGAGCGTGGTTGCCAGGTCCGAGGGGGTCACCGCCTGGCACCGGTGTCCGTCCTGTACGGCGTGATAGAAGCGGTGGTCCCCCATGACCGCGTAACACGGCCTGGTGACGCCGCCGCGTTTGTAGCAGTCGAAGCCGTTGCGGTAGAACCAGCACCGTTTGGCCTGGCAGAGGTTGCCGGCGACCGTCGCGGCCTGGCGGATCTGCGGGGTGGCGATCTGCGCTGCGGTCTCCTGCAGCGCAGGACCCGCCGCAGGATCGGCTGCCAGTGCGGCCAGGGTGACCGCCCCGCCGATCCGCAGAGATCCGTCGGCGGCGGTGCCCACGGTGGTCAGTTCGGGGCAGCGGGAGAGGTCTACCAGCACCGGCGCTACCGGAAGCTGCTGACGCTCCCGGACCAGGAGGTCGGTGCCACCACCGAGCGGGGCTGCGGACTGGTGCCGCTCGAGCAGCGACAGCGCTTCGCCCAGCGATGTCGGCTGGACGACATCGCTGATCCTCCCGGCCGGGCGCGTGGGCGCGATCCGCGGGCCGATGCGCGCCAGGGCTGCATGCACCCCGTACGGATACGCCCGCCGCATGCCCTCCGTCCACCATTGCTTCGGGTCACGCCCGATCGAGCCCGCCCGAGCCGGGAGCCCGGCCCTGGCACGCATCGCGCGCAGCACCTTGTCCGGGGTGAGTGGCGCCTCACGGAGCCGCACCCCCACCGCATGGGCGATCGCATTGGTCAGCGCCGCACCGGTCGGCAGCAGGACGATCTCACCGAGGCCCTTGGCACCGAACGGACCGGCCGGGTCCTCGGTCTCGATGAAGTGCACCTCGATCTGCGGCATCTCCGCGGCTCGGGGCACAAGGTAGTCGACGTAGCTCGGGTTGACCGTCCGGCCGGCCTCGTAGATCAGCTCCTCACCGAGCGCCGCTCCCAGGCCCATCACCACCCCGCCCTCGACCTGCCCGCGTGCCGTGACGGGGTTGAGGATCGTGCCGGAGTCGTGGGCCGCGACGACCTTGACCACCCGGACCACCCCGGTGTCCTGGTCCACCTCCACCTCCACAGCCTGGGCGGCGAAGGAATAGGTGGGCGATATGTCCTCGTACCCGTACCCGGCGGGGGTGGGATCCGTCCATTCCCCGGTGAACTCGGACTCGATGTGCAGTGCCTCACCCTGCGGTGCGCACAATGCCGCCAGGTCGCCCAGGCTCAACCGGTCGTCGCCGCGCACGGCGTGTCCGTCCTGCCAGGCGATCCCGGAGGGGTCCGCGGCGAACTTCGCCGCCGCAGCCTGCACCAGGGTGTCCTTGGCGTCCTCGGCCAGACGACGGGCGGTGCTGACGGAGACGAAGCTGCCGCGGGACGCGCCGGCGCCGGCATCGTGCGGGGTCCGTGCGGAATCTGTGGTCACGATCGCGATGCCGGCGGGGTCGATGTCGAGGACCTCGGCGACTGCCTGGCAGATCAGGGTCTTCTGCCCGGTGCCCGCATCCCCGCAGCCGGACAGCAGGGTGATGCGTCCGTCGGTGGAGAGGTCCAGGGCGGCACTCGACCGCAGCATGTACTCGCGTCGCAGGGCGGTGACGTGCATGCTGCAGGCCACCCCGACGCCTCGTCCGTTGCCGCCCTGCGCCCGCTTCGCGTCCCAGTCGATCTCTCGCCGGACCGTCTCCAGGCACGCCTTGAGAGCGCTTGACTTGATTTCCCAGCCCGTGATCGATCGTTCCCCGACCTCGCTGAGTGCGTTGCGCAGGCGGAAGTCGATCGGGTCGATGCCCGCCTTCTCCGCCAGTTCGTCAATGGCGCACTCGAGCGTCCAGTTGACCGCGAAGCCGCCGGCTCCGCGGAACGAGGAGGGGGACTGCTTGGTGGTGTACACGCAGCGGCCGTCACCGTCATAGCTGGAGAACCGGTAGGAGGAGGCGATGGCGACCGAGCCGTAGTCCATTTCGCCGGGTCCGGCCATGTTGTAGGCGCCGTTGTCGACGTCGAAGTCGGCTCCCAGGTACGTCAGGTTCCCCGAGCTGTCGCAGCCGATCCTGATCCGCGTGTCCCAGCTCAACCGTGACTTGGTGAAGGCGAACTCCTCGGCCCTCGACTGACGTAGTTTCACCGGACGGCTGGTGGCCAAGCTCAGCGCGCACACAAGTGCCTCGGTGCTGGAAATCTGGGTGCGGCCGCCGAAGTCGCCGCCCACGGTGACCTCGTGCATCCGGACCTGGTCCGGGTCCAGCGCGAAGAGCTGGGCCAGGTCCCGGCGCAGCCCCCGTGGATTCTGCGAGGGCGCCCAGACGTGCAGCATCTCCTCGCGCGGCGACCAGTGCGCCATGACCGTGTGCGGCTCCATCGTGGCGTGAGCCTGACGACTCGACAGATAGCGGGCCGCGACGCTGTGCGTAGTCGCCCGTTCGGCCTCCTCCCGAGAGCCGAACTGCTGGTGCACCCGCTTGGCGATGTTGTCCGGGCTTCCCTCGTGGATCGCGTCAGCGCCCGGCAGCAGCGCCTTGGCCATGGTGTCCAGGACCGGAAGCCGCCGGTAGCGCACCTTGATCGCCGCAAGTGCCCGGTCGGCCGCCTCGGGGCTCTCCGCAGCCACCACTGCGACGGGCTCGCCGACATGGCGGACCACACCGCGGGCGAGTGGCAGGCGGTCGGAGTCGACGGCCCGGTAGTCGATGTAGGTGCGGGCCGGCAGGTCCGCCGCGGTGAGCACCGCTCGTACGCCGGGGGTCGCTTTGGCCTTGCGCGTGTCGATGCCGAGGATCCTTGCGTGCGGATGCGGGCTGTGCAGCACCGCGGCGACAAGCTCCCCGGGCAGGTCTATGTCCGCGGTGTACCGGGCGGTGCCGCTGGTGATCGCCACCCAGTCGACCGGTTTGCGGTGCTCACCGATGGAAGCCAATGTGGGCTCCTAGGTTCTGGACTGTGGGCTGCTTGGTCGCCGGAGGCTGGCGCGGCACGGGGGCAGGGATACCGGAAGTGCTCGTCCCACGTCCCGCGCCGATGGTCAGAGGACCGGGTTGGTGAGGGTGCCCAGGCCTTCGATCTCGGTGACCAGGGTGTCGCCCGCCTTGAGGAAGCGGCCGCCGCCGGAGTACATGTGCGGGAACAGGTTGGGCAGCTCGCCGGGCTTGAGGTCGAGGCCCTGGGCCATGCCGACGCCGGCGGGGGTACCGGTGGCGATGACGTCGCCGGGCTCCAGGCGGGTGATCTCCGAGGCGTAGGAGACCAGCTGCTGCACGGTCCAGATCATGTGCTTGGTGGAGGAGTCCTGCTGGACCTCTCCGTTGACCACCGACCGGATCCGCAGGTCCGAGACGTCCGGCAGGAACTGCTGCGGCACGATCCACGGCCCCATCGGGGCGAAGGTGTCATTGCACTTGTTGGCGTACCAGTCCCACGGGAACGGACCGGTATCGCGGATCATTTTGTCCCGGCCGGAGATGTCCTGGTAGATCGTGTAGCCGGCGATGTAGTCCTTCGCCTCCTGCGGCGAGACGTCCTCCGCGGTGCGGCCGATGACCACCGCGAGCTCGGCCTCCCAGTCCACGTACTGGGCGACGTCCCAGTTGCGCTTCCTCGGCAGCCGGATGGCCTCCCCGTCGCCGATGATGCAGTTGTTCGGCGTCTTCGGGAAGATGTAGGGCACATCGGTCTCCGGCGAGATCTCGACGGTGCCCATCTCCTTGATGTGGTCGTAGTAGTTGGCGCCGGCGTTCAGGATCTTCCCGGGGTTCGCCAGCGGCGCGGCGAACCGTACGTCCTGCACCCGGTGCACAAAGCCGCCTTCACCGGGCGCGGGCAGCTCGCCCGCGGCGGCCCGGCGGGCCACCTCGGCCAGGCGCTCGGTGAAGTAGTCCCAGTTGGTCAACACGGCCAGCATGTCCAGCCGGGTCGGCCACTCGATGAACTGTCCCTGGCGCTGCTCGCGGTGCAGGTGGGTGAAGCACCGCTCCACATCGATGACGGTGGTCGGGTTCTCGCCGAGTCCGAGACCGACCGACGTGAAGTCGCCGTAGAGGTAGGTGCACAAGCGGTAGGCGTGGCTCGCCATGCCTCAATCTCCTTCACTGTGGCCCGTCCCCGGTCGGGGACGGGAAGGGTTTCGCTTCGTGGTCTCGACCAGGCCGTGTGCTGCCGGCCGAGGGATCACGCCGGATGTGCGCTCGCCGGGGTTGGAGGCGAGGCTCTGGGCCGTGCCGACGCCGGCGGAGGGCGGGCGGCGATCACGTCGCCGGGCTCCAGGCGGTGACCTCCGAGGCGTACGACACGGCGTGCTCAGGTTGCTTCGACCGCACTTTCGCTTCGGTCGGAATCGTCGGCCCTGCCCTGGCGGCCGCGGACGGTCTCGGGCAGGCCGGCGATCGCGAGGACGCTGATGACTGCCGTCACCGCGAGGTAGGCCACGACCGGCCAGGCCGACCGCCCGCCGGCCGCGTACAGAGCTGTCGCCAGGAAGGGTGCGAGGCCCCCGCCGAGAACGTGTCCGGTCTGTACGCCGAGGGACACACCGCTGAATCGGACTCTCGGCTCGTACAGTTCGCTGAAGTGCGCAGCCATCGGCCCGTAAATGGGCGCCGGCGAGTTGTTGGCCAGGATGAGTGCAAGCAGTACGACCGCATCGTTCTTGGTGTTCAGCATCGGGAAGAATGCGAAGGCGAACACGACCAGGAAAACAGCTCCACCGAGCATGACGGGCTTCCGGCCGACCCGGTCGGACAGTGCCGAGAAGAACGGAACCGTCACCAGGTTGAAGGCCAGGGCAATCATGGTGAAGTTCAAGAAGGTCGTCCGTGAAAAGCCGAGCTTTTCAGTTCCGTAGGTCAGTACGAATGTGAAGGCGATGTACACCATGGTGGAGAAGGCGATGACCGACCCCACCGAACGGAGCAGGACGCCGGGGTATGTTCGGATGACTTCAAGAGCGGGCATGCGCGCGACCCGGCCGTCCGACTTCATCTCGGTGAACTCCCGGGTCTCGGTCATACCGAGCCGGACATAAAGACCCACCGCCAGCAGGGCGGCGCTGGCAAGGAAGGGTAGGCGCCATCCCCAGGACGCAAAGGCGCTCTCATCGAGCCGGCCCACGAGCGAGAAGGCTGCGATTCCCAGCATGGGGCCGATCGACGTGCCGAGAATCGTCCAGCTCCCGTAGAGTCCGCGCCTGCCCGGCGGCGCATGCTCGACGGCCGTCACCGTTCCGCCGCCCCATTCGCCGCCTGCGGAGAATCCTTGGACCAGTCGGGCGAGCACCAGGAGGGCGGGCGCCCAGACGCCGATCGCCGCATAGTTGGGAAGGAGTCCTATGCAGAACGTGGAAACCGCCATCGTCACCATGGTGACCACGAGCATGAACTTCCTGCCGAGACGGTCTCCGAAGTGCCCTGCGACTGCGCCGCCGAGCGGTCGGGCAATGAATCCCACTCCAAAGGTGGCAAATGCGAGCAGCGTACCGACCAGGGGGTCGTCCGAGGGAAAGAACTGCTTGCCGAACACCACACCGCTGGCGATTGCGTAGATCAGGAAATCGTAGTATTCAATCGCCGTTCCGACGCCGGTGGCGAATGCGATACGGGCGTGGCTGGGCCGGATTGGTAGCGCACCGGTTTCGGCGGATGCCATGATTGCTCCTTTTTCCTACGGGAGTTTCGGCTGCACTCTCCCGGGCCACTGGGTCGCCTGGTCGTAGGCGTGGCCCAGACGCAGTACCTCGAGGTCTGCGTGACTGCGTCCGATGACCTGCACGCCCATCGGCAGACCGCGCTCGTCGAAGCCGACCGGGAGGTTGAGCACCGGCAGGCTGGTCAGGGACCAGGGGGCGACGGTCTCCATCCAGCGGTGGTAGGTGTCCATCGGTCGGCCGTTGATCTCGCGCGGCCAGGGCAGACTCGCGTCAAAGGGGAAGACCTGGGCCGACGGGGCGAGGATGAAGTCGTACCGCCGCAGCAGCTCCTGCACCGAGGCGTACCACCGGATCCGCATCTCCTCGGCGCGGTAGACGTCGTGCGCGCTCAGCCGCAGGCCTTGCTCGACCTCCCAGACAGCCTCGGGTTTCAGCTGTGCACGGGAGGCCGGATCGACGTACAGCGGGTGCAGCGCCCCGGCGGTGAGCCAGTGCCTCCACAGCAGGAAGGTCTCCCACACCTGAGCGAGAGGCATCGCAGGCAGTGCTTCCTCGACCGTGCAGCCGATCTGTTCAAAGGCCTGGAACGAGCTGCGGCACAGGTCCAGCAGGCCGGGTTCGGTGGCGAGGTAGCCGGCGAAGTCGCCGGCCCAGGCAATGCGGGTGCCTCGGTGGTCGTGGTCCAGTGCCTCGGCGAACATCGCCGGGTCCTGCTCGATCGCCAGAGGCGCGCCGGCGTCGGGCCCGGCCATGACCGACAGGAGCATGGCGGCATCGGCCACGGATCGGGCCATCGGACCGGCGACCGCCGGGGCGGCGATGAAACCGGCTTCTGGAACCCTCCCGTAGGAGGGGCGGAAACCGATGACGTTGTTGAAGGCGGCCGGGTTGCGCAGCGAGCCCATGAAATCGGTGCCGTCGGCGACGGGCAGCATCCGCAGGGCAAGCGCCGCAGCCGCCCCGCCGCTGCTGCCGCCCGCGCACCGGGCGAGGTCGTACGGGTTGCGGGTGGTCCCGAACAGCGGGTTGTAGGTCTGCGAGCCGAGACCGAACTCCGGGGTGTTGGTCTTGCCGATGATGATCGCCCCGGCATTGCGGATCCGCTGAACGTGCGGTGCGTCGGTGGCGGGGATGTTGTCCCTCAGCAGGGGCGAGCCCTTGGTGGTCGCCAGCCCCGCCGCATCACTGAGGTCCTTCACCGCGTGCGGAAACCCGTGCAGCCGGCCGAGGTACTGCCCCCGGCGCAGCAGTCGGTCGTGTTCCTCGGCCTCGGCGAGCAGTTCGTCCTCATCGCGGAGGGCGATGATCGCGTTCACGTGCGGGTTCAGCCGGTCGATACGGTCCAGGAACTCCCGCATCACCTCGCGGCAGGAGACCACGCCGCGTCTGATGGCGTCCGACAGCGCCAGTGCGTCCAGCGCAGTGAGGTCGCCGGGTGCCGGCAGGGGCGCTGACATGCCGGTGGTACTCGCAGTCATGAGGCCTCTTCGTCGTGGTCGTCCGGCGGTTGGGCGGCTGCGTCGTGCGTCTGCACGCAGCCGCACATCCGAGGGTCAGTGACCGGTTCAGCGGTACCCGGTCGCCGGGTCGGGGCCGAGGTCGACAATCGCGGCGACCGGGCCGCCACCGGCGGGCCCCTGGTGCACGGCGGACACCGAGACAAAGACGGCGGGGTCGCCGGTCACGGCCGCGGCAACGCCGCCCACGCAGGACTTGATCTGCCGGTGCCAGTGGACGTCGGAGTCGTCGAGCATGGCGTTGCGTCGACCGCGCACGATTCCTCCCTGGGAGGCCTCACATTTGAGGAACACATTGACCAGTCGGCCGTGCAGGTCGGTGTGGCGCGGGCGCTCCGGCAGCTTCAGGCCAGCGTTCTCGATCGCCTCCCAGATGCCGTCCTGGTCCAGCGCGTCCCGCATGACCGCGTGCCCGATGCGGTACCGACCGCCCACCCCACGGGCGTTGCCGACCACCACGATCTGCGCCCGGTCGAGTTCCACCCCCGAGGAGCAGGAGGCGACCGAGGAGTACAACTCGCGGTTGTGCATCACGTCCGCGTCCGAAGGCATGGCGATCTCGCCAAGGGCCACCGCGACCCCGAGACCGGTGGTGGCGTTGGACAGGTCCATGGACTCGTGAGTGTGCTCGGTCCACACCTGCTGACCGCGCGCCTTGGCGTCCCGGATGGTGTGCACGGTGAGCAGCGGGGTCTTGGTCTGCACATAGTGCACGTCGGCCGGATCGGTGATGCCTGCGGCGGCCATCGCCGCGCGGACGCCTGCCGCGACCTTCTCGATCATTGCAGTCCTGCCGATCTCCTCGGGCAGGAGCGGCTCGCTCATGGCGAATCCGACGGTGAGCCTGGGCTCGTCGGTCTGCTCGGCCTGCTCCCGCGGCAGGGTGGCGAAGACGGTCGCATGCGGGCTGATCACGCCGTCGGTGCCGCCGGACCAGACGATCGGGACCAGCTTCACTTGCTCCACGCTGCGGGTTCCCTTGTGCACCAGGAGCTCCCGGAAGGCACGGTCGGCGATGATCCGGGTGTAGTCGTTGACTCCGCCGTTGCCTTCGGTCTTGCCGATGATGGCAATGACCCGGTCGGCTTCGAGCACCCCAGTGTCGATGAGCTCGGCGAGGCCGGAGGTGTCGCTGACGCTCTGGATGGGGACCTTGCGGACTTCGATGGGCTCGGGCACGTGCTTCTTCTCCCTCTCCTGGTACCGATGGCCTGCCGCCATGCGCGTCGGCGTGGCGGTCTGGTGGTGCGTCGGTGACGGCTCGCGAGCGCGCTCTGGAACGGCGCGCGGGGATCCGTGCGGATCATCAGGCGGCTGTGGCCGTGCGCAGCTGGGAAGATCGGGTCGTCCGGGGCTGGGAAGCGCTGACGGAAGGCCAGGCGTTCACCGGCTCCGCGTTGTTCGTAGGACCGGCGAGTCCTCAGTTGGAGAGACCGTTCAGGTCGGCTCCTGGTGTGCCAGGACACTAGGCCTTATCCCGCTGTGATGGAAGATTCTGTTTGGAAATCCCTCTATACGGAAACCATGCCGCGTCAGCCAGACGCCCGCGCACTGCGGCCCCTACCTGTTCGCGCAGGTCTTGGCAGGGCGGCGTGCGTCGGGGGGTTCACCATGGCTCCCTTGGCATGCCGCGTAGGACGCACGCAGCATTCCTACGCGGCTCGGGACCCCAGCAGCTGATCCAGCCTGCTTCGCGGCCATGTGTCACCGCCGCCTTCAGCCTTCTCTCACCCCGGCCGGGCTCCGGCGTGTGGCATCGGTTCCGACTGAACGGGTCAGCCGCCCATCCATGTTGATCGCCAGAACGCACTCCCACTCAATCAAGCCCCAGCAGTTCCCACCCCCCTACACTGCGAAGAAGTCCGCGGCAATCGCGTTGCTGGCCCGGCGCAGTTGCGGAACGATGGTCCGCACTCGGGCCGCGGGGAGTCGTGCCGCGGGGGACGCGACCGACAGTGCCGCCATCGGGCGCTGCCTGGTGTCCATGATTGCGACCGCGACCGCGTGCACACCCTCCTCCCCCTCTTCGATGTTGGTCGCGTAGCCGCGGTTGCGTACGGCTTCGAGTTCCCGCTGGAAGGCGTCGGGGTCGACGATGGTGTGCGCGGTGAGGGCAGGCAGGCCCTCCCGGAAGCGGGCGCGTACCTCGTCGGGGTCGAGTACGGACAGCAGGAGCTTGCCCGCAGCCGAGGCGTTCGACGGAGTGCGCTGGCCGGCGATGTGTTTGACATGCAGTGTGTGGCTGGTCTCCGCTATGGCATCTACGCAGAGCACCTCGGACCCCAGCAGGATCTGCAGGTTCACCGTCTCGTTCAGTTCGCGGCAGAGCGCCTGGAGATGGTGGTGCGCGGCGTGCTCCAGCGTGTGCTGGGTGGCGAAGTGCCGGGCGATCCGGAGCGTTTCGGGACCCACCGTGTAGCGCCGGGAGCCGTTCGCCTGCTGCAGGAAGCCTTCGTCCCGCAGACAGCTGAGCAGCCGGTGGGCGGTCGACAGGGCGATGCCTAGGAAGTCCGCGGCATCAACCACGCGGATGGAGGGGTGTTCGGTGAGCAGCGACAGGAGCCGCAGCGCATTGGTCACGGAGCCGAGGCTGCTGCCTCCTGCGGGCAAGTCTTTTCCCATAGAGGAATGTTAGAGCCACTTCTTCCCTCCCTACGGCAGTTTCTCTTAGCGTCAGACTCCCGATCCGGCGGCGGCCCGTCCGGACGATTCCGGTGTCAGGAGGACCCGTGGGCGAAGGAGCGACAGGTGAGCGCGGACCACGGGACCACAGCGGCGGCGTGGCACTGGAGGCGTACGGCACCGCCGCGGTGCGGGCGGATGGCACCCACGCCATCGCTGGCAGGGCTACGGCTCCTGCGCCTCGCCTGCTTCGCTGGCCCGGGCTCGCGGACGCGGGTGTGCTCGCGCCGCGCAACCGCCGCGCCGGCCCGGCACTGGCCCGGCTCGGGATCGAGGAGCTGATCTCACTGTGCGAACGCATGGACTTGCGTGGGCGGGGCGGGGCGGGCTTTCCGCTCGCCCGGAAGCTGCGCGCAGTCCAGGAGGCCGCACGCGTCCACGGCCGGGCACCCCACGTCGTCGCCAACGGCGAGGAGGGCGAACCGGCCAGCGTGAAGGATCGCGCCCTGCTGTCCCTGTGCCCCGACCTCGTGCTGGACGGGGCCCGGGTGGTCGGCCGTGCGCTGGCCGCCGAGCGGATCCACCTCTACGTCAGCGACCCCTGCTGCAGGCGGATCGTCACGGAGCGAGTCGAGCTGCGGGGCGAGTCGCCAGCCATGGAGGTCTTCGCCGCACCGTCCGGATACGTCTGCGGGGAGGAGACTGCGGTGGTGCGGGCACTGTCCGGTGGGCCCGCCAAACCCACCGCCAAGCCCCCGCGCCCGTTCGAGCACGGTGTCCGGGGTCGTCCCACGCTGGTGTCCAATGTGGAGACCCTCGCACAGCTCGCGGACGCGGTGCGCCGAGGGGCGGCGGCCCCGCCGTGGTCGGGTCCCGAGCCCGGATCGACGGTCCTGCTCACGGTCGTCACCGACCACGGCGAGCGGACCCTGGTCGAAGCCCCCGCCGACGTCGACCTGCGCTCGGTCCTCGAGCGGCTCGCCCTGTGGCCCGCCACCGGACAGCCGCAGGTGATCCTCGGCGGATTCTTCGGCGGGTTCGCCACCCTCGACTGCTTCACCACGCCGCTCCGCCATCAGGCCATGCGGGCAGCCGGCTCATCTTTGGGATGCGGCATCGTCATGGTGCTCACCGACACCTGCCCGGTCACCGCTGTCGCCGAAATCCTGCACTACTTGGACCGGGAGAACGCCCACCAGTGCGGCCCGTGCTTCAGGGGCATCGCAGCCATGCTCGGCGGAGTCGAAGCGCTGACAGCCGGGTCGGCCACCGCGCAGACGGTGGAGCAGTTGCGTTCGTGGAGCGTCTCGCTACGCGGAAGGGGGGCCTGCGGAACCCTCGACGCGGCCGCAGGCCTGCTGGCCGGCCTGCTCACCGAGCACCACGTACTGGTTGCCGCCCATCTGGACACGGCCTGCGGACGGTGCGCGGCCGCCCCGGACCGTCTGCCCGCGACACGCTGGGCGGCCAGTTGGCCGATCGATCTGGAGGAGTACTGATGAAGGTCCGTGTCGACATGAGCAGATGCCAGGCCTACGGCAACTGTGCCGACGAGGCGCCGGCCGTGTTCACCCTCGACGAGTGGGGCTACGCACAGGCAGTCGACGGCGACGTGCCCTCGGAACAGGAGGCGGCCGCGCGCCGTGCCGCGGCAGCCTGCCCCGCGCGCGCGATCGCCCTCCAGGAGTAGGCCGGGGGCCGGGTAGCCCCGGCCTCCCGCACACGAAGAGACCTTGCGACGGAGGAGAGAGCACACCGTCATGGCCAAATTCGAAGCCGGCAGCGCCCGCTCCTGGGCGATGGAGAGACTCCGGGGCGTCAGTGGCTGCGTCATGCCCTCGTTCACCCCGGACCAGACAGCCCTGAACGAGGAGGCGATCCGACACGACATCCGACGCGAACGCGAGCTGGGATTCACCGGTTTCCTGATCGTCGGCGAATGCGGCACCACGGCAGAGGAGTTCGAGCGCTTCGTCGAGATCGCCGTGGACGAGGCCGGGGACGACATGGTGACCATCGTGCAAGCCGCGGCGGGCACCCTCGCACAGAACGTGGCACTGACCGCGCTGGCCGCCGGCAAGGGCGTCGACCTGGTCATGCCCTCCTACCCGATCGGCTTCTACCCGCAGGACCCCGCCGAGATCGTGGCGTACACCCGCGCGGTCGCCCAGGCGAGCGGCATGGGCGTGATCGTCTTCGCGATGAACCTGTGGAACTTCACCCGGCTCCACCCCAGCGGTTTCGCACCCGCTTGGCTGGAGGAAATCGTCGACACGATCCCCAACGTGGTGGCCATCAAGAACGAGATCGGCGACCCCGGCGTCGCCGGCCTCGCCGAGGTCTTCCGGCGCTTCAGCGACCGGGTACTGGTGTCCGACCCGCTGGAGATGAACGCCCCGGCCTGGGCGAGCACCTTCGGCATGCCGTGGATGGGAACGTCCAACTACGAGTACTTCGGCGATGTCGTGCCCCGCATCCACGCGCTGGCGCAGGACAAGGGCACAGCGGACGAGGCTATGGCACTGTACTGGTCGGTGCACCCGGCACGGGCCGCCTCCAGCAGCCTGATGAAGGAGTCCAACGCCGGCACCTCCTTTGTGCACCGGTTGCTGTGGAAGTACCAGGGCTGGCTGCAGGGATTCAACGGCGGTCCGGTGCGCAGCCCGCACAGCCGGCTGCACGACCGGCAGATGCAGCACCTGCGCTCCGCCGCGCTCGCCTCGGGCATGGCGGTCACCGACGACGCCGACGCCCTCTTCTTCACCGGGCGGGTGGCGACATGACCCTCGGTCCCGCCGATCCGCACCCCCTGCACGTCGATTCCGCGGCCATCACACAGCACATCACCTGGGACATCGCGCGCACAGCCGCACGGGAGGCGGCCCTGACCCGAGCGAGGGGGCAGGCGACCACCCAGCGGCTCACCCTGCCCTACGCGGGCGGCTGGATGCGCCTGATGGCAGCGGAGGTCTCCGCCCTGGGGATCTTCGGCTACAAGGAGTTCCATCTCGCCTCGGACAACTCGGTCCGCTACTGCGTGCATGTCTTCGACACCGCGAGCGGCCGCCCCCTGGGCATGGTCGACGCGGCCAAGGTCACCACCCTGCGCACGGCGGCGACCGCCGCCGTCGCGATCGGGCATCTCATGGACACCGACGCACCGACCAGGCTCGCCGTCGTCGGGTCCGGCGCCGAAGCCCTGGCCGGCGTGGCGGCCCTGCACGGGGTGCTCACCCTCGACGACGTCCGGGTCACCAGCCGGAGAGAGACCAACCGCGCCGCGTTCGTCGGCCAGGTCGCGCGGCGCACCGGCCTCACCGCGACCGGGCACGCCGAGCCGGCCACGGCGCTCGACGGCGCCGACCTTGTCTATGCGGCCACCAATTCCGGCGGCCAGGTGGTGCTGCGCGGCGCGGACGTCACGCACATCCCGGTGATCGCTTCGATCGGCTCGACGCTGCCCAACCAGCGGGAGCTCGGCGGCGAGATCCTCGCCGGCGCAGCCCGAGTCTTGGTGGACACCCCCGACGTTCTCCATGAGTCCGGGGACGCTCTGGACGCCCGCGACGCGGGCCTGACCCCCGAGCGGGTCGAGTTGCTCGGCACGGCGCTACAGCAGGAACGAGGAGAGGTCGAAGCGATGACTGTGTACAAGTCGATCGGATCCCCGGAGCAGGATCTCGTGCTCGCTGCGACGATCCTGGACGCCGCAGCCACCTGCGGTTTCGGCCGCCGGATCGCCCCGCTGTCCGCGCCGAAGGTGAACCTGTGATGCCCGCGCGGACCGCAGGAGCCAAGCGGCTGGGCGCCGCCCTGGTGCCCGTCGACGCCTACATCGACGGCACCTGGGTCCGCGGCCAGGGCGGCCTGCGTGAGGTGGTGAACCCGGCCGACGGCAGTGTGCTCGCCGAGGTGTCGCTGTCGACCGTCGACCAGTGCCTGGCCGCGGTCGCCGCCGCGTCCCGGGCGCAGCAGTCCTGGGCCGCGACCTCGCCACGGCAGCGGGCGCAGATCCTGCAGCGTGCCTTTGAACTGATGACCCGTGACGAGGAGGAACTCGCCCGGATCATCACTTTGGAGAACGGCAAGGTGAGCGGTGACGCGCGCGCGGAGGTCGCGTACGCGGCCGAGTTCTTCCGCTGGTTCGCCGAGGAATCCGTCCGAGTACCGGGTGACCTGCGCCGCTCCCCTGCCGGACACAACTGGATCATGGTATCGCACGAGCCGGTCGGAGTGGCCCTGCTCGTCACGCCCTGGAACTTCCCGGCCGCGATGGCCACCCGCAAGATCGCCCCGGCGCTCGCGGCAGGCTGCAGCGTCGTGCTCAAACCTGCGATGGAGACACCGCTGGCCGCGCTGTTCATCGCCAGACTGCTGGAAGAGGCAGGCGTGCCGGCCGGGGTCGTCAACGTGGTGCTGCCGACGCCGCCGGGGCCGGCGGTGAACGCCATGCTCGCCGACGCCCGGGTGCGGGCCCTGTCGTTCACCGGCTCCACCGAGATCGGCCGGGTGCTGCTGCGTCAGTCGGCGGGCAACATCGCCAAGAACTCGATGGAGCTCGGCGGAAACGCGCCGTTCATCGTGTGCGACGACGCCGACCTGGATGACGCGGTCGACGGATTCATGCTGGCCAAGCTGCGCAACGGCGGCGCCGCGTGCACCGCGGCCAACCGGATCTTCGTGCAGCGCGGGATCCACCAGGAGTTCCTGGCACGGATCACCAAGCGCATGGCAGGCCTGAGGATGGGCCCCGGCATCGACCCGCTCAGCGAGATCGGCGCCATGGTCTCGCAGGCGGAACGGGACCGGGTCGCAGCACTGGTGGGCCGAGCGGTGCGCGACGGCGCCAGGCTTGTGCTCGGCGGCTCCGTCCCCGAGCGCAGCGGCTTCTTCTTCCCGCCCACCGTCCTGGACGAGGTCTCGCCCACCAGCGAGATCATGCAGACCGAGATCTTCGGCCCGGTGGCCCCAATCGCCGCCTTCGACCAGGAGGACGAGGCCATCGCCTGGGCGAACGCCACCGACGCCGGGCTTGTGTCCTATGTGTACACCCGGGACCTGGAGCGCGGCCTGTCGGTGAGCAGGCAGCTGGCCTGCGGCATGGTCGGGCTCAACCGCGGGCTGGTTTCCGATCCGGCCGCACCCTTCGGCGGGAGCAAGCACAGCGGTCTGGGACGCGAGGGCTCCCACGACGGAATGCTCGAGTTCATGGAGACCAAGTACGTCGCCACCCCCTACGTCTGAGGAGGCACCGATGACGATCACTCACGTCCGCAGTGTCGGACTCGGCGTACCGGACCTGGCCCGGGCCAGGGAGTTCTATGCGCGCTGCTGGGCGCTGGAGGAGGTCGAGCAGGACACCGATCGGCTGTACCTGGGCGCAGGCTGCCCGGACAGTCATGTGCTGCGGCTGCGCCGAGCCGACGCTCCGCAGGTCGACGTGGTGAGCCTGGCTGTCGCAACCCCGGCCCAGGCGGACGCCTACGCAGAACGGGTCGCCGCTCATCCCCAGTCGAAGATGGTCTCCGAACCGGGAGTGCGTCAGGATCTGGGCGGCGGCTACGGCTTCCGGTTCTTCGACTGCGACGGACGCGTCGTCGAGATCGCCGCACAGGTCGCGCTGCGTCCGTTCCGCGAGGTGGAGGCCGGTGAGCGGCGCCCGCGCGGGATCAGCCACGTCGTTTTCAACACCCAGGACCTGACCCGGACCCGGCTGTTCTACGAGCAGGCGCTGGGATTCAAGGTGTCCGACTGGGTCGAGGACTTCTTCTGCTTCATGCGCGCCGGCCGCACGCACCACCTGCTCGCGTTCGCCAGGTCCGCCCGCACCTCGCTCAACCACGTCTCGTTCGAGGTGCGCGGTCTGGACGAGTTCATGCGGGCGACCGGGTCGATGATGCGCCTTGGGCACGCACCGCTGTGGGGCCCGGGGCGGCACGGCGCGGGAGACAACACGTTCTCCTACTTCCAGGACCCGGGCACCGGTTTCGTCATGGAGTACACCACCGCCCTGCAGACGATCGACGACGAGCACGGCTGGATTCCCAAGGTCTACACCACCAGTCCCGAGGACACCGACCAGTGGGGAACGTCCAATCCGTTCGACGAGGTGATCCTCGGCGAGATGCACCGGCCCACCGACCCGGGCCTGTGGAGCGCCTGCCCGGTCTAGGCCACAAGGACAGCACAGGAGAGGCGGTGTATGGCTCATGGGTTCCACAGCACGCAAGCGCGGAGTACTGGTGACGGGGGGATGCTCGGGGATCGGCCGCGCGGTGGTGGAGGCCCACTGCGCCGCCGGGGACCAGGTGGTGGTGCTCGACCGGGACCCACCCATGAGCGCGCTGCCGCCCGGCGCGGAGCTCGTCCTGGGCGATGTCACCTCCGCCGGGGACAACGCCGCCGCCGTGCGCGCGCTGCTCGCCACCGCGGGCCGCATCGACCACTTCGTCGGCAACGCCGGCATCCACGACGGCGGTTTCTCCCTCGCCGACACCCCGCCCCAGGATCTGGGACGCATCATGCGGCGGGTGCTCGACGTCGACGTCGTGGGCTACGCGCTCGGTGCACGGGCCTGCCTGGACCAGCTGATGGAGACCAGCGGCTGCATGACCTTCACCCTTTCCGACGCCTCCTTCATGATCGCCGGCAACGGCGCCGGACTCGCCTACGCGACGGCCAAGCATGCGGCACTCGGGCTGGTGCGGCACCTCGCCGCTGAGTTGGCCCCACGGGTGCGGGTCAATGCGGTCGCCCCCGGCGGTGTCCTCACCGCACTGAGGGCCAGCACGGCCGACGGCAGCGAACAGGCGCTGTTCAACCACCCCGACGCGCTCGTGACCGCGGTGCGGGACCTCAATCCGTTGCGCATCGTGCTGTCTGCCGAGCAGCTCGCCCCGCTGTATCTGTTCCTCGCCTCGCCCGAGGCCGCCGGAATGACCGGCGAGGTCCTACGCCCGGACGGCGGACTGTCGCTACGCGCAGGCGCACGATGACCCCCATTCCCCCGCCCCGCACTCCAGTAGCGAGGAGGGACCGGATGACCACCATCGACGGCCCCACCCAGATACCCCGCACGTACTACCGCGAAGAGCATGTGCTCGAAGAGGAGCTGTACCGCGTCTTCGGGGCGAACTGGGCCTTCGTCGGCCATGAGTCCGAGGTGCCGGCGCCCGGTGACTATGTGACCCGGCGCCTGGGCGGCGACCCGGTGATCCTCTCCCGCACCGAGGACAACGGGGTCCAGGTGATGCTGAACTCCTGCACGCATCGGGGCACCCAGGTGTGCAAGGCCTCGTACGGCAACACCACGACCTTCCGCTGCGGCTACCACGGCTGGGTCGTCGGCAACGACGGCACGCTCAAGGGGGTGCCGGGGCGCCGCGCCCTGTACGGTCCCGACTTCGACCTGTCCAAACGCGGACTGCGTCGCGCGCGCGTCGAGACGCTGCACGGCTTCGTCTTCGCGACCTGCCACGACGGCCCCTCGCTGCAGGAGTACCTGGGCGACTTCCGGTCGCCGGAGCGCAGACGCCCTACACCTACGAACTCGGCGTCGGGGTGAGCACGCGGTACACGCCGCCCTGGCAGGGGCCGGGCCGGATCGTGCCCCAGGACTTCACCATCGCTCGCTCTCCTTAGCGAAGAAGACCGCCGCTTTTGGCAGCACCTCGATCGTCTCCGCCTGCTCGGCGGCCAGCCTCCGCAGCCGGCGCAGCTCTTCGCGCTCGGCCGTCGTCAGTTCTCCCGGCGTCCCCTGCCCACGGTCGATCGTGTCCTGCTTGACATGTCTGACCGGCGGGGCGCAGCTGGCGGACCTGGTGCCCGGCGTCACCCTGTACGGGCACGACGTCGGCTGGTGGCTTCAGCGGCAGCGCCAGCCCATCGTGTGGAAGGGCCTGATGCCGCAGCAGCGCGAGCGCCTCGCTCAGCTGGGCACCGGCCGGGTCACCTATACCGCCGTGTCGCGGCTATTGCTCTGACCGGGAAGGTTTGCCGGATTGTTGACTTCCTCCCCGGGCTGAAGCTCGGGGATTCCCCTATGAGGGGGTTCGGCCGGTCGCCCGGCTTACGGGTTCCTGCTTCACGGACCGGCTGGTGCCGAGGTCTCCACAGGCTGAGACCGCATGTCCTGCGGCCTTGATGTTCTTCGCGGCGTTCACGTCGGCATGGTCACGGTGTCCGCAGCCTGCGGCTTTGCACCGGAAGACCGCTTGGCTCTCGCGGTTTCCCTCCGTGACGAAGCCGCAGGCGGAGCACCGCTGCGACGTGTACGCGGGGTTGACTTTCACCACGCGCGTGCCCGTGTACCGGGCGGCGTTGGTCAGGGCGAGTTCGAGGCGGTGCCACCCCTTGTCCAGGATGGCCCGGTTGAGCCCGGCCTTCTGGCGGACGTTGTGGCCGGGCGCGGCCACGGTGCCACACGCGCCGGCGGACATGTTCTTGATCCGCAGGTCTTCGAGGACCACCAGGGCGTTCCTCGCGACGATCCGGGCGGCCCTCTGCGCGCAGAAGTCCCCACGCCGGTCCGACACCCGGGACATGATGCGGCCCATGGCCGTGATCGTCTTGTGCCGGTTCGCGCTGCCGCGCTTGGACCGGGCGAGGCGCTGTTGCAGACGCCGGTACCGGACGCTCTCGCCGGCCGTGATGAACGGCCGACCGTAAAAGTCGCCGTCCGAGGTGACGACGGCGTTGTTCACCCCCCGGTCGATACCCACGGCGGTACCGGGCATGGCGTGCTGCTCGGGAGTGGCGGCCTGGTCGTCCACGAGGAACGACACAAACCACCGGCCTCCCCTGCGGGACACGGTCGCGGAACGGACCTCACCACCGAGGGGGCGGGACCAGCGGAAGCGGACCCAGCCCAGCTTCGGCAGCCTGACCCGGCCCCACTTGCGCCCCAGCCGCTCCACGCTGATCTGCTGGGCGTCGGGGAACCTAAACGACGGCGACCAACGTGCCTTCGACCGCCACCGCACCTTGAACGTGCCGTGAACCCGGCAGGCCCGGTCCAGATCCTTGAGCGTCTGCTGCAACGCGTGCGACGGCGCCGCCTTCAACCACGAGTGCTCACGCTTGGCATCGGCCAACTCGGCACACTGCGGCACGTAATTCATCCACGCCCCGCGCCGCCGGTATTCCCGACGCTGCTCCAGGGCCGTGTTCCACACCGACCGGCAGATAGAGCCGAACTCCTCACATCTCCTCTTGCTCTGGCGAGAGATCGAGCAGGTAGCGGCGACCGGACAGCATGAGAACACCCCCCTTCGACCGGTGCGATCAACATAGCGCGCGCCACTGACAACGCAGCGAACTCCGCCGCTGCGCGGCTCCGCGCCAAGGATGAGCTAACCCCGCCCTGAAGGAACGGGGCTTGCGCTCAAGAGATCCGGTCACCGGACCCCGACCGTGATGCCAAGCTCGACCGCATCGAGCATGTTCTTGACCGCTTCCCGGACCGCGTTTTCGCGTTTGACGAGTTCGTTTGCTCGACAGGCTTAATGTCGTCGTTGGACAGCCGTGCACTGGCACGGAGCCGGACGTCAGTGCCGGATCTCTCCGCACTTGCGTCAGCGCGAAACATCATGGTCCCTTCAAGGCGTTGAACCCGCAACGGGTCGTCGACATCAATAGAGGTCGGGCCTACCTCCCGACCCCGTTTCGTGAGCGGGCCGGGATGCCTCGCGGGTGATGATCGCGAGTGCGCAGGCAAGGACCAGGCCTGGTGCCGATCACGTGTCGCCGGAACCGAGGTGATCAGGAAGCCAACATCAGGTTGCACGATACGGAAGACTTCTTCCGTATTACAAAATAACCTCGATCTTTCATGAGGGTCCGTCAGCTTGCTGACGGACCCCGAGCGTTGGTGGGGGTTTGCGAAGTCCGGGCAGGCTGACGGCCCGCAGCATCGGGTCGGCGCATCCTGGTCGCGTCGGGACCGGGTCGGGGCCCCGGCGCGGCGGCGGAGCCGACGCGCGGACGTGGCGAGCGCGCCCCGATCCCCGGCTGCGGCCCCGCCGCCCATCCCGCCCGTCCGGCCGGTCAGGACGGGCCTCAGGCGACCGGTCGCCAATTGGCGATGGTGATGGCGGCGACGTTCATCGTGGCTTTCGCCCCGCCCGACGCCCTTCGAAGCGCTGTTCCAGCCCTGCGATGACGACCTCCGACCCGGCGCCGTAGGAGTCGAGGTGGTGCAGCTGGGCGAGCCGATCGTGCCGGTGCGGAGCGGCCCGCTCGGCCAAGGCGGCGGTCGGCCGGTTCCGGACGGCGATGACGAGGAACCCGGACGCGTAGGCGTCGATCACGCTCAGCGCGGTCAGGGCGTCCTCTTCGGCCAGCCCCGCCGTGACGAGCAGGTCGACCAGCCGCTCCATGTGTGGGGCGACCGGCCACTGGTCGGCGTCGGACAGGGCCAGCAGCTCGAACGAGCGGGGGAACGAGGCGGCCAGGTCCGCGTAGATGCTCAGCATCCGGCGCGTCGCGTCCTGCCAGGATTCCCCTTCGCTCGGGCGCAGGTCCATGCGGTCGATGAGCTGGCCGACCACGACGCCGCGCAGGTCGTCGGCATCGGTCAGGTGGGAGTAGAGGCTCATCACCCCGCAGGAGAGCTCACTCGCGACTCGGCGCATGGTCAGGGAGTCAAGTCCGTCGCGCTCGATCACGCGCAACGCCGCGGCGCCGATGCTCTGTCGGGAAAGCGATCCGCGCGGTCGCCGTTGGGCCTCTTGACTGGTGGTCACCCCGTCAGGATACTCCGTACACCATACCGTACTAAGTACGGTTCCATGTCCCTCAGGAACCGCACATGGCTGTGCCGATCACGGACGACCGCCCCGTTCCCGACGCCCCCGTCGGGCGGCTCGCCGGCGGGAAGCTCCGCACCTTCGACATCGTGTTCTTCGTCGTCGGCGCCGCCGCGCCGCTGACCGTGGTCGCCGGCGCCGCGCCCCTGGCGTTCCGGCTGGGCGGCATCGGCGCACCCGCGGCCTACCTGCTCGCCGGCGTCGTCTACATCGTGTTGGCGGCCGGATTCACCGCCATGTCCGAGCACATGGCGAACGCCGGAGCGTTCTACGCCTACATCTCCCGCGGCCTGGCCAAGCCCGTCGGCGTCGGGGGAGCGCTGGTCGCGCTGCTGTCGTACTGCGCGATCTGCACCGGGTTCTACGGGGCGTTCGGCTACTTCGCGCAGAACACCCTGGCCGACCTCACCGATGTGACAGTTCCCTGGCCGCTGTGGGCGCTGGCCGCGGTGGCCGTCGTCGGGTGCCTCGGCTACCGCCAGATCGACGTGGGCGCCCGGGTGCTCGGAGTGTTCATGGTGGCCGAGGTCCTCATCCTGATCGTCGTGGCAGTGGCCGTGCTGGTTACCGGAGGCCCGGAGGGCATGTCAGCCCGCTCCTTCCAGCCCGGCCAGGTGTTCGGCGCCGGCGCCGGCGGGATGTTCGTGCTCGTACTCGGCGCGTTCATCGGCTTCGAGGGCACCGCGATCTACTCGGAGGAGGCGCGGGAGCCGAAGCGGACGATCCCTCGCGCGACCTACCTGGCCGTCGCCTTCCTGGCCCTGTTCTACACGTTCGCCACCTGGGCCGCGACCGTCGGTTTCGGAGCCGACGGCGTCGTGCGCCTTGCCCAGTCCGACGACTTCGGGAACATGTACTTCGACCTCGCCGACAAGTTCGTCGGACACGCGGCGAAAGCCGTGATGGAAGTGCTCATCGTCACGAGCATCTTCGCGGCGCTCATCGCGTTCCACAACGCCAGCACCCGCTACCTGTTCGCCCTGGGCCGGGAACGGCTCCTGCCCCGCCGACTCGCCAGCACCCACACGAAGCACAGCTCGCCGCACGTGGCCAGCCTCGTGATGACCGCGGTCTCGGTGGTCGTCGTGGTGTTCGCGGCGCTCGTCCATGCCGACCCCTACATGCAACTGCTGCTGTGGACGAACGGCGTCGGGATCATCGGGATCGTCGCCCTCCAGGTGCTGTGCGCGCTCGCGGTCATCCGATTCTTCTGGAAGGACGACCGCGGGCACCACTTCGCGCGGGTCAAGGCCGCTCCGGCGCTCGCCGCCGTCGGCCTCACCGTCGGCCTGTACCTGATGCTCACCAATTTCGAGCTGCTCACCGGCCGCACCGGCTGGATCAACGGCGCGCTGCTCAGCCCGGTGGTGCTGCTCGGCCTCGGCGGGGCCGCGTACGCGCTGCGCCTCCGGGCCCGTCGGCCCGACCTCTACGCCGAACTCGCCAGCACGGATGCGACAGAGAACACCAAGGAGAGTTCATGACAGATTTGCACTACCTCAGCGCGCACGAGCTGCTGGAGGCCTACCGGACCAGGGCGCTGTCGCCCGTCGATGTCCTCGACGCGGTCGAGGCCCGGGCGGACGCCGTCGAGCCGGCCGTCAACGCCCTGAGCGACCGGCTCCAGGAGCGGGCCCGCGCCGCCGCGGTCGAGGCCGAGGCCCGTTACGCCGGCCGGGGCGGCGGCGAGCCGCGTCCGCTGGAGGGGATCCCCGTCGCGGCCAAGGAGGAACAGCCCATCGCCGGGCTCCCGCTCCGCCTCGGATCCCTGCTCACGGACGACACTCCCTCGCCGATCACCCACCCCGTGGTGGAGCGCGTCCTCGCGGCCGGCGGCGTGGTCCACGCCCGGGCGACGACACCCGAGTACTCGTGTGCGGCGTTCACCCAGTCCGCGCTGTGGGGAGTCACGCGGAACCCGTGGAACCTCGGCTACGGACCAGGCGGTTCGTCCGGCGGCTCCGGCGCCGCGCTCGCAGCGGGCACCACGATCCTGGCCACCGGATCCGACATCGGCGGCTCCATCCGGCTGCCCGCCTCGCTGTGCGGAGTGGTGGGGTTCAAGCCCCCTTACGCCCGGGTCCCGGGTGTGCCCCCGTTCAACCTGGACACCTACTGCCACGACGGACCGATGGCCCGCACCGTCGCCGACACCGCGCTGCTGCAGAACCTGATCGCCGGCGCGCACCCGGTGGATCCCGTGTCACTCCCGACGACCCGGCCGGTGGTTCCGGACGCGGCGAAGGCCCACGGCTTGAAGGTCGCCTTCGCAGCCACCATCGGCGATTTCCCCATCGACCCGGACGTCGCCGCGAACACCCGCGCCCTGGCCGAGTCCCTGAAGGACGCCGGGATCAAGGTCGAGGAAGTCGCGATACCCATCACCCAGGAGACCGTGTTCACCGCGGCCCTGATCCACTACGGCGCCATCTTCGGGCCGATGATCACCGAGCTCGGCGACGACGACCGGCTGAGCCGCTACGCCCGCCACTTCGCCGACCGCGCGGGACAAGCACTCGCCGCCCACGGCTTCTTCCGGGGCCTGTGCCTGGAGACCGATGTCCAGCAGGCTCTGGCCGACGTGTTCGCGCACTACGACGCCATCATCTGCCCAACCCTCGGCAGCACCGGCTTCCTCGCCGACGACGACTACGTCGACCACGGCGTCACCGTCGACGGAACCCACCTCGACTTCTACCTCGGCGCCGCCCTCACGCCGGTCTTCAACGTCGCAAGCCGCCACCCTGTCCTGAACATCCCCACCGGCCGCGCCGCCAACGGCGTCCCCACCGGCGCGCAGATCGTCGCCCGCGCCTACGACGACGCCACTGCCTTCCACATCGGCGCCGCCGCGGAAGAGATCCACCGCTGGTGGGCCGATCCCGCCTGGCGTCCGGATCTGGCCGGGGCGACGAGCAGGTGACTGGGAAGGGCGGGTGCCGGCCAGGACGGCGGGACCCGCCCTCGCAGCCGGGCCCACGGCTGGCAAGTCCACTCCCTCGCCGAGGAACTGGGCATTTGTGAGCACGGCTCGGTCGGCGTCAGCGAAGCGATCAAGGATGGTGTGGCGCTGGTCGGGGGTGTGAGTTCCGTTGATCGATTGCACACTCAAGTCCCGGGCCCAGGAAGCGTTGGGCTTCGGGGAGGGTGCGCAGGGTGTGGGGGAACTGGCGGGCCGGCATGCGCGCCTACCTGGAATGGGCCGACCTCGGCGAAGGGCAACGCAAGCGCGAATTCCATGCGTACGTACGCAATGTCGCTGAAGCCGCTACGTCATCCGCCGCATCCTGCGCATCGCCGAGGACCGCGCCAAGGAACACGGCTCGGCTTGGAGCCCCTGACTCATCAGGCCCAGCTCCAGGTCTACGGAACCGACGGGGACATCACCGTCGGCCGGCTGGCGGCGCGCCTCGACATCGCCGCCGCCTTCGCCTCACGCCTCGTGCGGCGTCTCGACGAGATGGGTCTCGTCACCCGTACCCCGTCCGAGACCGACAGGCGCGTCACCATCGTGACCGCGACCAAGGACGGCGCCGAGAAGCTCTCGGCCATCGATGACGACATGCACCGCCACGCCGCCCTACTCCACCACGAACTCAGCGCCGACGAACGGCACATGGCCCTCTCGGTCTTCGCCTTCTACGTGGGCCTCGACCCCCCGGGCCCGGTCGCCCGAGCCATCCGCGCCGGGGCCGGTCACTGAGACGCCCGAGGCGGAGGAACTGCGGCCGATCGAGCAACTCCGTTCCACATGAGGCGAGTTCACGACGAGGCAGCACTTCACCAGCTCACCTGCCACGAAACCTCGCTACTTTGTCGGTACACGTGATCATTCGCGTGCCGGAGGCTTCGGGTTGGCGATGCCGTCACCTGGCGTGCAGGCGGACTCAGAAACATCCGCTCCTGACCGCTCCGCTCGGGAGTGGCTGCACCGCATAGGAGACACCCCATGCGTCGATCACGTTCCGTTGCCATAGCCGGTCTCGCGGCCCTGGCCGCCACGGTGTGCGCACAGGCAGTGGTCGCGCCCACCGCGCAGGCCGCCCTCGGCGAGCCCGCCCGCAGCGCCTGCCGCAACGCCGCTGACGTGCCGGTCAGAACCGACGCGGTCTTCAACGACCCGGTCGCCGGCACCCCGACGGCGGTCGTCGAGCGCATCTGCTCGCTGATCAAGCAGACCCCGGCCGGCGCGTCGATCGAGATCGCCGAGTTCGTCGCCTCGGGCGACGCGGGCTCCGACTACGCCGCGGCACTGCTCGACGCCCACCGGCGCGGCGTCGAGGTCCGCATGGTCATCGACGGCTACCAGATCAACAACCCCGCCGCAGCCAAACTCATCGACACCCTCGGCACCGACAAGTCGGCGTCGTCCTGGGTCCACGTCTGCAGTCACCCAAGCCCCGAGGGCAACACGACCTCCTGCCAGGGCACCAAGGGAATGCACAACAAGTTCTCGCTGTTCTCGTCGGTCGGCGGGCGGCGCGACGTCGTCGTCCAGGCGTCGAACAACATCACCGACGTCAACTCGACCAGTTACTGGAACAACCTGGTCGTCCTGCCCGACAACCACAAGCTGTTCGCCGGATACGGCCGCTACTTCGACGACCTCGCCGCCGAGGTGCAAAACCCCGACTACGACACCACCGTCACCGGGGGGATGCAGGGCGGCAAGGTGACCGCCCAGTTCTACCCGGTCGCCGACCGCGACCCGATCGCCGAACGCCTTGCCAAGGTCGGCTGCAGGAAGGACGGCCGCACCCGCGTGGAGATCGGCCAGTCCGAGTGGGACGCCACCCGGCTCACGATCGTCGACGAGCTCGCCGAGCTCGTGACGGCCGGATGCCAGGTGCGCGTCGTGCACGGCATCGCCGACCCGGAGGTCACGGCGGCGCTGGACACGGCCGGCGTTCCGCGCAGGGTGCTCGACGGCAGCACGAAAGCCGGGCGCATCCACTCCAAGTACATAGTGGTCACCGACCCGACCGGCCCCGGCGCCCATCGGGGCTGGGTGATGACAGGCAGTCACAACTTCAACGCCACCTCTCTGCAGCGCAACGACGAAGCGATGGTCGAGCTGTCCCAGCCCGACGTGGTCGAGGCGTACACCGCCAACTTCGCCCGAGTGTGGGAGGTCGGGGCAGAAGGCTGAGCCGCCTCGCCCCGGCGAAAGCCTCGACGGCCCCGACTCGACCGCACACGGAACCGACGGAAACATCACCGTCGGCCGACTGGCCGCGCGCCTCGACAGCGCCGCCGCCGGTCACTGAAACCGTCAGCGGCGCGGGCTGCTCCCGTCGCCGAAAGGCTCCCGGAGGCCTGCTGCGTTCCCGTCCCGTCCACGGGCCAGGTCGGCCTCTGGGGAGGAGTTTGTGAACACCCCGGAGCCGCCGCCGGCTCGTGAGCCGTGACGTGATTCCTGTTCCGTCTCCCCGGTCTCGTCAGCCGGAGCGTGGATCAGGCCCGTTGGTCCAGGCGCCGCAGCCGCTTATGGGCGGACTGCTTCGTGACGCCCATGGTGCAGCCGATCTCCTTCTCCGAGAGGAGTCCCTGACCGCCGCGCGAAACTTTGGTTGTCGAAACCATTATTTGCTGACCGGCACGGCCGCCCGGCGGAAGGAAGAACGAGGGCTCGGGCCAAGTGCGGTCCGGGCCCTCGCCCGTTCAATCTGTATCACGTACACCACGGCGACGGTGACGACCGCCGCCAGCGCTATGTCGACCACCGACCGCACCCGCGCCCACACCGCCGCAGCTGCCGCTCACGCCCGCGGCCGCCGGTGGCGTCCAACAGATACACGAGCCATCCATGACCGCCGAGGAACGCCGGGCACTGACGCGAAGCGCCTCGATTCCGCGGGAGGCCGCCGAGCAGGCCGTCGCTACCGGCCCGGAATGATCCGGGCACAGCCGTGGCCGCCTATGCCACGGGCGGATCGTCCGTCGGCGGCTGCCGTACGGCACGGGGCCGCGAGGCTGTCAGCGTGGCCGCGGTGACAAGTGCGAAGGGCAGCGCACCAGCCCATGCCGGCGCGGCCCAGCGCAGTGCCATGGCGGCCGCCGCACCTGCGATCAGTGCGACGAGCCGGAGAGGCACCCACCGGTCGGGCCGCCCTGAGGCCCCGCCCAGGCCGCGCACGATGTAGGTGGCGAGCGTGCCCGTCAGGTAGGTCGTGGGCGCGGCGGCCCGCCCGGCCGCCACCATCGCCGCGGCCTGCCCACCCATCGCGAGTGCCGCCCCGCACTGCATCACGTCCCGGGCCGTGGAACCGGGCGCGCCGCCCGAGGCAGCCCAGAAGACCGCACCCACAGCGAGCAGCACCGCCTCACCCGCCAAACAGAACGCCACGCGCCGCGACCAGCGCATGGTGGTCCCCGGCCGACCATGGGTCACCCAGGCGACCACCGCCGCGCCCGCGCCGAACCCGGCCAGCGCCAGCAGCGCCGCGGTGACGTCTGCACCGCGAGCCCGGCCGATCGCCATCCCCAGCAAGGCAAGGTTGCTGGTCATGACACCGGCGAAGACGTGATCCAACGCGGTGAAAGAGATGGCTTCCACCGCTCCGGAGGCGGCCACCAGCATCACCACCGCAATCCGCATCACCAGCCCCGGGCCGCCAGCAGTCTCCCCATCGGGCTCCATCGCCGCACCTCTCGACACGACAACTAAGACTAATAATGTGGTGACTTTGTGTGTCGGACCGTCACGGCGATTCGGTCCACCGGCGATGTCAATCGGCGGAGAAGGCCGCCTGGTCTTCACCGACTGGCCGGGCTTGACCGTGGTGAACGTGGTGGGCGAGGTGGCTTGGGCCGTCCAGCCGCTGGGCACGGTGAGGTTGGCGGAGGCCTGCGAAAGCGCCACGGGGCTGACATCGTCGGTGCAGGTGGCCGTCACCGTGGAGGTGCCGCCGGGCTTGACGAACAAAGGCCTGTCGACCGTGAGCGAGTTGTGCGCGTTGTAGCCGGGAACGATCCACTTCTGGCTGGTCGTGCCGTCGCAGTCCCGCAGCTCCGCCGGGGTTCCGTTGGAAATCAGACCCTGGGCCGCTCATCCCGCGGAGTGCTCCAGCCTCCTGCAGCAGAGCCGGCATCACCGTGGACGGCTTCCCGCCGGTCACCCACCGCGCCGGGGCCGCTAGTAGGGCTTGGTCAGGTCCGTATTGGTGCTGGTATGTCGTGGTGGCAGGTCGGGCAGGCGCCGGTCCAGACCGCGAGTAGTGTCTGTAGCTCGCGGACGACCTGGTAGAGGCTCAGGCCGACGCCGCGTCTTTTGGGGCCCGGGCCAGTCGTTGCAGGGTGCAGAAGGCGTGCGCGACAGAGACAAGGGTGACGTGGTGGTGCCAGCCGCCCCAGGTTCGGCCCTCGAAGTGGGCCAGGCCCAGGGCCTGCTTCATCTCCCGGTAGTCGTGCTCGATGCGCCAGCGGAGCTTGGCGAGCCGGACCAGCGTGGTCACAGGCAACTGCACCGGCTCGCTCTCACCGGCAGGCCATTCGGCCAGCAGCCAGCACTCCGGCAACTCCGGGCCGTCGGTGGCCTGCCGGACCCCGCGTCCGGCAGGCCGGATGCGCAAGGCCACGAAGCGGGAGTACATCCGCTTGCGTCCGGAGCGGCCGGTGCCGGGCCGGGAGCCTTCCCGCCACTGCACCGGCCGAGCTGCCTTCCGCCCCGCCGCGATGACCAACTCCTTCACCGACCGTGGCTCTTCGGGATACTTGGCCACCGGCGGGCGTCCGGTCCCGGAGTACGGCTCGGCCACCGGCACCGCGCCGGCGGGCTGAGCCGACAGCGTGCTGGAGATTCCCACCACGTAATTCAGGCCGCGGGCCTGCAGTCCGTGGCACATCGTCCTGACCGAGGGCACCAGCCTCCGGCTCAGCCAGGCAACCACGGGCGAGGGCGTCAAGCCACTGCACTGAGCCAGTCGAGGGATGAAAAGTCATACCGGACTGGGAGATGAAGTGTCCGTCAGCAGGGACTTCACATGTCCGCTCACCCGGACATCGGCGTGTCCGTGGACACGGGAGAAGATCATCCCGGGCTGGCGCCTGCAACTGCACGGCGGCGGCTCGCCCGTGGTCGGCGGCGGTGCGGTGTGGGTCGTCGACTACCCGGGCGGTGAGCTGCGCGCCCTGGACCCTGCCACAGGGAGGGTCCGTAAGCAGATCGCCGTCGGAGCGGTACCGCACTTCGTCTCGCCCACACTCTCCGGTGGTCGGGTGTTCGTCGGCACGCTCAGCGGTGTCACCGCCATCGCGGGAGGCTGACCTGCTCCGGCGACGCCTCGTGCCGACTGGACGGTGAGCACGCACGGTAGGAGGGCAGTGCAGGTGCGGCGGGCCCCCGGCGACCTCGCGGGGGGCCCGCTCCGCGCAGGGGACAGGCGATCCGGTCAGGCCGTCATGAAGGTGCTGACGGGCAGTGCCCGGTTGACGATGCGCACGTCGCCGATGAAGGCGTGCAGCACCTGGTCGAGCTTGCCGCCGTACTCGTAGCCGCCGAGCATCCAGGGCATGTTGAGGGTGGTGATGCCGTTGGCCACGGTGGAGGGGTTGCGCACCACGGGGCAGCCGTCGACGTACATGGTGGTGTGGCGGCCGTCGTTGACCACGGCCACGTGCCACCACGTGTCGAGGGGGAGCTCGTGGCTCCAGTTGGTGACGATGTCGTTCCGGTTCAGCGGGTACATCGCCCACTGCAGCTCCGGGCCACCGGAGAGGCTGAGTGTGGCCACCGGCTCCTGGGGGTCGCTGCCGGTCTTGTTCGCGTCTCCGCTCATACCCCACCGACTGAGCAGGGCGGACCATGCGTCGTTGCGGCTGTTCCAGTTGGCGGGCAGCTTGAAGAACGCCTCGATGGTGTAGCCGGAGGCAAAGGTGGCCTGGTTCAGCGGGGCCTGCGGGACCGTCTGGAGGTAGGCGCCGCGTAGCGGGTGCTGGTGGCCGGTGAAGAAGATGCTGCCGTGCCCCGGCTGGTCCGGGTGGTGCTCGGAGGACCAGGTGAGAGCGTCGGCAGGGCTCCCCGGGACGGTCTCCTTGACCAGGTCGTTGCCATTGCCACTCAGGTCGGGAATCTGGTCGGAGTCGGAGAGCGGCGTGCCGTCCTGGTGCGTTCTGTCGAACCGCCAGTACGCCACCGTGCCGGGGATCAGCATCCGACTCGCCGGACGTGCTGCGCGCGCCGGCACGGGCGCGAATCCGGAGAACCGCTGCTCGAAGTCGATCGGCACGGAGAAGCGGTCCTGGTCACTGGTCAGTTCGATCTCCTGGCGCTCCAGCGCGTTGAGCTTACTGCCGGCCTGACCCATGACCCACGGGGAGATGGTCTCGACGTCGATGGTGTTCCGGGCCAGGTCGAACCGGTAGAGCCGGATCATCGCGGCACCGCCGTAGTAGCGGTTCTGGTAGTTGGTGATGTGCAGGTGGACATCGTTGCCGGCGTTGTTCCGCCGGGTGGTACGCCCTGCAGGCCAGTAGTGGCCGTTCAGAGTGAGGAAGATCTGGTCGTTGCCGGCGATCAGTTTGTCCCACAGCTGCTGGCCGTAGCCGGAGAGGTGAGCCTGGTCACCGGGGTGGTTTGCGTAGACGAGCTCATGCGTCGTCAGGATGACCGGGGTTCCGGGGTGCTGTGCGATCACGTTCTGCGCCCAGGTGAAGCCTGCCGCAGAGAGCCGCCAGTCCAGGGCGAGCACCAGCCACTCCCGGCCGGCGGCTCGGAACAGGTGGTAGGTGTTGTAGCCGTCGGGGCTAGCACCGCCGAAGGTGCTTGCCTTGCGGAAGCGATGGGGGCCGAAGGCGTCCAGGTAAAGGGTGTTGCCGCGCTGGTCGTTGCCGCCCGAGCCGACGTCGTGGTTGCCCGCGACCACGCTGTAGCCCACGTCACTGCGGTCCAGCAGCCCGAAGGCCTTGCTGATCGCGTCGAACTCGTTCTTCTGGCCGTTCTGGGTGAGGTCGCCCAGGTGCGACATGAAGACGATGTTCTCGTCCTTGGAGTTGTCGAGGATGTAGCGAAAGGACGCCTCGATGGGCTCGGGGTGGATGCTCTGGTCGTCGAACAGGTACTGGGTGTCGGGCATCACCACCAGCGTGAACCGGGGGTTGTCGGGGTCGGGCCGTCCCCGACGGTGCTCCGCGTCCCGTGCCTCGACGCTGGGCGGTTGCGCGGCGGCGGCGGGTGCTCCGGTGACGCCCGCGGCGGCAGCAGCGGCGCCCACCAGCCCTGCGTTGCGTAGGAACAAGCGGCGGCTGGTGCCCAGTTGCGGACCGTCAGGCTGGTGCTGGGGGCTGCACATGTACGTCTCCGTATCTCCAGGATGAGCACGCACACCGTAGGTTTTGAGTACGGAAGAAACCGGAGCGGTGCGTCGATGCCTGCGGAAGATCGCATGAACAGAAAGCCCGTGCCGGTGACGAACCGGGCGATCCGGGGTCTGGATTGGCGTCTGCCGTCGAGCAGGTGAGTCACCGGGCGAACGGGCGGACGGCAGTCCGGTCCCCCGGCGGACCGGGAGCGGAGCGGGTGCGGGTGCTGGTCAGCGACCCTCTCAGGTCCGGAGCGTGGACCATGCTCCGTGCCGGAGCCCTGCCCGGCGCCTCTGATACTCACGTGGGATCGCACGCAGAGGGTGCTCGCGCGGGACGCTCGTCCGACACAGGAAGGGCAGGCGTCTGGCCCCTGCCGCGTCGGCCCGCGCGTATGGGCCGGCCGAGGACGACTCCGGCCAGGACGAGTACCAGCCCGCACAGTTGCCGGACCGTCAGCACCTCTCCGGCGACTGCTATGCCGAGCAGCACGCCGGTGACGGGGTTGAGCAGTCCGATCAGGCCCACGGTCCCCGCGGGCAGGTGCCGCAACCCGGTGAACCAGGCGGTGAAGGCCAGGGCGGTGGCGACCAGGGCGACGTAGCCGAACGCGAGGAGCGCCGGTGTGTGGAGCGGTGGCGGAGGTCCCTCCGCCACCGCGGCGACCGGCAGCAGGAACAGGCCTCCGGCGGTGAGCTGCCAGGCGGTCGACATGTTCTCGGACCTGGTGTTCATCCCCGCACTGGCCGTGATCCTGCTCGTCTCCGCCGCCAAGCTCGCCCGGCACGGCTGACGTCGCGGAGCCAACTCGAAGCTGCAAACGCCCCGTCAGGCGGCGGTGGTCTGCTCGGCCGGGGCGAGCCGGGGGACGAGGCGGACGTAGGCGACCATGCCGAGGACTTCGACGAGGGTCTGGGTGACCACCACGACCGCGGCCACCGACAGGGCGTCTGGCAGCGCGAGCGCGAGGGGCAGGACGACCAGGGAATTGCGGGTGGCGCCGGTGAAGACGACGGCCCGGGTGGCCGGAGCGCCGAGGCGGAACAGGCGGGCGACGGCCTTCCCGGTGAACGCCATGACGATCAGGAACGCCGCGTAGAACGGGATGACCGCGGCAACGTCGGCGAGGCTGTCGCCGAGCTTGGGGACCTGGGAGGCGACCACGACGAACAGCGTGGCGGCCATCAGCGGGACCATCGTGGTGGTCGCGGCGTCGGAGAAACTCTGCCCGGCCGGCTGGCGGGCCGCCCATGCCTGGACGGTCCAGGCCAGCGCGAGCGGGATGACGATCAGGACGAGGAACGCCTCGACGAACGGGCCGACCTCAACGATGTCGGCCAGCTCCGAGCCCATGAACAGGTACAGGAACCCGGGCAGCAGGAGCATCTGCACGACCAGCAGCAGCGGGGTCGCGGCCAGCAGGCGGCGGCTGGACCCGCCGGCCAGCCCGGAGAAGACGATCACGTAGTCCACGCACGGGCAGAGCAGCACCAGCAGGACACCGATCCGCACGGCCTGGTCGGCGGGCAGGAAGTCGAACATCGCGGCGACGACCAGCGGCACCACCACGAAATTCACCACCAGGGCAGCGGAGAGGAACCGTCCGTCACGCAGAGAGCGGACCAGCTCGGCGGCCGGGACCTGGAGGAAGGTGACGAACAGCAGCGCGCCGAGCACCGGGTTGATGGTGTGCTCCAGGCCGGGCCCGGCGGACGGTGCCGCCCAGCCCACCAGGGCGCCCGCCGCCATGGCACCGAGATACACCGCGATCTGGTGGTGCTCCATCCGCTCGACCAGACCTGACGGTTCCTGCGACACCCGCGTGCTCCCTTGTTCCCTACCAGCCCGCCCCTGGTGGCGGCCGTGTCCCTCATCCTCACAGGCCCGACGCCGGACTTTTGCCCCAGGTCAGCGCGCCCGCTCGTCCCGGGCCGTGCCGACGGTGGGCAGGCCGAGGTCGACCGGGCCCCGGGCACTGTCGCAGGCGGCGGCCCGGCGCCGGCGGTGCAGGAGGAAGGCGCCCACGGCGGTGGCCACGGCTACCGCGGCAAGGGCGGGAACCCAGAACGAAGCGAGCGCGGAGGCCGCGCCGATGCCGCCGAGCAGGGCCAGCAGCGGGCCAGTGCAGCACACCGCGCAGGCGGCCACCGCGGCGAGGCCGGCGCCCACCGTCCCCCACGGGCGCGGGCGGCGGGAAGAGGAAGAGGCAGGGTGGCTCATGCGGTCACTCCGAACAAGTCGGCCAGCAGCGGTGCCGCGGCTTCGGGCGCGCGCACGGTCAGCTCCAGCGCGGCGGGACTCAGGTGCAGGGTGAAGTCGAAGAACGAGCAGCAGCCCTGCTCGGCCGCCGCCAGGGCCGCGACCTGCCCGGCCAACTCCGCGGTGGCCGGGAACGTGAGCCGCAAGCCGTCGGGGATCTCCTCACGCTTTTCGGCCTGCTCCACCAGCTGCCGCCACTCCTGGGCCCGGCCGTCCAGCTCGGGGCGCCCAGGGTGCAGGCCACCGGAGCGTTCCGCCACGGCTCGGCCGCCGGGGCCGGCGCGGCGGGCCGGGTGCGCGACAGCGTCACCGGCACCGGGGCGGCCGTGGCCGGGCCGGTGGTGCAGCCGCAGTCCGGCCTGCACCCTCCCTCCGGTGCGGGGCCCGACAGGTCGGTGTGCACGGCGGCCAGATGCGCGGAGAACGCCGACAGCTCCGCGATCCGGCCCTCGGTCTCCGCGATCCGGCCCGCGACCAGCGGCACCATCCGCGTACGGACCGCCGCGCACACCCCCTCCTCCCGGACGGCCAGGAGCTCGCGGATCTCCTCCAGGGCCAGGCCCAGGAGCTTGGCCGAGGAGATGAAGTCCAGGCGCTCGACTGCATCCTCCCCATAGATGCGGTACCCCGATGGGGTCCGCTCGGCCGGGAGGAGTCCGGCGTCCTCGTAGAAGCGCAGCGTGGTGGCGGGAACGCCGCAGCGTTCCGCCAGCTGCGAGATCCGGTAGGTGCTCATGGCTCCCGACGGTAAACCTTCGACCCGACTCGAAGGTCAAGCCCGGACAGAGGAAGCACCGGAGAGGAATCAGGCAGTGACGGTCACGCCCGGCGACTCTCACAAAGACATTTCTGCGAACGCGGAGCGATGTCGCCGCCGTCCACCGGCGAGACCCAGAGGATTCCCCTCCCGCGCTATCATCGATACATGGCGATGACATCCGAGTCTTGTAATGGTGTGCGGGAGGGGCTGGCGCCGGCGGCGGTGCTGTTCCGGTCGCTGGCGGACCCGGCCCGGCTGGCGATCGTGCGGCGACTGGCCGACGGCGAGGCGCGGGTGGTGGACCTGACTGGGGAACTGGGACTGGCCCAGTCGACGGTCTCCAAGCACCTGGCCTGCCTGCGCGAGTGCGGGCTGGTGGACTACCGGGCCGAGGGCCGGCAGTCCTTCTACGCGCTGTCCCGCCCGGAGCTGCTGGACCTGCTGGCCGCCGCCGAGGCGCTGCTGGCGGCGACCGGTGAGGCGGTCGCGCTGTGCCCGAACTACGCCACCGAGCCGAAGGAGACGCTGTCGTGAGCGCCAACGAGCCGGCCACGCTCCCGGTAGCGGGCGGCTGCGGCTGCGACGACGCCTGCGGGCCGTCGGCGGCGTCGGGCGGGAAGCCGGGGCGGCTGGTCTTCGCCCGGCCGGTGCTGACCCTGTTCGGCGTGGTCGTGGGCCTGGTGCTGCTCGTGGTGGTGGTGGTCGGCGAGTGGCTCGGGCTCTTCGAGCAGCTCACCGACAAGGTGCCGTACGTCGTCGGCCTGGTGCTGGTGCTGGCCGGCGGGTTCCCGATCTTCCGCAACGTGGCCCGGGCGGCGTGGCGGCGCAAGGTCACCTCGCACACCCTGATGACCGTCGGTGTGACTGCGGCGCTGGCGGTGGGCGAGTGGCCGGTCGCCGCGGTGGTGGTGCTGTTCATGCACACCGCCAACTACGCCGAACGCTTCACCTCCGAGCGCGCCCGCAAGGCGGTGCGGGAGCTGGCCGCGCTCGCGCCGACCACCGCCCGCGTCGAGCGCGACGACGCCGAGACCGAGATTCCGGTCGGGCAGGTACGCATCGGGGAGACGGTCATCGTGCGGCCCGGCGAGCAGATTCCGGTGGATGGCACCGTGCTGGCCGGGGCGGCCACCATGGACCAGGCCGCCATCACCGGCGAGTCGATGCCGGTGGAGGCCGGGCCCGGCACCCGGGTATACGCGGCGTCGTTCGCGCGCCTGGGGTCGCTGCGGGTGGCGGTGACCGGGGTGGGCGCGGACACCACCTTCGGCCGGGTCATCGCGCTGGTGGAGCAGGCCGAGACCCACCGCGCCCCGGTCCAGCGGATCGCCGACCGCTTCTCGGCCTGGTACCTGCCCGTCGTCCTGGCCGTCGCCGTGCTGACCTTCACCCTCAGCGGCAACGTACTGGCCACCGCCGCAGTCCTCGTGGTGGCCTGCTCCTGCTCGTTCGCCATGGCCACCCCCGTCGCGGTACTCGCCTCGGTTGGCGCCGCCGCCCAACAGGGCGTCCTGATCAAGGGCGGCCGCTACCTGGAGACCCTGGCCACCGCCGACGTGCTACTGATCGACAAGACCGGCACCGTCACCCTGGGCCGCCCCCAGATCACCAACGTCCTCGCCCTGGACGGCCGCAGCGAGGACGAACTGCTGCACCTCGCGGCGAGCGCGGAACGCTACTCCGAACACCCCCTAGCCCAGGCCGTCCGCACAGCCGCCACCGCACGCGGCCTGGCCCCCGGCGAGCCCGAAGACTTCGAGGCTCTCCCCGGCCGCGGAGTGCGGGCCCGCGTCGACGGCACCCGCATCGCCGTGGGCGGCCTGGCCCTGGTGCCCGACGCCGCCACACACCCCGGAGTGCGCGAACTCACCGCCCAGGGCAAGACCCTGCTCGCCGTCACCGCCGACGAGCGTCTCGTCGGCGTGCTCGGCGCCGCCGACACTCTGCGCCCGGAAATCCCCGCCGCCCTCGCCGAACTGAAGGCCCTCGGCCTGGCCCGCATCGAGCTGCTCACCGGCGACCACCAGGCCACCGCCGCCGCCCTCGCGGACGAGCTGGGCATCCCCTACCGGGCCGACCTGCTGCCCGAGGACAAGATCACCGCAGTGCGGGAGTACCAGGCCGCCGGGCACAAGGTGGTCATGGTCGGCGACGGCGTCAACGACGCCCCCGCCCTGGCCCAGGCCGACGTCGGCATCGCCATGGGTGCCGCCGGCAGCGACATCGCCATCGAGGCCGCCCACATCGCCCTGATGCGCGAGGACTGGACGCTCGTCCCCCAGGCCGTAAGAATCGCCCGGCGCACCGCCCGCGCCATCCGCATCAACATCGGCTTCACCGCCGGCTACAACGCCCTGGGCCTGTCTGCCGCCGCCTTCGGCATCCTGCCGATGATGCTCGCCGCTGCCGCCCAGTCCCTGCCCGACCTGGGCATCCTCGCCAACTCCGCCCGGCTGCTGCGGCATCCCGCCCCCGCCCGCATCCCGGTGCCGGCCGCGGGGACGAAGGAGGCGGCCGACGCAGATCAAGCGGCTCCCACCCGGGGGACGGCCCTGCCGCTGCCCCGGCCCTGACGGGGCCCCTACGCTCCAGGCGCCCGGACGGGGAGAGTGACGGCCCCCGTCCGGGCGCCTTCTACCAGGTCGGGCCGCCGTGCCGGGGTGGTTCCCGCCCTGTATCTCCCGAGGGACTGGGCTGCGGACGAGGAGCGCCGCGAGGCAGTCGGCGTCCCGGAAGGGATCATGTTCGCGACGAAGCTGCAGCAGACCGCCGCCATGGTCAAAAACGCGCTCGAGTTGGGTGTCCGGGCACGCTGGTTCGCCGGTGACGATGTGTATTCGGGCCGTGAACTTCGCAGGAGTATGCGGGAATTCGGGCTCGGCTACGCGGTCGGCGTGTCCCGTACATACACGGTCACGGATGGAGCGGGCCGCAGGTGGAAGGCCCGCCAGATGATCAACAAGGTACTGCCGCACCAGTGGATGCGCATGCAGACCGGACACGGAACGAAGGGCACCCGCGAGTACGACTGGGCCTGGCTCGATGTCCGTGCGGACGACACCCCCAACGGACACGGAGATGACGGCACCAGCGTCCTGGTCGCTTGCCGACACCGGTACACCGGCGAGATCTCCCTTGGCCAGGCGCCTGTTGGAGACGTCGATCAGATTCTGCTGCGGGAGGTACGCCTTGTCAGTACCGTCCACGTGCGCCTTGGCGTAGGTGATGCCCTTCGTGTTCAGGATGGAACTGGCCAGCGAGCCGACTCGGTCGCCGGCTTCGCGGGTGTGTGGTGCCGGGCTGCTTCTCCGTGCTTCCCCGGGGAGGGCTCCGCTGTCGCGATCGGCCCGGCAGCAAGAGCGATGGCCGGGACCGTCACAGCACCCGCCAGCACCGCCTTGTCGCCCGCCGACGGGGCGGCCGGGCCGACGCCGCGGCGTTCCCTCTCCTGCAGCGCCCACTGCCGCACAGTGGCCCGGTTAATGCCCAGGTCGACGGCGATGTCTTTTAGGTCGCCCCTCGTGTGGACTCGCCTGTTTCTTCCAAGGTGGCTTGGACGACGCGATCGACCGGAGGCCGATCCAGGTCGCGTGAACCACCGGCCCCACGCCCGGCCGCGCTCGGTGTGGTGTCGGGCGCGGCATGCGGCGTGAGGCGGCGGGTTCGCAGGGGGACTGTTTGGTGCTCGCCCCGGATCAGTCGCGTTCCACGTCGACGGTGGTCAACTGCGCGTACCGCTCCGGGTCGGTGCGTCTGATGCGGCGCGCCACCACGAGACCTATGCAGAACACCACGGGCAGCGGGATGAGCAGCCCGACGTTGACCACGCCCGAGGCTCCGGTGAGCAGGTCAAACCGCAAGGCCGCTAGGACGGTGAGCACGCTCAGCCCGAGGCAGGAGAGCAGGGGTGCCCACAGTGCCCGGAAGCTGGAGACACCGCGGCGGTCGCGCCGGAAGAATCCGTACACCGAGAGGGCGGCGAGGGCCTGCATCGCCATGATGCCCAGGACACCGGTGCCGTTCGGCCACAGGAAGACCACCGCGTACGGATCGGCGCCGCTGAGGGCTCCGGCTGCGATGAAGACGGCAGCGAGAAGACTCTGGACGAGCACGGCGGTGCCGGGGGATCCGTTGCCAGTGGTGACGCGGCCGAGCCGACGGGGCAGCAGTCCCTCGCGACCGAGGGCGTACATGTATCGGGCTGCGGCGTTGTGGAAGGCGAGGGTGGCGGCGAAGGCACTGGTGATGATCAGCACGTGCATGCTGTCGGGCAGCCAGGAGCCGACGAAGCGGCCGGCAGCGCTGAACACCATGTCCGGCCCACCCCCGCCCCGCGCGATTCGCACGGCGTCCTCGGGGCCGAAAGCACCCATGACCACCCACACGGCGAAGGCGTAGAAGACTGCGAGGAAGCCGACGGCGATGAATGTGGCCCGCGGCACGGTGCGCCGGGGCTCGCGGGCCTCCTCGGCGTAGATCGCGGTCGCCTCGAAGCCGGTGAACGCGCCGATGGCCAGGACGAACATGCCGGCCACACCCGCACCGCCCAGGGACCCCGGGTTCAGCACGGCGGGGTCCAGGGCTGCCGTGCCGCGGTGGCCCAGTACGCCGCCCTCCAGGATCAGCAGGATGACGACCTCCAGGACCAACGCGAGCCCGAGCACCTTGGCGCTGAGGGTGACCCGGAGCCAGCCGAGGACAGCGACGGCGACGATGCAGATCGCCGACCAGACCCACCAGGGCGCGACGAACCCGGTGAGGTCCGCGACACCGCCCGAGGCGAAGAAGCCGAAGCAGGCGACGAGCCCGATCTCCACCAGGTTGTACGAGACGACCGCGACGTAGGCCGTCCCAATGCCGGTGGCCTTGCCCAGGCCGCGGGCCACGTAGGCGTAGAAGGCGCCGGCGTTGCGGACATACAGGCTCATTGCGGTGAAGCCGGCCGCGAACAGCGCCAGCAGCCCGCCGGACAGGACGTATCCCAGGGGCGTGGCAAGCCCGCCCATCGCCATGGCGGCCGGGGCGACGCCTGCCACGGCCGTCAGTGGTGCGGCGGCGGCGACCACGAAGAAGACCAGGTCGAACACGCCGATGGCGGCGCTACTTAGGGCGGTGCCGCCTTCGGTGAGCGGCGCCTCGGTGTGCGGGGCGGGGGAAACGGGGGCGCTGGGGCGTGCGACGGGGGCGCGGCCGGAGCCGCTGGAGACGGGCATGGGACTCCTAACTGGGTGAGCTGAGTGGCCCTCAGGAGAAGAAACTTGAAGGGCGCTTCGGGAAGGAGGAAGAGAAACCGGTGGTTTTCCGGGTAGTCCATGGAGAGGGCTATGCGCCCGCCGTGATCCGGTCACTGAAGAGGGGGTGCGCCCGTAGCGCGCTTCGGACAATCCGGGTGGCCCGGCGAAGGTCGCGCTCCGCTCGGGCGCGTACGGGGGCGGTGCGGTCGGTGGTGTTACCAGGCTCGCTGGGCACCTGGTTCGGGGGTCGGCAGGCCCGCCACCGGGCAGCCTTCGGTCGCGAGGATTCGGCCGGCGTGCATGACCAGCAGGCGCCGGGGGTGTGCGGCGACCGCCTCGGCCACGCTTCCCGCCGCGACGGCGACGAGGTCGGCGCGGCTGCCCGGTTGCAACCCGTAGCGGTCCAGGCCCAGCGCGGCGGCGGCCTCTGTGGTGACGAGCGAGGCCGCGGTCCGCAACTCGTCATCGGTCATCAGGTCGGAGCGCAGGCCGATGATGGTCGCCCGCTCCAGCATGTCGCCGGTGCCGTACGGCCACCATGCGTCGCGGATGTTGTCGGAGCCCGCGAAGACACGGACGCCGCTTTCACGCAGCCGCAGTACGGGAGGCATGGGTCCGGCGGGCCCGTTGGTGAGGATGGATACCCCCGCCCGTGCCAGCGCCGCCGCGGTACGGGCGAATGTGGCAGCCTCGACGTCGCCGAGGCAGTAGGCGTGGCTGACCGTCACTCGGCCGCGGAGGCCGAGCGCGCCGGTACGAGCGGCGATGGCGCGCAGCTGTGCGGCGCCGGCCTCGCCGGGATCGTGCAGGTGGATGTCGACGCCGGTGCCGTGCCGCTCGGCAAGCCCGAAGACCACATCGAGCTGTCCGTCGACGTCACCGTCGAAGCCGTGGGGGTCGAGGCCGCCGACGAGGTCGGCACCTTCGCGCAGCGCCGCGTCCAGCAGGTCCGGTACGCCAGGCGCGGTGACCACCCCGCTCTGCGGAAAGGCGACGATCTGCATCATGATCAGGTCGCGGACGCGCTCGCGGACCTCCAGCAGCGCATGCAGGTTCGCCAGGCGGGAGTGCGGGTCGATGTCGACATGCGAGCGGGTGTGTCCGGTGCCGTGACCCACCATTCGGTGTATCAGTGCCAGGGCGCGCTCGGGCACCGGCACAGTGAGCCGCTGCCGGGTCTCGAGCTCGGCCGCGACCCGCTCGCGGATCGTGCTGCCCGCCACGTGCGACTGCCAGGGCGCCCCGAGAAACGTCTTGTCCGGATGGGAGTGCCCGTCCACGAACGCGGGGAGCAGGAGCGCGCCGCCCAGGTCTACACGGCCGTCGTCCGTGCCGCCGACCGTGCCGATCGGATCCTCGGCGAGCGATACGCGCTCGTCGACGGCTGCAATCAGGCCGTCACGCAAGGACACGTCTGCGCGTCGGCCGTTCGGCAGCGTGACATTGAGCCTTTCCCGGTAATGGATCATGACGTTGTGTGATCGTTCAGATGGTTCGGTCGTATTCGAGTTGGAGCAGGACGAGGGCTGCGGCGGCGAT
>NZ_JBIVPK010000048.1:0-60343 GCF_044754605.1 Streptomyces sp. NPDC093064
ATGATCACGAAGCCCGTGCCTGCTCTGCTATGCACCCCAACCGGTCACGGCCCGACCCAGCCGCACGACTCCGGAACTTGACCAAGCCCTGCCGTGAGACCGAAGACAAGTCCCATAAGGAGCCCGAACAACACAGCAAACAAGGGATCGTCGGGTTCGTCCTCACGCGACAGCATCAAGCAGAAGAGCGTGAAGGGCACAGCCACACAGAGACCAGTGCCGATCGGGTGTCGGGCCACCCATTTCTGGATCCGGGTCGGACGCCGCTGGCCACCCAAGGCCCGATCCCAAGCCCAGAACGCATCAACCAGAGACCGCCGCCAGTTCGCCACGTCAGAAGGATATAGCAACTGAGCTATTGGAACTCCGCCGATCATTTGGGTAAACGCACGGCCCCATCGGCCGGGCCGTCTCTGGGCCGTGCAGGGGTGCTCAGCGATGACAGATGACGTCAGGCGACGACGGCTCTTCCCCTGCGAGAGACGGTGCTTCGGGTTACCGGCCCAGGTACTCATCAGTGAAGCAGAGTTGAGGGAGAACACACCTGATGACCTGTCGTATCGTTCCTCGTCACCGTGCGAACAAGGGGAGGGATCATGAGCAGGGCCATCGGGCGAAGACACCTGGCAGCTATGGCTTTGATGGCCATCGGCATGACACTTTCACTGGCCGGATGCAGTCCGCCGCAATATCCGGCAATCGCGGTATATCCCACCTCCGGTGGAGGGATCTCGGCGGTGCTCCATCCGTGCGGAGACCATCGCATAGGCAGAGTGGAGGTGCGGCGGCTCGGCGACGGGCCGGACGGCGGCCCCGGTCTGCAGAACTGGTCGCTGAAACCGCCGGAATCGGCGAAAGGCGAACTCGACATCAGCATTCTCCGCCGCCCCGAGGGCTGGACCGGCTCCATGACTCCTGCCACCGAGCTCAGCAAGGGGCGGGACTATTACATGAAGTTCGTGGTGGGCAGGGCAGATGGAACCGCGAAATACCGCGGCGTGGTGGCCTTCTCCGCCGCCGATCTCGCCCGCCTGAAGAACGGCGAAGTCTGGACCGACCTCAAGCCCATGACCCTGGCGGAGTTCCGCAAGCAGGCCGACGGTCGCTGCGCCTGACCGGTCCGCATTCGATCCCTGGCGGCTCGTGACACGAGGGCGGCGCGGACTGCTGCCTCCGTGTCCGAGCCAGGGAGACCAAGGGCGGTGTCAGGGGCCGGTGGTTGTGACACTGACCCGCGACCCCATCCCCAGCACCGACCGAGCCGCGTACCGCGGCCCGCGGGTGAGTGTCTAAGAACTCCTAACGGGTTTCCGCCCGAGCCGGCGACGCCCGCCGATCAGGCGGGCGAGCGCTGGCAGCCACCGGGCGCAGCCACGACAAGCCGGCGAACTGACGGGCCGCGGCCCGGTCTCCTCGAAGCCGAACTGACCGCCGGTCAGCTCGGCGGGAATTTGCCGAGGAATCCCAGGACGGAAATTGTCGCCGCTGCCACGCCACCCACGAAGCACACCACGGCGAACAGGCGGGCTCGCCATATCAAGCCGTACCCGTCGGGGACCCGGTAAGGGGAGGCGGAATACCACAGGCGCACCAGGCGCGCGCCGTATCCGCGGAGGTTGAACCACAGCAGATAAGCCATCCCCAGAAAGTATGCGCCACCGGCGGCTGCCATGCAGAAGGGGATCGGCCCAGGGTCCGTCGCCTCATTTGCCAGATTCACGGCAATTCCTCTCAAAAATATGGTCCGGGGGCGGCTGGCCGCCCCGGCGACCTCCAGAAAAGTCGAGCGCTGCGAGGGCGGCGACGGCGACAAGTGCGGCGGTGGCGCGGTGCTTCACCCCACCCCTGACTTGAACGTGATCGACACCCTAGGCGGAGGAGCAGCCGCCAACCGGAGGATCACCAGAACCGGTGAAGTGCAGAGAAGCAGGGCACGCGGTAAGCGCGGTAAGAGTTTCTCTACTTCATCAAGCACCCGTCGTCGCTTCGCTCCTCCGGGCGGGCGCGGGCGGTCGGCGGCGCCAGCGCTCATGTCTCCGCCCCGCTCGGCACCGCCAGCCGTCCGCTCCCGCCCAAGAGGCAGGCACACGGGGCTGGAGGTCAGAACACGTCGGGGCTGGGGCGGTCGGCTCCGCGAGGGTGGGCAGCGTGCCCCTTGCATGCCCGACCGAGCAGCGACCAGCAGGGAACGGCGGTAAGCGTCCCAGGAACGCGCAGGTCACCGTCTCGCCACGTCAGCGCCCACCCGCGTACGCGATCTTCCAAACTGGCGCTCCAGGACCCGAGCGCGGTGGCGCTTGACTGGGTCATTGAAACTCCCGGCCAAAGTCGTTCCGCCGACCGCTCGTACGCCTGCTGGACCGCACGCCCCGTTGTTCTACCTCGTCACGCAGCGTCAAACCAGGGCTTGTTGGCAGCCCAGTGCTTAACCCACCCAGCGAATCCCGGCTCAGCCGTGGTGTACCCGAACTCGGCTCCGAACGGAGTGGCACCTTCTCCGGTGATCACCCAGACGTGTCCACGATGCAGGCCGGTGACGATGAGGTGCCAGTACATGCCGCATCCGTCCGTTCCGAGGACGATTGACCCGTGATCGAAGACTCGACCCCTGATCAAGTCCGTTTCCTCCAACGGCTCTGAGTCGTCCTCTTCCCACAGCCACTGCGAGGTGAGGGGGAAGGGCTGGCTCAGGTCACGTTCCGAGTCGTCCCCCCAGTCATCGGGCAGCTCTGCCAGGCCAACCAACCCGTAGTCCGGCGGACCGGAGTACGAGCCGTCGGTGATCTCCGCAACGAAGGTCCGATATGGCTCCGGCAGAACTATGCCGTGCTCCGCTTCAAAGGCTCGCACCGCGTCCCAACCCAGCGCGGACTGACCGCCGTCGTCGACAGCGAAGGCCGCACGGAGCACCGCGAGGTCCTTAGGATCTGCCTGCTCAAGATTCATGCGGCCCATAGATACCAGTCAGCGGTGACAGCGCACGACCGGGTCAGAGTTTGCCGACCACGTGGTCAAGATCACCACATCGTGCCACGAGCGTGCCAGAACAACGGGGGAACCGCGGGGAACGACGGGCACAGGGGTTGGGTGGAAAAGAGAGCGACCCCCGACCAAACTTGCTGGTCAGGGGCCGATTCCCACTAGCGTGGCGGCGCCAGGACTCGAACCTGGGAAGGCTGAGCCGGCAGATTTACAGACTCCTGTCCGGAGACCTGAGACCCCTCAGCGTCGACGGCGGACGGGATGGGAGCCGGGGTGAGTGGTGGGTCAGGGTGGTCTGTCCCTCACGCTCGTGCCAGCCGCCGACTCGACCGGACGCCATTCGCCAGCAACGCCAAGCCAACGAGGACCATCAGACACCCGGAAAGGCCCGCAATCAGCTCTATAGATGTCTCGCCGTCCGGATCGCCAACGCCGCCGGGGGTCGGCTCGGTGCTGAGCCAATTCACCACTGCCCACGCCTGGGTCACAACCAGAGCGCCCAAGGCCACGAGCAGGGGACCCATGGAAAGATCGTAAAGACGAACAGGCCTGCCCTTCCGTGCGAGCGCCCAAACGACTCCACCGATTAGTGAGACCGGGATCGTGAGGAGCTGGCCTGCCAGCAATCCCATCAGCATGGCGAGACGCACGTGGTCAAGTCCTTCACCCCTGGGATCGAAGATCAGGGCTCCGGCGCCCCCTGCAAGAAGGCCGATCGCCACCGCGCGGATCGATGTCATGGCGGACAGGATGCCTCAGGAGACACCGTGCTGGGGCTACAGGCGGGAATCCGACTGCACAGCTGAGACACGAGTGATCACCAACCTCGCTCCTAATGCGGTGCTCACGCATGAGCGCCTCCCGGGCCGTCCTCGGGCCGTGGAAGGGCGCTCAACGGTGAGCAACGTCGACAACTGCCGACAGCTCAGCAGCAGGTCAGGATGTTGATCGACAAGGCGGCCGCAGGTCACGGCCGCCGGTGATCAGTTGTGGCTGACCTGGCGCCTACCAACCGGCCTCGCCTCAGCTCTTTTGGTCTTCGACCAGGCCGATTGCGAAGGGGAACGACTCCAGGAACTCGTGCCGTGCAGGGTCTTGCTCCGCTTCGGCCAGGTCCGCGAGCACCTGCAAGAGCCGTTGGCGTTGATCTGAGGGCAGTTGCAGGAGCACCCAGCCCACGCTCTCCATCATCTTCACCGCGGAGTCGGGATCCACTTCCTCGTCCTCGCAGCTCTCCAGCCACCACACGAGGTCGACGAGGAGGCCGGTGAGTGCCGGCACAAGCGGATCCCTGTCAGTCATGTGAAGGGCGTTGCTCGTCGGCGCGGTCGGCGGTCACCTGCGCGTCGAACCACGGTCGGAGGGCCTTCGCCGTCCACGTGTGGTAGCCCGTGGGGTCCTCGGCGATCCGGTCGACGTGGGTGGCGAGGTGCTGGGCGGCACGCAGGCCGAGGGCGGCGCCATGACCGAAGGTGGGATTGGTGTGGATGAGGCTGTCCCCGGCGTTGACCAGGCCGGTGACGATGGGTCCGTCTTCGTCGGCGAGGGCGGTCCAGCGGTTGTCCAGGCCGGCCATCGCCAGGACGGCGGAGCGCGGTTCGGGGGCCAGGTCGAGCCAGGCGGCGGTCGCAGGGAAGCGGCGAGCGACGGCCTCGAACACGGCAGGGTCGGTGAGCGCGCCGCGGGTCGGATCACCCGTGGAGAGCACCAGGCTCACCGCGAAGGTGTCGTTGTCGGAAGGGAAGACGCCGGCGAGCGCGAACGGTGCGGCCGAGCCGGTCTTCACCCGTCCAGGGTCACGCGGGCCGTCGGCGCGCAGGCGGTACCAGCGGCACAGATAAGCGATCCCGGTGCGGTGGCTGTCGACCACGGGCGGGCGGCAGCCGGCCGCGATCAGCCAGGCAGGCACCGGCGAGCGACGACCGGACGCGTCGACGACGAGGTCCGCCTGGTACCTTTCCGCGCCCACCTGCACGCCGGTGACCCGGGCGGGGCGGCCCTCCTGGAGAGTGAGGGCGCGCACCCGGAAGCCTCGCCGTATCTCAACGGCGGGTTCGCGCCGCACGGCCGCGGTCAGGGCGGCCTCCAGCACAATGCGGCGGGTGCGCAGCGTCACCAAGTCGTCATCGCCGGCCCGACGCGGCGGATGCTCACCGAACCGGTCGAACTCGTGGTACTCCCGGGCTCCCCGTGCCAGCAGGTCGGTGTAGACATCAGGGGTCTCGCCGCGCAACACGGTACGTACGGGCGCGAGCAGCGAGTGGGGCTGGACGGCCTGCGGGACCCGGGGCCTGTCCCAGTGGAAGAAGTCCCGGTCCAGGTCCTCTTCGGCCTGCCGCACGTCCTGCTCGAACAACGTGACCGTGTGGCCCCGTCGGCCAAGCATGAGCGCCGTCCCCAGACCGCTGATACCCCCGCCGATCACCGCAACCCGCGCCAATGAACTCCCCTTCGCGTCGTGTTGCGGAATGAGCGTACCGGTTGGCGCTCTCCAGTCCGGAACCGGCGTCGTCCGTCACGGTGCGGGGGCGGGGCACGGCGGTGGGCGTGAGACCCGCGGATGTCCGCCGGCAAGACCTGAGTCCGTGGTGAGCCCAGGCCGAACCGGCGCCCGATGGCACACCGCGGGCCGGTCCCGCCGGCGGGCGCCGACGGGACCGGCCCGCGGTGTGCCCGTCGTCAGGTGAGTGTCAGTTCCGGCTTGTACAGGTCCAGCCACAGTGCCAGGTTCACGGTGCGTTCGAGACCGCGCCGCGACGCCAGCGTCACCTGCGGGGCGTCCCGGTGGGCTGCTTGGTGCACCCGGTCCCGGTCGAGCAGGTCGAAGACCGGGTGGGACGGGCGGGCGAGGATGTCCCTGACGTGTTCCTGGATGGCGACGGCGTACTTCGGGTCCTGGGTCGACGGGTAGGGGCTCTTGGTCCTGTCGTACACGGACCGCGGAATCAGGTCGGCGGTCGCCTCCCTGAGCAGGCTCTTCTCCCTCCCGTCGAACGACTTCAGCGACCAGGGGGCGTTGTACACGTACTCGACGAGCCGGTGGTCGCAGAACGGCACCCGCACCTCCAGCCCGACCGCCATGCTCAGGCGGTCCTTGCGGTCCAGCAGGACCCGTACGAACCGGGTCAGGTGCAGATGGCAGATCTTCCGCATCCGGTACTCGAAGTCGCTCTCCCCGTCGAGGCGGCGGATGTCCGAGACGGCGGTGCCGTAGCTGTCGGCGATGTACGTCTTCAGGTCCAGGGCCTTGGTCAGAGCGGGGCTCAGGACGCCGGAGTCGCTGCCGAAGCGCTGGGCCTGGGCCATCCACGGGAAGGTGTCGGCGCGCCGGGCCTCCTCGTCGAAGAACTGAAGGTAGCCGCCGAAGACCTCGTCGGCCGACTCGCCGGACAGCGCGACCGTGGAGTGCTCGCGGATCGCCCGGAGGAGCAGGTAGAGCGAGGAGTCCAAATCACCGATACCCACGGGCAGGTCGCGCGCCCGGATCGTCTCCGCCCGTACGTCGAGGTCGGCGAGGGCCTGCGCGTCGAGGACGATGTCCTGGTGCTCGGTGCCGGAGGCGTGGGCGACGTCGTGCACGTACGGGCTGTCGGGTGTGGCGCGCAGCTCGTCGGCGACGAAGTCGTCGGCGTGTCCCACGAAGTCCACGGCGAAGCTGCGCACCTTCTCGCCGTGCTCGGCCAGTTGGCGGGCGGCCAGGGCGGTCAGCGCAGAGGAGTCCAAGCCTCCCGACAGCAGCATGCAGCGGGGGACGTCGGCGACGAGCTGGCGGCGGACGATGTCGTCGAGCAGTGAGCGTACGGTGGCGATGGTGGTGGCGCGGTCGTCGGTGTGCGGACGGGTCTGAAGCTGCCAGTAGACGCGTCGGCGCATCCCCTGCCGGTCGACGGTGACGACGGTGCCGGGCTCCAGTTCGCGCATGCCGTCCCATACGGCGTGTCCGGGCGTCTTGACCATCGCGAACATTTCCCGCAGTCCGTCGAGGCGGACCCGGGCGGGGGCCAGCGGATGGGCGAGGATGGCCTTGGGCTCGGAGCCGAACAGCACGCCGTCGGAGGTCGGGTAGTAGTAGAACGGCTTGATCCCCATACGGTCGCGGACCATCACGAGCCGGTTGTGGCGGCCGTCCCACACCGCGAAGGCGAACATGCCGTTGAGCCGCCTGGCGAGCCCCTCCTCCCATTCGAGGTAGGCGTGCAGGACCACCTCGGTGTCCGAGTCGGTCGTGAAGTGGTGGCCCAGACCGGTCAGCTCGCGGCGCAGTTCGGTGAAGTTGTAGGTCTCCCCCGAGTAGACGAGCACCACGGTGCCCTCAGGTGTCCGGACGCTCATCGGCTGCCGCCCGCCGGGAAGGTCGATGATCGCGAGTCTGCGGTGGCCGAGGGCCACAGGACCCTCGGCCCAGGTGCCCCGGTCGTCCGGGCCCCGGCAGGACATGGTCTCGGTCATCGCGTCCAAGATCGCGCTCTCGGACCGCAGATCACGGTCGAAGGACACCCAGCCGGTGATCCCGCACATGTGTTACCTCCCGCGTCCGGCCTCCGGGTCGAGCCCGCTCACCTGCGGCTTCTCGCAGCCAGTCCCGGCGAACCAGTTTGTATTCAGCTATGGGACGAGCGTGTGTCACGTGCGGAATACGGTCGGCCCGTCCGCACCCTGGTCGGCGCCGCCCGCCCCGTCGGTACGGGCCGCCTTTGCCTTCCGTGTACACACCTACGAGCCTCGCCCTGACCGCGACCGCCGGGTTCCGGGCCGCGGCCGTCGGTTCTCAGCCCGCTGCAAGGGATTACCCGAGATCGCGCGCCGCCTGTCCGGCCGAGCGGCTTTCGCCTCCTTTCGGGTGGAGTCACTGTCCAGCGAATGGCTCTGTCCCGAAGTCGGTGGTCGCGCTGCGTGGCGGTCACCGCAGGAGGATACGAAGGCGGAGGAAGGCGAGGCCTGGGCGGCCGTGCGTCTGCCTCATGAACCGTTCGGTGCGGGCGTTGAGCGACATCGGCCGCGGGCCATCGGCGGCGCCACGCCCTCCCGGTACGGGCGCGAGCCGTCGGACCACGGCATCAAGGGGTCCTGAACATCACGGCGGTGTGGATCCCGGCCCGACCCCGTCGCGGGCGCGCGTCGCCAGGCGCGCTCCCGCGCACAGGCCGTGCAGCAGGTCGCACCCCGAACTGTGGCCGACGGCAAGCAGGGCGGTGACCGGGCCGGACGGGTCGCCGCCGGTCGCGGCGGCCCGCAGCAGCACCGCGACCTGAGGGATGCACAGGCCTTCGGCGGCATGCCGAAGAAGGGCCGAGGAGACCGGCGGCGTCAGCGCGTCCGCCTCTGCCGCGACGTGTGCGAGTGCCGCGAGCCAGTCCGGCGGGCGCGGCTGCACCCGGGCGGCGAGCAGCAGCCCGCACAGGAAGTCATCCCCGGAGGGTGTCGCGCCGGGGCCGCGGCCGAGCAGGGCGTGGGCCGCACGCCGCCGGGCCACGGTGCCGCCGTGCGCGAGCATGCGCACGAGGGCACGGGCGGCGGGGCGGACCTCGGGCGGCAGCGGCCGGGGCGGGCGGAGCGTCGCGAGCCGGTCGAGGACCGGGCCGGGTGGGGTGTCCTGGGCGCGGGGCGGCGCCCAGAACTCCCCCGTGGTCAGGCACAGGGGTCCGATCGCGATCCGGCCGGCCCCGACGCGTCCCGTGCGGCCGGGGGTCAGCCCGTGGAAGGGCCGTTCCCCCGCGGCGCGCGGCAGGACGACGGCGGCCGGCACCCGCACGGCGCCGGGCACCACCAGGGCGAGCGGTTCCCGCTGCCCGTGCGGGAGCAGATACAGCGCCTGCCGGGCGACGGCGATGACGCGGGCGGGACGGGCAGGGCCCGTCAGGACGTCGCGGGCCAGTGCGCTGACCAGGCCCGGCAGGGCGGTCGGGCTCATGGCGTCCGGGTGTCCTCCGGCTCCTCGTCCCGCGATACGGGGAAGGCGGCGAGCGCCTTGACGAAACACTCCATCGGGGCGTGCACGAGTCCGGCGCCGATCTGCCCGATGCCCGGCTCGCGGTGGGCGATGCCGGTGGTGACGACCGGTTCGATGCCGGTGTCGACGACGGCACGCAGGTCGATCCCCACGGGCGAGCCGAGGCCGCCCAGCGCGGGCAGTCGGTACGCCTCGTGCCGGGCGAGGGTGATGCGGGCCATGTCGCGGCTGGTGCGCAGCGCCTGGTCGACGGTGCCGCCGACGAACCCGGTGATCGCGGGGGCGGCGGCGAGCGAGAAGCCGCCGAGGCCGTTGGTCTCGGTGATGGCGCTGTCGCCGATGTCGGGGTTGGCGTCCTCGGGCCCGTATCCGGCGAAGTAGAGCCCCTCGATGCGGGCGGCGGGCGCGGTGAACCAGGTGTCGCCGAGGCCGCTGACGCGGATGCCGACCTCGACGCCGTTGCGGGCGAACGCGGTGACGAGGGTGGAGTGGGGCACGCCGTGCGCGGCGGACGTGGCCAGCTTGGAGGCGGCCATGGAGAAGTTCAGGAACCAGTAGTGGTTGGCGGCGAGGAACTCCAGGACGTCCGGGCCGTGCTCCGTCCGGGCCAGCGGGGCGGCGATCTCCCGCAGGAGCAGCGCGGACGCGGCCGTGTTGCGGCTGTGGCACTCGTCGCCCATCTGGAGGGCCTGCGCGGTGATCGCACGCAGGTCGACCCCCTCGGGCAGGGTGCCCAGGACGGTGTCCAGGGTGGGGGCGAGTACGTCGGCCATCCAGCGCAGCCGCTCCATGACGTCGCCGAGGGCGCCGTAGCGCAGACAGCGTCCGGCGCCTTCGTTGAGGTTGGCGTACGCACGGCGCCCGCTGGCCGGGTCCTCGACGACGAGCACCGGCATGGACGGGGACGTGATGCCGCCCATCGGCCCGACGGCCTCGTGGTGGTGACACGGCTCGAAGCGCAACGCACCGGAGTCAGCGAGGAGTTCGGCCTTCTCCGGGGTGTCGGCCCAGCCTTCGAGTAAGGCGGCGCCGATCACGCCGGCGCGCATCGGTCCGCACATGTCGGCCCAGCCGATGGGGGGTCCGGCGTGCAGCAGGACACGTTCGCCGGTGGCGCGGTCGTCGAGGACGGGCAGCACCTCGCGGGCCGGGCGGACGTCGCGCCACAGCGGCCGGGCGGCCAGCAGGCGTGCCACGGCGGTGCGGTTGGCCTCCTCGACGAGCGGGTGGTCGGTGAGCTCGGCAAGGTTCCAGCCGATGTCCGGGTCGCCGCCGGCCGGCGGACGCCACTCGAGGGCGTCGACCTGGGCGCCCGCGGTGCGCGGGACGTCGGCGAAGCCGGCGACGCCGACGGCGGCGATCCGGGCCGGGGCGTCGCCCGCGCCGAGCAGGGCGGGCGTGGTGGGAGCGTTCACGTGGGGTCTCCTGACGTGGTCTTGCCGATACGGGCGGCGGGTCATCCGGTCGACGTCAAGTTCCGTGTCCCTACGGGGCCGTGTGCCGCCGAGCCGGTCAGGGCCACGGCCCATTCGGCCGCGTCCGTACTGGTCGGGGCGAGGTGGGCGCCCGCCTGCGCGAGGCGGCTCCGCTGGGCTGCGGTGCCCTGCGGGTCGCGCTCGGTGCCGACGACGAACGCGAGCACGGGGGGCCGTTCGGACGCCGGGACCCGGTCCAGTTCGGCGGCGAGGGCGGCGGCCGGGTCGGGGCCCGCGCCGTGGCCGAGGACCACGTCGAGGACGACTGCGGCGGTGTTCGGGTCGTGCAGCGCGGCGCGCAGATGGGCGGCACGGACCGTCGGGTCGATCATCGGGTGCGGGCGGCTGGCGGTGTAGGCGTCGTCGCCGAGGTCGAGTACCAAGTGCCGCTCCGGCGCGTTCACCGTTGCCTGCCCCGCCCGGCGGCCGCCCCCTTCGGTGCCGCAACCGCGCAGGAGGCTCCACCGACGACGAGCTCGCGGCGGGTGCACGTCAAGCGGCAGGAACCTCTGTCCAGTTCAGTCCTAACAGTTCCTGGCGGGGACCCCCTGCGCGGTCTGGCGGTGTCCACCGGCGCGAAGCCTGTGACCCGCACTGCCCCAGCGCTCGAGGTCGGAGCCGAGCCGGATCTCCCCTCCCTGCCAGCGCTCCCGCAGCCAGCGGTCGTGGCTGGCCAGCACGATCGCGCCGGGACCGGTGCCCAGCGCCGCCTCCAATTCGTCGCACAGGCGCGGCGACAGGTGGTTGGTGGGTTCGTCAAGCAGCAGCAACTGCGGCGGTCGCGCCACCAGCAGCGCCAGCGCGAGCCGCCTGCGCTGTCCGACCGAGAGCCGGCCGACGGGCTTGTCCAGGTCCGCTTCGTGCATCAGACCGAGCGAGCCCAGCGGTACTGCCTCGGCCCGCTCGGCTCCCAGCGCCAGCTCATAGGTGTCCCGGACGGACCGGCCCGGCCGGTCGAAGACGGTGTCCTGGGCGAGCAGGCCCACGGTCAGTCCGCGCCGCCGCCGCACCTCGCCCTCGGGCGCGAGCCGCCCGGCGAGCACGGCCAGCAGAGTCGACTTCCCGGCCCCGTTCCCACCGGTGACCAGCAGACGGTCGGTCGCCGAAACCTGCGCACTCACCGGTGCAAGCCGGCCAGGTACCCGTACGTCGTCCAGGGACACCAGCGGACCGTCGCCCTCCGCCCCCGGTGCCGCGAGCGCCGTGCTCTTGAACCGCAGCGGCTTCGGCGGCTCACCGACCTGGGAGCGCTCCAGCTCCTCCAGGCGGCGGATGGCGTTGCGCACCCGCCGGGAGATCTGGCTCTGGACCCGGCCCGCACGGTGGCCATAGCCCATCTTCTCGTTGTCGCGCGGTCCCCGGTCCGGTGCGACGCGGTGCGCGGTGACCTGAGCGGAGACCCGCAGCGCGGCCAGTTCCTCCTGTTCCTCGGCCCAGCGTCGCTCCCAGCGGTCCCGCTCGGCACGCTTCTCGGCCAGGTAGGCGCTGTAGTTGCCGCCGTGGCGGACCGGACCGTCCATCGCGGGGTCGAGGTCGATCAGGTCCGTGCACACGGCGTCCAGAAAGGCCCGGTCGTGACTGGCCACCACGACGACCCCCGGCAGGGTGCATACCTGGTCCTCGACGAAGGCGGCGGCACCGTCGTCGAGATGGTTGGTCGGTTCGTCCAGCAGCAGCGCGGAGGGCCGCCGGACCAGCAGCGCGGCCAGCACGAGCCGGCCGCGCTGCCCGCCGGACAGCGACCCGAGCGTCCGGTCATGTCCGAAGGCGCCGAGGTCGAGGCCGTCGAGCACGAGCACGGCGCGCCGGTCGGCGTCCCAGGCCTCCCGTTCCTGGGCCTGTTCGAGCCGGACGCCGTACGCGTCGAGCAGGCCGGCGTACTCGGGCGCATCCTGCGCGGTCCGCGCGACCTGCTCGCTGAGTCGTTCCAGCTCGGCGAGGTCCTCCCTGGCTTCGCGCAGGGCGTCGTCGAGTACGTCGGCGATCGTCGCGTCGGCGTCGTAGGGCATCTCTTGCTGAAGAAAGCCCAGGTCGGGCGGGCGCGTGATGCTGCCGGCGTCGGGCTTGTCCGTCCCGGCCAGCAGGCGCAGCAGGGTCGACTTGCCGACGCCGTTCTCCCCGATCAGCCCGATGCGGTGCCCGGGCGAGGCGGTCAGGGAGACACCGTCGAGCAGCCGTCGGTCGCCGAGGGTGTGGACGAGGTCGTGGGCGAGCAGAGCGGGCTGAGGCATTTGGGGTCCGTCCAACGTGATCGGTGCTCGGCCCGCGGGGCGGCATGCCTCGGACGCGGGCCAGGTCGACACGCCGGCGGCTCACATCTCAGGGGCCCCTGTCTCCTTCAGCTCGCCGTCGGCCAGTCGCAGCCACCGGTTCACGCCGATCTCGCGCAGGAACCGCTCGTCGTGGCTGACCACCACGAAGGCCCCCTGGTAGGAGTTCAGGGCGCTCTCCAACTGGCCTGCGCTGACCAGGTCGAGGTTGTTCGTCGGCTCGTCCAGAAGCAGCAGGTGCGGAGCCGGCTCCGCACACAGCACACAGGCCAGGGTGGCGCGCAGCCGCTCGCCTCCGGAGAGCACCCCGACGGGCAGATGGGCGCGAGGCCCCCGGAAGAGGAAGCGGGCGAGCAGGTTCATCCGCTCGGCCTCCGGCCGCTTCGGGGCGTAGTCGGCGAAGTTCTCGGCGACCGTACGGTCCAGATCCAGCAGGTCGAGGCGCTGCGAGAGGTAGGCGATACGGCCGTCGGCCCGCTTGATCTCGCCGCTCTGTGGTGTCAGGTCGCCGTTGAGCAGACGCAGCAGCGTGCTCTTGCCGGCACCGTTGGGACCGGTCAGCGCGATGCGCTCCGGACCCCGGATGGTGAGGTCGACGCCCTGGCCGGCGAACACGTCCTTGTCGCCGAGCCGGACGCGGAGTTGCTCGCCGAGGAACAGGTTGCGTCCGGCGGGCACGTTGGTGTCCGGCAGGTCCAGCGTGATGCGCTGCTCCTCGCGCAGCGCGCGCCCGGCCTCGTCCAGCCGGGCCTTCGCCTCGCTGACCCGGCCTGCGTGCATCTGGCCCGCCCGGCCCGCGGACTCCTGCGCGCCCCGCTTCATGTTGCCGGCGAAGATACGAGGCAGACCGGCGCTCTTCAGGTTACGGGCGGCGTTGCTCTGCCGGCGTTCGGCGCGCTCGCGGGCCTGCTGCATCTCCCGCTTCTCCCGCTTCAGCTCCTGCTCGGCGTTGCGGACGTTCTTCTCGGCGACTTCCTGCTCGGCCCGCACGGCCTCTTCGTACTCGGTGAAGTTGCCGCCGTAGAAGCGCAGTTCGCCGCGGTCGAGTTCGGCGACGCGTTCCATGCGGTCGAGCAGGGCGCGGTCGTGGCTGACCAGGAGCAGGCAGCCGTTGAAGTCCTCCAGCACGTCGTAGAGCTTGTGCCGGGCGTCGAGGTCGAGGTTGTTGGTGGGCTCGTCGAGCAGCAGCACGTCGGGCCGCTTCAGCAACTGGGCAGCGAGACCAAGAGAGATGACCTGGCCGCCGCTGAGGGTGCTCAGGCTGCGATCCAGGGTGAGGTCGGCCAGACCGAGGCGGTCGAGTTGAGCGCGGGTGCGTTCCTCGATGTCCCAGTCGTCGCCGATGGTGGTGAAGTGTTTTTCGTCGACGTCCCCGGACTCCACGGCGTCGATGGCCCGGATGATCGCGGCGACGTCCAGCACCTCGGCGACCGTGAGGTCGCCGGTCAGGGGGAGGCTCTGGGGGAGGTAGCCGAGGGTGCCGGCGACGGAGACCGACCCAGTGCCGGGCCGCAGTTCACCGGCGATGAGCTTGAGCAGCGTGCTCTTGCCGGCACCGTTGGGCGCGACGAGGCCGGTGCGGCCAGATCCTACGGTGAAGGACAGGTCCTGGAAGACGAGAGAGTCGTCGGGCCAGGTGAAGGACAGGTTCGAGCAGACGACGGAAGCGTCGGACATGGAGGTGACCTCGTGGGGAGGGGGCAGGGAAGACACTTCTGCCCCAGCAGCAGACAGGAGGAAAAAGGGGACGACAGCGAGGCCACATCGGCGGCGCTTCCACGCACCAGCCAAGTGGCCTGTCGGGTCCGGGTATCACCCGGAGATGTCGTCGTCCACCACCATGTCTCGGCTCCTCAACAAACGATCAACGTCTCTACCAGTGTAACAACAGGTTGCGTTGGACCAGAGACACGATGGATCACCCGGTCCGGACCTCGGCCGGCCGTCGCGCCCAGGGCTTGGTGGGCGGCGGTCAGAAGTACGGCTGGACCGCCTACGCGCTCTTCGCCGTCGAGGCGACCAAGCGGTGGGCCGGCGAGGCGATCACCGCCGAGTCCGTGATGCCGGGCGCGATCCGCACCAAACTCCTGCGCTACCAACTCGAGGCCATGATCGGCAATCTGCGTCCCTGACAGGCGTGGTTCGGCGGGCCCGGTCCCATATCGCAAGTGCTGATTGATCACGACGCTCGGGTCTGTCCGCCGGTCTCTCCCTCGTCGCCCTGGTGGTTGGGAAGCGCCAGCGGGCCGCCGGTGTCCGGTGCGGCTCTCGCCACCATCTCGGAGAGTCGCCTGCAGGCCTCTTCGATCTTTTCCTGGGTCTGGTTTCGCTCAGTGATGGCCGCGGCGAGCAGTAGCGCGGTCAGCGCGGCGGCGCCGTTGAACGCCTGCAGTGAAATCATGTCGGTGAGCAGCGTGTGATTGGCGAACGGGCCTGCCCTGTGCGTGACGGCGAGGATGGCGAAGGTGGATACGGCCAGCGCGCAGGGCGTGGCTCCGGCGCGCTGGAAGCGGAAGGCTGCCCAGGTCAGCAGCGGGAAACCAAGGAAGAGCAGCGGTGCGGGGAAGGTTTCGAGGAGCCCGACGCCGATGGTGGCCGCGACAAGCAGCGATGCCTCCGCCCATCGGGATGGCGGTGTGCCCTTCGGCCAGTGCGCCGAGCGGAGGACGAGCAGCAGCGGCGCGACCAGCAGGACGCCCATGGCGTCGCCGGTCCACCAGATCCACCAGGTGAGCCAGAACCCGTCGCCGGGCAGCGCGTGAGCGACGCTCAGGATGCTGCTGCCCACGGTCGCGCTGATGAGCGTGCCGGTGAGCGCGCCGAGGAAGACCAGTGCGAGCGCGTCCTGGAAGCGGTTCATCTGGGTGCGGAACCCGCTGCGGCGAAGGAGTGCGTAGGAGCAGAGGGGCGCGAGTGTGTTGCCTGTCGTGATGGCGAGTACGGCGGGCGTTGACGGACCCAGCGGGATGTCGATGAGGAGGGCGCCGAGCGCGATCCCGGGCCAGACCCGCAGGCCGATCAGGAGCAGGCCGGCCAAGGCGATGCCGGTCGGAGGCCACAGCGGCGTGACCTGGCCGCGCATGAACTCCTGGAAGAGTCCCAGCTTGCCGGAGGCGCAGTACAGCGCGGCAACGGCGCCGATCTGCAGGGCCGTCATGCCACCGCTCCGGAGCTTGTCGCGGCTCGCAACGGTCATCGGGAGGTCTTCCCTTCGGCTCTGCTCCCTCGTCCACCGTTGGCTGACCCTCCCGGATCCACGACACCGCCGCTCATCTGTACGACCTTTCGCAATGTGCTCTGCCGGGATTGCTTGGGTGACCACTCGGAGGGATGTGTGACCCAAGGGATCTTCCTCTTGGCCGCAGTGGGTCCGTGCGGCTTCAGCGTGGGGTGCGCAAGGCGAGGATGGCCATGTCGTCGTGCGCGTCGCTGGGATGGTGGTCGGCCAGGGCCTGCACGAAGTCCTGCAGAGGCAGGGCCGCGTGTGTGGTGGCGAGTTCGGCGAGTTCGTCCAGGCTCTCGTCGAGGGGGTGGTTGGGATGCTCGATGAGGCCGTCGGTGAAGAAGACCACGGTGGTGTCCGGGGGCAGGGGGTGGGTGTGGTCGGGGCGGGGCTGCCCGACGTCGACGTTCAGTGGTAGTCCGGGCTCCATGAACAGGTATTCCGCCCGGCCGCCCGGGGCGATCAGCAAAGGGGGGACGTGGCCTGCAGAGCTCCAGTGCAGCCTCCAGGCAGCCCCCGCGGGTTCGATGCGCGCCAGGCTGGTGGTGGTGACGGGGTTGTCGGTGATGGCCTCCAGGGTGCGATCGAGCTGGGCGAGGACCGCGCTGGGCGGAGTCCGCAGGGTGAACAGCAGAGCGCGCATCATGTTGCGGGTGGAGGCCATGGCGGCGGCGGCATGCAGATCGTGACCGACCACGTCGCCGATGACGACCGCCACCGCGCCGTCCGGAAGCAGGATGGCGTCGTACCAGTCGCCGCCCAAATGGTGGGGTTTGGCAGCGGGCCGGTAGATGGCGGCGGCGTCGAAGGGCCGCATGTCGGGCAGCGCCGGCAGCAGACGCCGCTGGAACTGCTCGGATCCGGTACGAACCTGTTCGAAGAGCCGGACGTTGTCAATCGCGATACCGGCGGCGCGGGCAAGGGCGACGACGATGGTCTCGTCGTGCACGTCGAAGGGCCGTCCGTCACGTCGCTCGGAGAGGTAGAGGTCGCCGTAGATGTCACCGCGGACGCTGACGGCGACGCCCAGGAGGGTGCGCATGGGCGGGTGGCCGGGCGGAAACCCGACCGAGGACGGGTGGGAGGAGATGTCGTCCACCCGCAAGGGTTCGGGGTGGCGGATCAGGTGCCCGAGCACGCCCCGACCGCGAGGGAACCCCACCTCTGCCAAGGCCGACCGTTCCTGCTCGGACAGGCCGACGACGATGAACTGCTCCAGGAACTCGCCGGACTCGTCGAGCACTCCCAGTGCCCCGTAGCGGGCGCCGACCAGGTCCATGGCGGTGGTCACGATGCGGTGCAGTACCGCGTGCAGTTCCACCTCCCGGGTGATGGCCACCACCGCCTCCAGCAGCCCCTGGACCCGGTGCTTGGCGCCGGCCAGAGCGCGCAGCTGCTCATCGATCCGGCCCAGCTCGCTGTCCAGACGCGCCAGCAGGTCGGGGCGGGGCGGCCGCTCCGCCCCTTCCCCCTTCTTTCCCGCCACCATCACGATCGCCTGCTGAACAGGTGCTCGCTCTCGCTGGACTTCAACCGGTAGGAGTCAGTGCCGGTCTGCGTCAGCGTGCCCTTGCGGCTGAGCCGGTCGGCGATCGCCGCGCATCGACGAGGGTCGATGTAGGTCTGGCCCCACGCGCCGCGGGGGGCGTGGGAAGCCACCGCGGTGGCCTTGCGCTCCTCCCGCTCGGTGAAGACCTGGAACAGCGGCTTGGAGCCCCCTGCTTCAGCGATCGCAGTGCCCACCTTCGGGAGGACGTATAGGTCCATGATCGCGTCCTCCGGTTCCGTCTCCGGCAGCGGCGTCCGCCGCGGCGGCACCTGATGTTCAAAGCCGGCCTCGGCGTCCCTATCGGTGGGGGCGGTCCTCACGGGGCTCATGCGCTCGTGTCCTTCTTCGAGGTGGTGCTGGTGACCGGCTTCAGCAGCCGGTCGTACGTGCTCATGTCCGGGAGTGGACGCGGATCGGGCGGCAACCGCAGGGCGTGCCGCGAGATGGCCTTCGCCCCCTCAGCCGGACTGCCGCCCGTCTCCTCACAGGCGGCGTCGCACTGGCGGACCTCGATGGCCACCAGGCCGATGCGGACCGAGCCGAAGCCGAGAGCAGCCTGCATGCCGCCGATGACCGCCGCGGCCGGCAACTGCCGGTGCGACAGCAGCGCCTCGATCAGCACCCGGGTGCCCTCATGTTCACCGACCTTGGTCTTCGCTGCCGACCGGAACGCCTCATGAGTGGCAGTGAAGCCGTGCTGAGCCCAGGCCTGCGCCAGAGCGGCGGCCCAGCGGATGCACCGGGCTTGACCAGGAGAATCTCCAGGATGTCGTGGCAGGCGTAGCGGCGAGTGAGTCTGAAGTGCCGGGCGACGAGCTGCCGCCCGCCCAGGGCCAGCGCCTCGTTCGCTCGCGGCACGGTGATCCGGCCATTGCGGTGCACCGCCGACACCAGATCCTGCCCGCGGTCGCAAGCCCGTGCCGAAACCGTGGGATCCGCCGGGCCGCCACGACGGATCCGTTCGTACAGCCACTCACGCGAGCGGTACACCCCGGCCTCCCGGCACGACCGTGATCAAACAAGACCACAGGCTGACACGGCCGAACAGCCCGCCCAGCTCATTACGCCAAAAGCGGCATGCCGCACCCGGACGAAGGAGGCAGGAGGTCATTCCCCTGGACCGCGTGGGCGGGCGGTCGGTATCGACGCCGACGTCGTAGGACGCGGCATCGGCCGACGCTTGGCGACGACGGCTCGCGAACGGCGGAGGTCGGTGCGAAGGTCAGCTTCGGAGAACGTGCCGCACGGTCCGCTCGACCGCTGCCAGGGCCGCATGAAGGTCCTCGTCGCTCACGTCCTTGTGCGTGACGAGTCGAACCCACCTGCCGCCGTACGTCTTCGCACGGACTCCGTTGCGGGCGAGGCTTCCCACGAAGGCGGACGCCTCCCCCGCGCCCGCCGGGCGCCAAGACCCTTGGAGAAGCAGAACGTGACGGTGTCGGCCAGAGCCGCCCAGCGCGCGACCGGGATCCCGGAGGCGACCTGGGGCGTTGAACAGCCGGGCGCCGTCGATGTGGACTGCCGTGCCGTTGGCCCTGGCGCGGTGCGAGACCTCCGCGGCGGCCGAGAAGTCGGGGACGAGCCCGCCCAGCGTCGCATGGGTGATCTCCAGAACGACCGCTGCCGAACGCGGGCTGTGGTCGTCGCCGGGCCGCAGCTCGGCCGACAACGCGTCCGGGTCGATCAGCGGACCGCAGGTGGCGTGGCTGCCGGGGACTCGCCTACCGGTTGGCCAGGGCCGGGCAGCAGGTGATCATCGGTTCACGCAGCGCCGACCGCGCCGAAGCCACCGCCGTAGAGCTGGGCCTGGCATCCTCGGCGCCGGCAACGTCACCACGGCCCGGGAGAGCGACGCCCACGCCGGCCTGCGCATCACCGACGTCTGAGCCCCTGGAAGCTCATCGGGGCCCTGCGACCGGGAGTCTGCCGGAGGCGCCGGCGCGTGGGCCCCGGACCGATCATGGTCCGGGGCCAGTCGCCGGTCCTCCCCTCTGCACTGCTCGTGCCCCTCCTCGAAGCCGCTATCGGCGAGTGGCAAGCGCCGGAAGAAGACGCTGCGCGTTGTCGCGGTTGATGCAGCGGCGCTGTTGTTCGTCGAGGGCGGGGTCGTTGTCGAGCGCGGGAGCGGTGACACCCGTGACCAGATGAGCCGGGGTGGGGGGCCAGTCACTGCCGTAGAGGATCCGGGAGGGATCCACGGTGGACAGCAGACTCGGCGTGGCCGAGGGGGACATGGGGCCGGCCGTGTCGTAGTAGAAACGGTGCAGGTAGTCACGGACCCGGGCGCGTTCCACCTTGGGTGTCAGGAAGTCGCTGAACACCTCTACACGGCCGGCGATGTAGGGCAGGAAACCGCCTCCGTGCGGCAGGATGAAGCTGAGGTTCGGGTAGCGGTCCAAGGTCCCGTTGATGATGAGACTGATCGCCGCGCGCGTCGTGTCCATCAGGAAGTCGCACAGGAACGGCGGCACGCCCTCCAGCTCCGCACCGCCTCCGGGTACGTCCATCGGGTGCGTACTGACCACGGCTGAGCGCTCGTTCAGCTCCGCCAGGATTCTGTCCTGGTCGGGGTGGCCGAGATAGACCCCCTTGGCGCTGGTCCGCACACTGACGCCGATCGCCCCGAGGTCGTCCATTCCATGGGTGAGCGACCACATCGACAGGTCCGGGCTGTCCAGGAACAGCGGCGTGTAGAAGGCGAAGCGATCGGGATGGCTCTGGACAAGGCCGCTGGCGGCTTCCAGGGCGACGCGGGCGCTTTCCTTGCGCACCTTCGGATCCTGGAGGCGGCCCAGCATCGCGACGGTGAACACGCTGGTCCGGATGCCCGCCTCGTCCATCATCCGGAGAGCTGTTCCGAGGTCCCACCGGGTCCACGGCGGCAGGTTCCGTCGATGGACGATCTCCTGTTTCTCCGCCCAGTCGAGCCATTCCGGAGCGGTGTAGTGGTGGTGTACGTCCACACGCTCCCGGCGTGCGTCGCCCTCCCCCGCCTCCGTCGGCCCGCTGTCGCCTATACCGGCCAGTGGGGCCGTGCCCGCAGCCGTCTCTAGTGATGTCATGGACAGGCTCCCATTTCTGTGGTGACGCCGGAGAAGTCGCTCTTGTGAGGCTCGGGGTGCCGAGCCGCGGTGACGTTCAGCGCCCGAGGATCTGAAGAAGAACGCCGGTCAGTTCCTTTTCCATGTCCGCCGTCCCGGCCTCGTCCCGCCAGGCCACGAAGCCGTCCGGCCGTACCAGCACCGCGCCTTCCGGTGCGACTCCATGCACCGAGGACCAGTCCGCAGCGCCGCCTGTGTTCAGGTCGTACTCCGCTCCGTCGCCGATGGAGTAGACGTCGAGCGGTACGTTGAGCCGCGCACCCACGGTGCGGGCCGCGGTGCGCCAGCCGGAGCTCCCACAGAGCAGGACGAAAGAGCGCTCGTACAGGTCGACGGTGGAAAGCTTCACCCCGTCACGTGTGACCCAGAGATGCGGTGCACGGCTTCCGGGCTCGCCGTTCAGACACAGGACGTCGGGGATGACGGGGTCCTCCGCGTTCGCGCCGACCACCGCCCGCGAGGCGTATCGGAAGCCCAGCGCCACGGTCATCAGGTCCGCGGAGTCGTTCGACGCCGTCCGGGCGGAGTAGCCGGGGTGCTGTTCACGAGCGGCCTGAAGGGTCGCTCGCGCGCTGGTGGTCTGAGCCACCGGCCGACGCTCGGCCTCATAGCTGTCCAGCAGCGTCGAGCCCGCCCAGCCGCGGAGGACCGCGGCGATCTTCCAGGCGAGATTGTGCGCGTCCTGGATACCGGTGTTGGATCCGAACGCCCCGGTCGGCGGCATCTCGTGGGCGGAGTCACCGATGAGGAACACACGTCCGTCCCGATAGCTGTTCGCCACGCGGTCCGCCGCATGCCACGGCGCTCTCCCGGTGATCTCCACGTCCAGATCGCGCATTCCGGCCGCTGCCCGGATGTGCTCGATGATCCGGGCGTCGGTGAAGTGCTCCAGCGTCTGCCCGCGCTCCGGGAACCAGGGCACATGGAAGACCCACTGCTCCTCGTTGTCCACGGGCAGCAGCACGCCTTCGCCGGTGGGGTCGGTGACGTAGCAGACGACGAACTTCTGCTCCCCCGCGACCTCGCGCAGCAGTTTGCTGCGGAAGGTGACGCTGACGTTGTGGAACAGATCTCCCGATCCCGAGTGCTCGATCCCGAGCCGCTGGCGGACGGGACTGCGGGGACCGTCGGCGGCGAGCAGGTAGTCCGACCTCACCGTGTACGTCTCACCGGTGTCCCTGGTTTGCAGAACGGCCTGCACCCCGTCGTCGTCCTGGCTGAAGGACAGCAGTTCCGTGCCGAAGCGCACGTCCCCGCCCAGGTCGCGGGCGCCTTGCAGCAGGACCGGTTCCAGATCGTTCTGGCTGCACGCGCAGCGGATCGTCGAGCACAGGTCCGCCTCCGGCGGCCTGCCCGTGATCCGCGCCGAGAGCCAACGCCGGCTCTCGCCGCGCAGGGTGTCGACCTGAAGGATTCCATGGTTCTTCGACAGCGTGGTCGCGGCTTTCCGGATGTCCGGCTCGAGGCCGGCGGTCCGGAACAGTTCCATCGTCCGCATGTTGTTGCCGCGGCCGCGCGGATGCGCCGACGTGGCGGCATGGCGCTCGACGACACAGTGCTCGATGCCAAGGCGCCCGAGGAACACGGATGCGGACAGGCCCACGAGTGAGCCCCCCACGACCATGACGGGCACATACTCGTTGCCGCGATCGTTCATCGCGTTTTCTCCTCTGGTATCAGCATCTCCGCAGCGCGGTGGCCGATGGGTTCCGTGACTCGCTCTCAGTTCTTTTGCCATGCGCGGCGAGCCGATAAGCAGTGATCACCCGATCAGCGGCAAATCCGCCTCGCCGCAGCCCGTGGACACGGGCCCCAACGACCGTGCGAGCGGCCGGTAGGTGCGATCGGGCGAATTGCGTTACGTAGGGGATCCTTCCGGGGACCGGTGGATCGTAAGTCGTACATCTGCTGTCCCGTGGCCGGGGCGGAAGCTGTGAGAAAGGCCGGGATGATGACTCAGCTCGACGAACGGGACACGACGGACTCGACAGCGGACGCGATCGCGGCGGCCTCGCGTGGTTCAGCGGCGTATCGCGCCAACCCCTATCCGGTGTACGCGTGCCTGCGCGAGTCGGCCCCGGTGTGCCGTCTGTCTCCCCCGCATGGGGTGGCGACCTATCTGATCACCCGGTACGACGACGCCAAGGCCGCCCTGACGGATCCGCGCATCAGCAAGGACATGTACGCGGCCATGGACGCGTACCACACCATTTTCGGTGACTCGTCCATCGCGCTCGACGACAACATGCTCTTCTCGGACCCGCCCAAGCACACGCGGCTGCGGCGCATCGTCAACCGTGCGTTCAGTCCGCGTCGAATCGAGTCCTTGGGTCCTCGTATTCAGCAGATCACCGACGAACTGCTGGACCACTGTGCCACCGACGGACCCATCGACCTGCTGTCGTCCTTCGCCTTCCCGCTCCCGCTCATCGTGATCTGCGAGCTCATCGGAATTCCCGAGGCCGAGCGCGCGGAAGCTCAGAAAAGGTGCACCACCGTCGCGCGCACCGGATTCAGCAAAAAGGACAAGGAAAAACTGGCAGAGGCCGAGGGAGCGCTGCGGGACTACTTCGCCGATCTCATCCTGCGGAAGCGCAAGAACGCGTCCGACGACCTTCTCAGCGACCTGATCCGGACACAGGACGAGCAAGGCGCCATGACTGACGGCGAGCTTCTGTCGACCCTTTGGGTGCTGCTCTTCGCCGGCCACAAGACGACCGCGTACCTCATCGGCAACGCCGTGTTCAACCTGTTGACCCACCGCGATCAGCTACGGGAGGTCCTGGAGGATCCGGAACTTCTTCCGAACGCCATCGAGGAGGTCATCCGCTTCGAGGGATCGGTCGAGAACGCGACGTTCCGGCATGCGCTGGAGGACATCGACATCAGAGGCACGCTCATTCCCAAGGGTTCCCTCGTGCAGATCGCGGTCGCCTCCGCGAACCGGGACCCGGAGAGGTTCGCCTGCCCCGACACCTTCGATGTGAAGCGGGAGGGTCTGCAGAGCGCGCACCTCGGCTTCGGCAGCGGGGCGCACTACTGCCTCGGTGCGCCGTTGGCCAGAATGGAAATGCGCACGGCGTTGACCACGCTCTTCCAGAGGTTCCCGAAGATCGAACTCGATTTCCCGGCGTCCGAGGCCGAATGGCTCAAGGTCCCGTTCCCCGCCTTCCGGGGACTTGAGAGGCTCCCTGTCGCACTGGTTCCGTAACAGGTCGTCAGGTCCTCCACGACCGGGCTGAGTAAACGGGCTTCGGACGGGCGTACCACCACACAGCGACGGGCCTTCGGCGCGCACCATGCCGAAGGCCCGTCGCTTCGGCATGTTTCGACATGCACGGAAAGCCGCCCGACGACGTTCAGGCCGGTGCGCGCGCCCGGTCGCAGGTCGACGAGTGACGTCTCCGCGCCGGCGGAGGTGAGCCGATCTGCCGCAGCCGCGACCGGCGCAGAGCCGCACGTGTGCCATCCAGCCGCCGGCGCCATGCCGCCGTGCCGTCCGGCATCCACCTTCACCTCACCCTGTACGCGCTCTGGTCACAGGCGTTCCCTGTGCGCTATACCTTCTCCGCGTGATTGGTTGTGCTTGATTCAGCGGCGTATCAAGCAAGTTCAATCAACCGCCCCACGCCGATCGACGTGTGCGAAGGGATCGACATGAGCGCTCCACCCCGCAGACGCAAGGCCTTCCGTTCCAGAGGGGCGGTTCTGGCCGCCACGGCTCTGTTCGCCGTCCTGGCGGCCGAGGTCGGACCGGCCGTGCCGGCCGGAGCGGCGGCGGCCAGCGCCGCCGGGACCCCGACCGTCATCGGGGCGGTGACCGGGTTCTCGCAGTCCGGCGCCGCCTACACCCTCACGGCGGGCACGGCGAAGGCCCGGGTCAGTTTCGTCTCGGCCGACACCTTCCGCATCGAGGTGGCCCCCGACGGCACGTTCACCGACCCCGTCGGCGGCGACATCGTGCTGCCGCAGGGCGATCCGCCGACCACCAGCTGGACCGACCACGGTGACCGCTACGAGCTGTCGACGAACAAGGTGACCCTGCGGGTGTACAAGTCGCCACTGCGGTTCGCCCTGTACCGCGCCGACGGCACCCGCCTGTGGGAGGAGACCCGCGGCATCAGTTGGGACGGCACCGCCACCACCCAGACGCTCACGCGCGGCGCCGACGAGCAGTTCTACGGCACGGGCGAGCAGAACGGCAGCGGCAGCACCTCGCATCGCGGCAAGACGCTCAAGGTGGGCGTGGACTACAACTGGAACGAGGGCGGGCACCCCAACTCGGTGCCGTTCTACCTCTCCTCGGCGGGCTACGGCGTCTACCGCAACACCTACGCCCCCGGCACCTATGCCTTCGCCGACCCGGTCACCGCCACCGAGCAGGAGAACCGCTTCGACGCCTACTACTTCGCGGGCGATTCCTCCAAGGACGTCATCGGCCAGTACACCAAGCTCACCGGGCGCCCCATGCTTCCCCCGATCTACGGCCTGGAGGTCGGCGACTCCGACTGCTATCTGCACAACGCCAACCGCGGCGAGCGGCGCACCCTGGACGCCCTCAAGGTCGCCGACGCCTACGTCAAGAACGACATGCCGCTGGGCTGGATGCTCGTCAACGACGGCTACGGCTGCGGCTACGAGAACCTCGCCGAGACCGCCAAGGGCCTCAACGACCACAAGATGCAGATGGGCCTGTGGACCCAGGACGGCCTGGACAAGCTGGCCGACCAGGTCAAGGCGGGCCAGCGGGTGGCCAAGCTGGACGTTGCCTGGGTGGGCTCCGGTTACAAGTTCGCCCTGGACGGGTGCAAGGCCGCCTACCGCGGCATCGAGGACAACAGCGACGCGCGCGGCTTCACCTGGGCCCCGGAGAGCTGGGCCGGCGCCCAGCGCTGCGGCGTGCAGTGGAGCGGTGACCAGTCCGGCACCTGGGACTACATCCGCTGGCAGATACCCACGTACGCCGGCGCCACCATGTCGGGTCTCGCATACACCAGCGGCGACGTCGACGGCATCTTCGGCGGCAGCGCCAAGACCTACACCCGCGACCTGCAGTGGAAGTCGTTCCTGCCGGCCGTGATGACGATGGACGGCTGGGCCGCCAAGGACAAGCAGCCCTACCAGTACGGGGAGCCGTACACCAGCATCAACCGCAAGTACCTGAAGCTGAAGGAATCCCTGCTGCCGTACATGTACACCTACGCGGCGCAGGCCAACCGCACCGGGGTCGGCGCCGTACGGCCGCTGGCGCTGGAGTACCCCGACGACCCGAAGGCGGCGAGTGACGCCGCCAAGTACGAGTTCCTCGCCGGTGAGGACTTCCTGGTGGCGCCCGTCTACCGCGACACCGCCGTCCGTGACGGCATCTACCTGCCCAAGGGCGACTGGATCGACTACTGGTCCGGGCGCACCTACCACGGTCCGACCACGGTCGACGGCTACCAGGCTCCGCTGGACACGCTGCCGCTGTTCGTCAAGGCTGGGGCGTCGATTCCGATGTGGCCCGGCATCAACTCCTACCAGGACCGCACCGCGGACTCCCCGCTCGCCTGGGACGTCTACCCGCAGGGCCGCACCTCCTTCACCCTGTACGAGGACGACGGTGTCACCCGGCAGCACCGGCAGGGCAAATACGCCGAGCAGCGGGTGACGGTGACCGCCCCGGACAGCGGAGCGGGAGCGGTGCGCATCGCGGTCGGCGCCGACGCCGGTGACTTCGCCGGCAAGCAGAAGAGCCGCCCGTACCGGTTCACCGTGCACACCGGCTCCGCCCCGCACCACGTGGGCCTGGACGACGGTACGCTGCCCCGATTCACCTCCAAGGCCGCCTTCGAGGCCGCCGACCAGGGCTGGTGGTACGACACCTCCGACCGGGGCGGGGTCGTCCAGATCAAGACCCGCAGCATCAGCACCGACCGGGCCTTCCAGGTCGACGTGGACGGCGCGAGCGCGGTGGGTGGCAAGGTCCCCGGGGCGACGGGCACGATCTCGGTCGCGCCGCCCGAGGAGATCGGCGCCGGCGTGTCCGAAAAGGTCACGGTCGGGTTCACCGCGGGTCGCACGGGCGCCGGGGCCACCGAGCTGTCCGTGAGCGCACCCGACGGCTGGACCGTCTCGCCGGCACGGACGGTCGGCCGTCTGGAGCCGGGGGAAAGGGCGAGCGCGGAGTTCACCGTGACCGCGCCGGCCGACGCCGGTGTGAGCGAGGCCGTGCTGACCGGCACCGCCCGCTACCGGGCGGCGGGTGAGGACACGGTCGCCACGCAACGGACAGCGGTGCGCACCATGCCGGCCCCGCCCAAGGGTGACGCATGGGCCAGCGATCTGCCCTGGCTGAACGCCACCAACGGCTGGGGACCGCCCGAACGCGACCGCAGCAACGGGGAGTCGGCGGCCGGCGACGGCCACACGCTCAGCCTGAGGGGCACCACCTACGCCAAGGGCATCGGCGCACACGCCGACTCCGACATCGAGTTCTGGCTCGGCGGCCAGTGCTCCTCGTTCACCGCCACCGTCGGCATCGACGACGAGATCAACGGCTACGGCGGCGTGTCCTTCTCCGTCGTAGCCGACGGAAAGACGCTGTGGTCCTCCCCCACCGTCAGCGGCAAGTCCGCCCCCGTGCCGGTGAACGTGGCGCTGAACGGTGGCCGTCACGTCCATCTCGTCATCACCGACACCGACGGCACGAAGTCCGGCGACCACGGCGACTGGGCGGACGCGAAGTTCCACTGCGCCTGACGCCGCGGCGCCGACACCCGACCAGTCGTACCCCAGCCCACTGAGACGCTGTTGGCTGGTCCGGAGCCCTGCGTGACGTCGGCCGTCAAGACCGAGTTGTGGTCTTGACGGCCGACGTCACGCCGAGGTCGCGGCAACGCAGAACTCATTGCCCTCCGGGTCGGCCATCACAATATGGTGCCCCTCAAACTCCTCCAGGACGACTCCGCCCGCCTTCACCAACCGCTCGGACTCAGCTCTGATCCGCGCCCACCGCTCGCCGAGGCTGCCGTGTCCCGGCACCCGGACGTCGATATGGAGTCGGTTCTTCGCGGTCTTCGGCTCGGGTACCTTGAGGATGCAGAGCCGGGGCCCGGCGCCATCGGGATCACAGAGCCACGCACCATCGTCCGCGGAATCGTCCTCCGGAAGATCGAACTGCGCGAGCCACTCCTCGCGCGTCCTGAAGGGCGCGGGCGGCGGTTCGTCCACATATCCCAGGGCCGCCTTCCAAAACTCGGCGAGAAGCTTCGCGTCTGCGCAATCAAGGGTCAGATCGATTCTGGCTGCCATAGCAGGACCGTACTGCGCACCTCTGACAGTCGCGGCTGCGCCGAAGGAGAGTCGACTCGCACCTGCTCCCCCATCACCGTAAGTCGCCGGCCATCGCGCTCGATGCGACTTTGGTGGAAGGTGGGGCTCGGCCTGTCGGCGCCGACGAGATACTTCATGCCGTGGATTTGAGACCGGAACTGATGCCCCCGCCGGTAAGCCGGCAGAGGCTGGATGAACTCTGTGGTGAGATCGAGCGGATCGCTGACCTGGTCCTCACCCGCGCCGAAGCCGCGGATGAGGCGATCACAGCCTTCAACGCGATGACGGGCCACGACTACGTAACCCTCGACTTCGCGGAGTACGACGCCGGCCGAAGCCTGGAGGAGTTCGCCGTGGAGGCCGCGCGGCCAGCTCGCCCCCGGGTTGCTGACATCACCCGGGAGGAGCTCGCCGAGATCGTCCGCAGGCTCCTGACCGACAGCTCGGAGAGCGACTACTACCTACGGCTGCTCGAGGCCAACGTGCTGCATCCCAGGGTCAGCAACCTGATTTTCCATCCCCCGGCCGAGTTGCAGGACGCCTCCGCAGAACGGATTGTTGACGAGGCCCTCAGATACCGGCCGATCGCCCTCTGAGCAAGGGAGTGGCTCGGCGAGTTCTTCCAGTTGCTGAACAACGTTTTCGATGGGTGGGGTGGCGTCGATCTCGACGGTCGCGGTAGCACGCAGCAGCGGTTCGACGGTGGTCAGGTGGTGGAGAACGGCGTCTCGTTCTTCGGGCCGCTTGCCGTACGGGTTGTTGGTCCGGGTTGCGATCCGGGCCAGCAGCGTTTCGGCCGGTGCGCTCAACAGCACGATGTGGTCGAACAGGGGGTAGAACCGCCCTTGGTTGGTCTTGCAGCCGGCCACGAAGAGGTTGCCCTTGTTATGGCTGCTGAGCAGGTTTGTGATGGCCTGCTCACGCCAGAGCCAGTCGGGGGAGCCGTCGGGTAGCGTCACCCATTGACTCCAGGTGTCGGTATCGGTGTCCACTGCCCTGTGCCCTCGCAAGCGCAGGAGATGGAGTGCTGTCGACTTGCCGGTGCCCGACATTCCGGTGATCAAGACCTTCACGGAGCGAGCCTATTCGGGCCGCCTCGTTTCCGGGTACGGCTGTCGCAAGGGATAGCTGACAGCCGCTCACGACGAACGCATGCCGAGAACGCGCACGGGCCAACTCGCCGCGCGCGGCGGCGTCGGTGACATGACTGGGCGATCATCGTGTGCCTGCCTGCCGGGGTCAGCGCAGTGCCTTCTCCAGCGCGGCCAGTTGCTCCGCCACCGGCCCCAGGGTGATCAGGCCGCTCCCGGCGCCCGCCACCTCGGTGGACGCGGGTACCAGTTGCGTATGCGCCCGCGCCATCATGTCCCGGTCCCCCACGGCGACCGCCGCCCGCGCGATCAGACACCAGAGCGCCTCGAACATCAGGTCGCGTGGTGGTGACGAGATGGCGCGCAGCGCCGCACCGGCCTCCTCCGTCCGGCCGCCCTCCGCCAGCAGCAGGGGGCGGACCCACGGCTCGTACGGACCCCAGTCGGCGTTCTCGTCCACGCCGGTCGGCGGTGCCTCGTGCCGCAAGCGCACGCACAACCGGGCCAGCGGCAGCAGTCCGCGTTCCAGTCCGGGCATCCCCGCGCCGCGCAGCGATCCGGCGGCCTCCTCGTAGGCGTCCTCGGCGGCCTCGCGCGAGCCGGTCGTGGCAGTGCGCAGCGCGCGGTACCAGGTCGTGAACACCGATGCCAGCGGCAGCTCGTGCCGATCCGCCAGCACACCCACCGCGCTCGCGTGCCGGTCGGCCGCAGCCAGGTCCGCCAGTGCGCACCGCGCCTGGATCCGGATCAGACGGCCGAGCACTTCGTACCGCACCAGGCCGTGGTGGGCGGAGAGCGCCACGATCTCGGTGCCGATCGCGTCGCGACGGGCAGCGAGCCCGGCCCGCCAAAACGACTGCATGAACGTCCCGTTGAGGGCGAACGCCAGCAGCGCGGCGTCGTCGAGGCGCCGAGCGATCTCCTCCGCCTGCCTGGCGGCCTGGAGTGGGCGGGCAGGCGCCCCGGACGCCGGTTCGTCGACGGGCAGAGTGCCTCGCGACTCCACCGCGACGGTCGCCAGCAGACGGCTGCGCGCCGCGTCGTGCCTACCCGGGGTCAGCGAGCGCAGGGTGCGCTCCGCGGAGTCCACCAGCCATCGGGCCTGCTCGGGATCATCGGAGCGGGTCCAGACCGCGGGGACGTCGTAGACCCCGATGACGCGCGCCGTCAGCTCCGGATCGTCGAGTTGCTCCGCAGCCGCGACGGCGGCCACCCGGTGGCGGCGGGCGGCCTCCAGACCGCCCCCTCCGGTGACCGCGAGGTCCCGCATCAGACCCACGGTGGACTCCAACCGGGTTCGGGCCCGTGAGCCCAGTGTGCTTTCGTACGCGGCCGTCGCCTGCGCCCACACCCGGTCCACCGAGGCGCCGGCGTCGGGGTCCAGGTGGTCGGCCTGACGCAGTACGTCCTCCTCCAGCCGTCGCAGCCGTGGGCCGGGGTCCACTCCCAACTGGTCGCGGAGCATGTCGCGGGCCCGGCGCAGCACCGACAACGCGTCGGCCTGCCGGCCCGACCGGTACAGGGCCAGCGCCAGCAGCCGCCAGGCGTCCTCGCGCCACGGGTGGTCGGTCACGAGCGCGTCGAGGTCGGGCACCGCCTCGGCCGCCCGACCCAGGGCGATGCGTGCGTCCGCACGGCGCTCGATGGCCTGCAGGCGCAGCTCGGTCAGCCGGGAGCGCTCCGAGCGCAGCCACCGCTCGTCGCCGAAGTCGGCGAAGTCGGCGAACGCGGGACCTCGCCACCAGCCGAGCGCCTCGCCGAGGCCTTCCGCCACCCGGGCGGGACCGGCTTCCGCAAGGGACGCCACGGCCTGCTCGAACCGCCACGCGTCGACGTCCTCCTTCGGTACGCGCAGGACGTAGCCGGATCCCTCAGTGATCAGCAGGCGCGGCGGCGTGCGGGGTAGCCGGTCTGGTTCCAGGGCGCGCCGCAGATCACCGACGAAGGTACGCAGCGAGCCGACGGCGTTGCCGGGCGGCTCCGCCCACAGGTCCTCCGCGAGCACGGCGACCGGGACGACACGTCGTCGGGCGACAATCAGCCGGGCCAGTACCGCGCGGTGCCGCGGCCCCTTGAGGCGCAGAGCTTCCCCGGCCCCGTTCCAGGCGGTCACCGCACCCAGAACGCCGAATTCCACGCGCACCTTCCGCCCCGTTCCTCTCACTCGCTCTCGCTGACCAGGCCAAACCTACAAGCGTTCATTCGTTGCTGATCCACGGCGCACATGCTGGTGACACCGGCCGGGGCGCACGCCGCCAGGGCCGAGGGCATGCAGGACGTGTCACGCGGAGACAGGGACCGGTCCGCCCCGGACCGGCCTGGCGCGTCACCGAAGCGGGCCCCGCCGAAGGTGCGGGGCCCGGGAAAGAAAGGGACCACCATGACATTCGGCATCACGGGATTCGACTACCGGCGCGTGGAGGTGGCGGACGGCATGGAGCTCAACGTCGCCGTCGGAGGCTCCGGAACCCCCGTCGTGCTGCTGCACGGCTTCCCGCAGACGCACCTGATGTGGCGGCACGTCGCCGAGGACCTGGCCGCCGACCACACCGTCATCTGCCCCGACCTGCGCGGGTCCGGCGACAGCGACAAGCCTGCCGAGGACGGGCCGGACGTCTACTCCAAGCGAACGATGGCGAGCGACACCGTCGCCCTGGCCCGAGCGCTGGGGCACGACCGGTTTGCGCTCGCCGGGCACGACAGGGGCGCCCTGGTGGCCTTCCGCGCCGGACTCGACCACCCGGACACCATCACCCACGTAGCCTGCCTGGACGTCCTGCCGACCCTGGACATGTGGGAGGCGCTGCACGGCGTGCAGGCGGCCGTGGGCTTCCACCTCTACCTCATGGCTCAGCCGCCCGGCCTGCCGGAGCGGATGATCGAGGCGAGTGCGGACGCGTTCTTCTCCTACTTCCTGGACATCTGGGCGAACGACCCCGAAGCCATCCCGCCGGCCATCCGGCAGGTGTATCTCGACGCGTGCCGCGCGGCCGTGCCGTCCATCGTCGCGGACTACCGGGCCTCTGCGGGCATCGACATCGAGCACGACAGGGCCGACCGCGCCGAGGGCCGCAGGCTGACCATGCCGGTCTCGGTGCTCCAGCAGGACTGGGGCGCGGCCCTCGGGTACGAGGCCGCCGCCCTGTGGGGCGCCTGGGCCGCCGACCTGGACCACTCGACCGTCTCCTGCGGGCACTTCATGGCCGAAGAGGCCCCCGACGTGATCGCGAAGTCGCTGCGCGACCTGCTGGCACGCTGAGTCCTCGACCGGTCCGTGAGCGCGGTGGCCCAGTGTCAGCGGTGGCTCAGGACGTTGACCACACGGCCGTTGGGGTCGCGGACGAAAAACCGCCGTACGCCCCACTCCTCGTCCTGCAGGGGGTGAACGATCTCCGCGCCGCTGTCCCGCATGATCGCGTAAGCCGCCTCCACGTCGTCGACTTCGACGCTCATATCGGGGGTAACCGGGGCGGTCTTGTCACCGGTCATCACGCTGACCTGGGCCGACGGACTGGACGGCGAGGCAAGCGTCATGATCCAGCCGAGATTCATGACTTCCTCAAAGCCCAGCAGGCCATAGAAATCCCGGCTCTCCTCCGCAGCCTCTGACTGGATGATGGGCATGACACGGCGAACGGCCATCGACGGCTCCCGAGGAGAACAGACAGACACGGACCCTGGACTGTCCAGGGGTACTACGGCCGGTCCGTCACCGCACGCACTTCCGCGACACGACCTGGCCCCCGGTCTTGATGAGCGGCACGTCTCGTGTGAACTCCCGGAATCCGACGCTGTAGTACAGCCCGCGCGCCTGGGAGTGCCCTGGCGCCCCCAGACAGCGACCGTCATGTGATGGGCTCCGGCCTCCCGTGCCAGACGCATGCCGTGCAGCAGCATCGCTCTGCCCAGCCCGAGCCGCCGGTAGTCCGGATGCGTTCCGACCGGCTCGAATTCGGCGGTCTTGTTCGCCTCGTCGAGCCACATGATCGTCGATGCGGCCATTGTTCCGTCCGGCGCCTCCACCAGGACGTGCAGGTCGCCGCGATACGGCGGTGTCCGGCGGACGCCCTCGTAGCCCTCGGCTGTATAGGGTGACGGAGCCCAGGCGTCCACATGGGCCTGGACCGCGGCCTGCGGCCCGGCCTCGTCGGCGGTGCGGAACCGGAATCCGTCCGGCAGCACCGGCTGTTCCACGTCGTTGAGGTCCCGCTCATTGAGTTGGGTCCATGAACCGGTGTCGCCGAGCGAGGCCGGATCAGTCTCGTAGCCGTGCTCCGCCCATCGCTTCAGGGCGAACCCGTCGGCGGCCTGCGGCATCACCGTGCGCTCGATGCCGACTGTCACCCGGCTCGTCCGGGTGCGGCGGGACGACGCCGCCCGGCTGCGGGCCCTGATCACGGCGATCGAGGAGCACGGGCCGGTCCCGGTGCCGGAGACGGCGGCCGCGCGTTTCGCCGAACTGACGGGCGTACGACGGGCCGTGGCCCGGCTCGTGGTGGCCGGTCTGGTCGGCCGGTCCGAGCAGCAGGAGGACCGGGCCCTGGTCCGCAAGGCCCCGTACCGAGCCACACCGATGACGGCCGAGACCTACGAACGGCTTCGGGCGAGGCTCGGCGGCGCGGGCCGACGGGCCGTCCTGGCGGCGGCCCTGCCCGAGGACCCGACCGAGCTGTGGCGGCCCGGCGGCGTCGAGGCGGCCGTGGAGCGGATGGCCGCGGTATGGCGGGAGCACGTCGGTGCCCTGACGTCCGTGCACGACGAGGCGGCCGGCGCCTTGGAGGCCGAGCTGGGGCTGTCGGAAGTGTGGGCCCGGCGGCTCGCGGGCGGGTACGGGGCCGCGACGGACGCGGCCGTGGACGCGGTCGGCTGGGAACTGGCGGCGACCCCGTACGGCAACGGGGCGGGGGTCCGGGCCGTGCCACCGGCCGAGCCTGAGCTGCCCTACGGGACACCGGTGGGCCTCGACCTCCGGCAGATCGCGAGCGCTCTGGTGTGGGCATGGACGGACCGCCCCGTCGGTGATCCGACGGTGGCCGGCGCGATGGACCTCTACCAGCGGCTGCGGGCCGAACTGGACCGCCCGGAGCTACTGATGGCGCTGCCCGGCGGACGGGTCAGGGACACCTCGGCGCGGATCGCGGAACGGTTCGGGCCCGATCGGCTACCCGTGGCGATGGACCGGCGCAAGGAGGAGGGGCCGGTTCCGGTGGCCGCGTACGACTCCGGGCCGCTGGTGGTGTGCGCACCCGGCGGTGACTCCTTCCTCCGCCCCACCGCGGTCGCCGACCCGGAGGTGTGGCGGCGGGTGCGGGAGGTCACCGACCTGGCCGAGGAACTGGACCGGGTGGCCCCGCTGCTGGTCGGCGGCGGGCTGGACCGGATGATGCGCCGGGCCGCCTCGGGAGCGGTGCCGGTCGGGGCCTACGAGGCGGATCCGCGGCAGTCCTGCCCGGAGTTGGTCGAGCGAGCGATGAAGGAACTCGGCGTCGGCGCCGACGCGGCGGCGCTGTACCTCCAGTTGGCGACGCTGGCCGCACCCACCGACCGGAACATACGGCGATGGAACGGCTGGTCGACCAAGCGGCACGCGGAGGTCCGGGCGGAACTGCTCGGCACGGGCGCGGTGGTGGAGGCCAAGCGGGCACGGGCAGGCCGGACCCTGTTCCTGCCCGGGGAGTGGACCGAGCTGAAGGCCCCGCACCTGCCGCTGGAAACCGCGAAACTGGCCGCGCACGCGGTACGCCCGCTCTGGCGCAACGAGATCCACTCGCCGTTCGGGCGAGTGTTGCCGACGGCACCGCTGCACGAGATGTTCGCGGACGCCTGGGAGCGGGAGCGCGGCAAAGCCGCCGAGACAACCTGAAGCCCGGGGCCCTCCGGCGCCGGGCACCGGCGCCGGAGGGCCTCTCCCCCACTATGGGCGGTCCGTTGACGGGCCTTCAGCCTGATCACCGTCGTCGGCCGCACCGTTGGAACGGTCGGCTGATGAGCACCCGAACAGGATCGCGCCGATGCCGGGCGCATCGGAATACGGCGTTGACGCTCACCGGCGCCATGGCGCGCGAGCAGCCCCCGGTGCGGGACAACGCGGCCGACGTCCATGGCACCGGGGGTCGCCTCCCCCGCCGCCTCGCTCGGCGATCACCCGCGCGAAGCGGCCGGCCAGCAGCAACGGGGCAGCGATACGCCCCGTCACGCCCGGCTCACGGCCCTGCGCGACGACCGACCGGCCCTGCTTGACGAACGCGTTCGTTACGATCGGGGGATGACTGCCCAGCGAGAACCGATCAGCCGCCGCGAGCGTCCCGCCAAGCCGGCCCTGACCCGACGGGGGATCGTCGACACCGCCGTGCGGATCATGCGCTCCGAGGGGCTGGAGAAGGTGACCATGCGCCGTCTGGCGCAGGAGCTGGACACCGGTCCGTCCTCGCTGTACGTCTACGTGGCCAACACCGCCGAACTGCACGCGGCCGTCCTGGACGCGCTGCTGGGTGAGGTCGACCTGGCCGCCGGCGGCGCCGGAGCCGGAGCCGTCGCCGACTGGCGGGATCAGCTCATCGCGGTGCTCACCTCGTACACCCGCGTCCTGTTCGAACACCCTCAGCTGGCCCGCTCGGCTCTGGTGGCGCGCCCGAGCGGCGAGAACTATCTGAACCTCGTCGAGCGCGTGCTGAGCCTGCTCTCCCGCAGCGGCGCACCCCAGGAGCAGGTCGCCTGGGGGATCGACAAGCTGCTGCAGTACGCCACGGCCACTGCCGCGGAGCACGGGACGCAGAAAAGCTCTCCCGGACTCCAGGACGACTGGAACGCCCTCACCCGCGCCACGCACGCCGTGGATGAGGCCACCCACCCGATGATCAAGTCACACATGCCCGCCCTGCTCGCCGGTTCGGCCGAACATCGGCTGTCCTGGGGCTTCAACGTTCTGATCAACGGCATCATTCACACTCCGCTTCCTGACACCGCGGGCTGAACGGCCGTCCCTCTGCCTCCGGCCCCACCAGCCTGATCACTCGCCTTTGAGCGGCACTGCGCCCGTGAGGTGAGGCGTTGCCGTGCATCCACACCGCCCTTCGACCACTGAACCCCAATCCGAACTTGTTCGTAACGAACGCGTTCGTTACGGTAGAGGTCGTCGAAACAGGTTCAACACCCGCGCCCGTCTGGAGATACGAGATGACGTCCCACCACCCCATCGCGATCATCGGCGGAGGTCTCGGCGGCCTCACCGCCGCCCGGGTCCTGCACGTCAACGGCATCAAGGCGACCATCTTCGAACTGGAGGCCTCGGCGAACGCCCGCACCCAGGGCGGCATGCTCGACATCCACGAGGACAGCGGCCAGAAGGCACTGCACGCCGCCGATCTCCACGAGGGTTTCCGCAAGATCATCCACTGCGGTGGTCAGGCCATGCGCCTGGTCGGCCCTGACGGCACCGTGCGCCTGTCCATGGAGGACGACGGCACCGGCGACCGCCCCGAAGTGGACCGGGGAGAGCTGCGCGAGTTGCTGCTGGGGTCCCTCCCGGACGGGACGATCCGCTGGGGCATGAAGGTGAGCGGTGCCCGCCCGCTGAACGACGGACGCCACGAGGTGACGTTCGCCGACGGATCCACGATCACCACCGACCTCCTGATCGGGGCCGACGGCGCCTGGTCGCGCATCCGGCCGCTGCTCTCCCCGGCCAAGCCCGCCTATACCGGCATTTCCTTCGTCGAGACCGATCTGCTCGACGCCGACTCCCGGCACCCGGGCAGCGCCGCCCTCCTCGGTGACGGATTCTTCATCTGCCTCGGTGAGCAGCGCGGCTTCCTCGCGCACCGGGAGAGCGACGGCAGCCTCCACGTCTACACCGCTCTCAGGGCTGCCGAGGACTGGATCGACACGATCGACTTCGGCAACAGCGCCGCCGCCAGGGCCGCGGTTCTGTCCCACTTCGACGGCTGGGGCGAGGGCCTGCGCGCCTTCATCGCGAACGCCGACGGTGCGCTCGTCCCCCGCCGCATCCACGCCCTGCCCGTCGGGCACCGCTGGGATCACGTCCCGGGCGTGACCCTGCTCGGCGATGCCGCGCACCTGATGTCGCCCTTCGCCGGGGAGGGCGCCAACCTGGCCATGCTCGACGGAGCAGAACTCGGCCAGGCGATCGCCGGCCACCCCGGCGACACAGAGGCGGCCCTGGCCGCGTACGAGGAAGCACTCTTCCCGCGCAGCGAAGCATCCGCCGCCGAGTCCGCCACCAGCCTGGAGACCATGTTCGGCGAGCAGAGCCTGGAGCGAATGATGGAATTCTTCGCCTCCCACCAGGAAGCGGAGTGACTCCTCGACCGGATTCCCGCGTGAGGTGAAGCCGTCGTCGTCACTCCCTGTGATGCCTGGCACTGGTGTCGACCGTGGGTCGTCCCGGCATAGCGTGTGTGCCAGTTGACGGTGATCCAAGACGGGAGACGTGCGTGATCATCTGGGTGAACGGTGCCTTCGGGAGCGGGAAGACCACTCTGGTCGACGAGTTGCACCGGCGCTGGCCTGCTGCTTTGGTGTACGACCCCGAGCAGATCGGATACGTATTGCGTGGCATCGTCGACGTGCCGACCGGGAACTTCCAGGACTTGCGCCTGTGGCGGCGGCAGGTGGTCAGCATGGCTGTGGGGCTGCTGGAGGAGTACGAACGTCCGATCCTGGCCCCGATGACGCTGGCCAACCCGCAGTACGTTGCCGAGATCTTCGGCGCGTTGGAGGAAGCGGGGGTGGCCATCCACCACTTCTTCCTCAAGGTCCCCGCCGAAGTTCTGGCGCGACGGATCGACGCCCGGAGTGTGGCCCCGCACGATCCTGAACGTGACGAGGCTGTCCGTCAGTGGTGCAAGGCTCAGATTGAGCAGTGCGTGGCCGCAGCGGACACCTTGCCGGCGGACACGGTCTTCTTGGACGGCGAGCGCCCCTGCCGGGAACTGGCGGACGAGGTCTTGACTCGTGTTGGTGTGAGCGTGAACTCGTAGGGGCGGTTGCCCACTTGCTCGCCTGCCTCGGTCCGTGGCATCAGGATGAGGCCGCGTCGCCGTCGCCGGACGGGGGCGGGGAGGCCAACGTCGCCAGGTAGTCGTCGAGGAGCTCGATCTGGCGGTGGGGTGGGAACGCCTCGGGGTCGAAGAGTGCCTGCACCACCAGACCGAGCACGTAGGACTGGGCCCCGGCCGCGATGCGGGCCGGGTCTCCGGTGGGCAGTTCGCCCAGATGTTGGGCTGCGGCGACCAGGTCGCGCAGCTTGTCGCGGCTTCGCGCGTACTTGCGGGCGTAGTCGATGCTCAGCTCGGGGTCGGCGAGCGCGGCGTCCCAGGAGGACACCCAGATCCGGTTGCCGACAGTGGCCTCGCCGGTCAGCGGCAGGATGTCCAGCAGAGCGGCCCTCACGGCGGACATCCCTTCCCCCGCGGTACGCCGAAGACGGGAGTCGCTGCGCACTTCGAGCAGGTCGAGGGCGTATGCGACCAGGTCGCGCTTGGTGGGGAAGTAGTGGGTGAGCAGGCCGGTGGTCGCGTCGAGTTCGGCGGCGACGGCGCGCATCGTCAGTCCGCGGAAGCCGTGCGCGGCCAGCACCCGCCAGACCGCTTCGGAGACGTCGCGGCGGCGGGCCTCGTGGTCCCCCTTGGTGCGTGGCATGCTGCTACCGTACATAACCATAACGCTTGTTGTGTGAATGGGGTCACCATGTTCTCCCTCCCGCTGCGGGACAACGCCCACCTGCGTCCGCTCGAGATATGGCACGCCGAGGAGTTCGCCGCCCATATGGACCGGGCTCGCGAGCACATCCGGCCGTGGGTCGGGCCGGCGTTCGTCACCGACGATCTCGACGGCGCGCGGGCCACGTTGCGCCGGTACGCCGAACGCCAGGCGGCGGACGGCGCCCGCCTCTACGGAATCTGGCTCGACGACGTGCTGGTCGGCGGCGTGATGTTCGTGGCCTTCGACGCCGCCTGGGGTTCGTGCGAGATCGGCTGCTGGCTGGAGCCGACCGCCGAGGGCCACGGCCTGGTGACGGAGGCGTGCCGCACCTTGCTGGAGTGGGCGTTCACCTCCCGGGGGATGCATCGGGCCGAGTGGCACTGCCGAGCCGACAACGAGCGCAGTTCCGCCGTGGCCAAGCGGCTCGGCATGACACACGAGGGCGTGCGGCGCGAGTACTGGCCCTACGGCGGCACCCGTCACGACAAGGAGATGTGGGCGATCCTCGCCCCCGAATGGCGCGCCCATCGCCAGTGACCGCGAACCCCGGCGCGCACATATCGGCGGTGGCCACGGGTCACCGCCGTGGGCGCTCACTCACGCGTGGAAGCCTGGGGAACAGCGCAGGGAGCAACTGGCGATCAGCGCCTGCTGGAGGTCTCGCCGGCCGTCGACACAGGTCTGCGACCGCTTCCGTCCGCGCATTCGGGCGGAAGCGGTCCGCCGACACACAGCTCCTGCCTTTGCTCCGGACCGGGTGGGGCGGTTCCCGCTTCGGCGGTGGTGCTCGTCATCCCGTCGGTATGGCGGAGACCGCCGAGCGTGTCCGGGCAGGGGAACTCAGGTGTAGGGGCAGAGGTAGGCGACCGTGTCGGAGATGCGGACGGTGAAGGACTCATCCCCCTCGATCTGGAAGGTGTCGCCCTCGCCGAAGGTCTTCCACTCCGACGAACCGGGGAGCCTGACGTCCCAGGAGCCGCGGATGAGGATCATCCACTCGCGGGTCGGAGCCTCGAACGTCCACTCGCCCGGCTCCATGACGCCGACCGTGAACTTGCCCTGGGTATTGGCGAATTCGAGGCTACGCACCTGGCCCTCGTAGTACTCGTTCTGCTTGATCAAGTCGCTTCCCTTCCCATGCTGTGCGTCTGTCGCCGCCACCGCGGGTTCGCTGTGGCGGCGCATCCGGTTCCGACGCCTGGACGCTATGGCGGCCCGGGCTGCGGCAACCATCTCCCCGGCGTACAAGTCCGCCGGTTGAGATGGCCCCTCGGGTGATGCGGGGCCCTCGTACGATCCGGCCATGAACCACACAGCCCACCTGCTCACTGTGGCCGCTGTCGCCGGCCTTGAGGGTCTGCACCTCGCGGTCGAACACGCCGGGTCCCGGATGGACGCCGTCATCGCAGCACCCCATGCCGCCGAGCTTCCGCTCCCCGGGACATGGCTCCAGGGAGGCGAGATCGTCATGACGAGCGGAGCCCTGCTGGGCACGGAACCCGAGGCGTGGGCGGGCTACATAGGTGAACTCGCCCAACTCGGGGCGGCGGGCCTGATCCTGGGCATCGGCCCCCGCGCGCCACTGCGCGAGGTCCCGGGTTTCCTGGTCGACCTGGCCCGGGAGCACGACCTCCCGCTGCTGTCCGCGCCGGCCACGACGACCTTCCCGCACATCACCAAATCGATCATCGCCCGCCAGGTCGAAGCCGAACGCGTCACCGTTCAGGACTCCTTCGCGTTGCAGGTGCGACTGACCCGGATCGTCGCCCGCGGCGGCACCGTCGACGCGCTGCTGCAGGAGTGGCAGCGCTCGACCGGCGAGCACGCGGGAGTCTTCGACCGTGTCGGCCGGTTGCTGGGCAAGAACCCCGGACTGCCCGCCGCGGCCGCCGAGGCGATCGCCACGCGCGTGCGGGCGAACCCGCCCGCCCTGGGCCGCTGCGAAAGCGTCGCCGTCGACGGCGCACCCGCCACCATGGCGGTGTCCCCATTCGCGGGAGAGACGACCGTACGCGGGTACCTCGCCCGCTGCGACGGCGGTCTGTCCATGGCCGACCTCGCCGTACCCACCCTGCTGTCCCTGCTCGCCCTGGAGTTCGAGCGGCGCTGGTTCCTCGACGAACCAGAACGCCGCCGGCGTGCCCAACGCCTGGCGCGCCTGCTGACCCTCGACGACGACACACGGGCCCGCGCCTTCCTGCGGGGGCTGGGCATCAGCGCCTCCACCCTGTGGGGTGTGGTCGTCGAGGCGACGTCGCAGACCCATGCCGAGGTGCTCCTGGACGATCTCGCAGTCGTTCTCGGAACCCCCCTGCTCAGGGTGCACGAGGGACTCGTCGAAGGCCTCGCGACCCAGGACCCCGAACGCCTGCTTCAGGAGTACGGGGTGGACGCACCGGTGGGCGTCGGGACCGCCGTCTCCCCCGCCGGCGCCGCCCGCACCCTGCGGCAGGCCCGGGCGGCGCTGGAGACGAGCAAGCGCATCGGCTCCCTCGTGGGCTTCGTCGACGGGGCCGCCCACGAGTTCCTCCTGCGTGTCGCCGACAACGAGTACCTCACCGCCTTCGCCGACGCCGTCCTCGCACCGATCGACGCCACTGCCAACGGCGACGTCCTCCTCGAGACGCTCCACACCTGGCTGGCCGAGAACCGCTCGGTCGAAGCGTGCGCCCTCCGTCTCGGCGTGCACCGGCACACGATCAGGAACCGCGTGCACCGGCTCACCCAGATCACCGGCCGCAGCCTGGACAACGTCGACGCGCAGACGGAGTTCTGGCTGGCTCTCAAAGCGCGCGGCTTCAGGGACTGACAGCCATGTACGCCATGGACAACGCCGTCATCGAGCCGGTCCGGCAGGGCGATAGGCCACCGCGCCGTCCCTGGGAATCGTAGGGCCCCACCGCATAACCAGTAGCCCTCACCGCTTCCGGATGCCCCCTCGCCGAGCCATGCCGGGCCATTCGGAGGAAGGAGACCCCCGTTGTCCGTCCCCACCCATGTCGCAGCACCGCAGGACCAGGACCGTGCGGTCCTGCGCCGCGTCATCACCGCCAGCGGCCTTGGCACCCTCATCGAGTATTTCGACTACGCCTCCTACAGCTATCTCGCCACGACCATCGCGGCCGTCTTCTTCCCCTCCGCAGACCGATCCGTCGCCCTGCTCAGCACGTTCGCCGTATTTGGGCTCGCGTTCCTCGTCAGGCCCTTCGGCGCGCTGCTGTGGGGTGCCCTCGGGGACCGGCTCGGCCGCAAGCGCATCCTGGGGACCACCATCGTCCTGATGTCCGGGGCGACCTTCGCGATCGGCCTGGTCCCGGGCTATTCCGCCATCGGCCTCGCCGCCCCCGCGCTCCTCCTGCTGCTGCGGATCGTCCAGAGCTTCTCCGCCGCCGGCGAATACGCGGGCGCCGGAACGTTCATCGCCGAATACGCCCCGGACAGAAGGCGCGGACTGCTCACCGGTTTCGTGCCGCTCAGCTCCGGAGCGGGCTTTCTCATCGCCTCCGTCATGGCGACCGTGATGTACGCGAACCTCTCCACCACCGCCATGGAGTCGTGGGGCTGGCGGCTGCCGTTCCTCGTGGCCGGACCGCTGGGGATCGTCGGGCTCTACCTGCGGTTCCGGCTCGAGGACACCCCCGAGTTCCGCAAGCTCGCCGATCGGGAGAAGGCCGCATCCGTCGCGCCGAGACGCAGCCGGTCGTTCAAGGCCTCCCTGCCCAAAATGGGGCGCCTGCTGCTGGTGATGGCCCTCAACGCCGGCGGCTACTATCTGCTCCTCAGCTACATTCCGACCTACCTCATCGAAGAGACCGGCATGAGCGAGGCCGACTCCAACCTGGTGGTCACCATCGCGCTCACCTGCTACATCGCCATCATCCCCTGCACCGCGGCGCTGTCGGACCGGTTCGGCCGCAGAAGGATGCTCCTTGCGGCATCCGTCCTCCTGACCGTGCTCAGCTATCCGCTGATGATGGTGATGTCCCTGGGCGGAATCGCCGTCTCGACCGTGGTGCTCGTCGTCTTCCTCGCCATCTTCTCGCTCAACGACGCAGTCTTCCCGGCCTTCTTCGCCGAGACCTTCACCACCGGCTCCCGCTACCTCGGCTTCGCCCTCCCCTTCAACGTCGGCGCCGCGCTCTTCGGCGGCGTGGCACCCTACGCCGGGACATGGCTGATCTCCTGGACCGGCAGCCCCTACTCCCCCGCCTACTTCCTCATCGCGGTCGCCGTCCTCTCCCTGGCCGGCGTCGTCGCCTCCCCCACCACCGCGCAGAACCAACTCCAGACCGAGAACTAGAAACCCAGGTCGCTCAGCCCCGGGTGGTCGTCGGGGCGACGGCCAAGGGGCCAGTGGTACGTGCGTTCCTCTTCCTTGATCGGGAGGTCGTTGATACATGCCAGGCGGACCCGCATCAGGCCCTGCTCGTCGAATTCCCAGTTCTCGTTCCCGTACGAGCGGAACCAGTTGCCCGAGTCGTCGTGGCACTCGTAGGCGAAGCGTACGGCGATGCGGTTCCCCTCGAAGGCCCACAACTCCTTGATGAGCCGGTACTCCTGCTCCCTGGTCCACTTCCTGGTGAGGAAGGCGACGATCTCCTCGCGCCCGTTGACGAATTCGGCACGGTTGCGCCAGCGGCTGTCGACCGTATAGGCGAGGGCCACACGCTCGGGGTCCCGGGTGTTCCATGCGTCCTCGGCGAGGCGAACCTTCTCGATCGCACTCTCCCGGGTGAACGGGGGAACAGGGGGCTTCGAGGCCATGAATTCTCCCAGAGCGTCACGGTTTGAGGATCCGGTGTCCGCCTCCGGCTGTGCACCGGGCAAGCAGGCCAAGCAGTCGGAGGCAAGCAGGCGTTCGGCGATTCATTCCATACCGATCACCCGCGTGATCGCAACAGCGGCTCTGAGGAGGCCGGGCCGCGCATTCAGGTCATTCGGCGGGCGTTCTTGTGCTCTCAGCCGACGAGTTGCCCGCCCGGAAACAGGGGGTGGAGGGCCAAGCGCCGCGAGATTGCGGCGCAACGCCCTCACCGCCATGCCGCCCACTCCTTCACCGCGAAACGGTCGCCGACGCGTCGCACTTCGGCTGCGCCCGGCCCGGGGAAGTGCGCGGGGAACAGCAGGGCGCCCCGGTCCGCGGCCTCCCCCAGCACCCGGCGTCGGCTGATCCGTGCGCGGGGTTCGTCCTCGTCGAAGCTGGGGCAGTCGTCCGGCTCCGCGATCTGCAGTGGGCTGTGCAACAGGTCCCCGGCGAACACCGCTCGATCCGTACCCGACCGCAGCCATACGACGGAGGAGCCGGGCGTATGGCCGGGGGTGGGCTCGATACGGAGCTGGGTGTCGATGTCGTAGTGGTCGCCCTCCCACAGCACGGTCTGTCCCGCCTGGTGCACCGGAGCGACGCTGTCCTCGAAGACGTTGGCCATCTGGCGGCCGGAGCGGGTCCGGTGTCCGTTGGCCGGGTTCCAGTAGTCGAAGTCGGCACGCGAGATGACGTACTGGGCGTTGGGGAAGGTCGGTCGCCACTCTCCTTCGTCGGTCAGGCAGGTGTTCCAGCCGACGTGGTCGCTGTGGACATGGGTGCAGATCACCGTGTCCACGTCCTGCGGGCGGACGCCCGCTGCGGCCAGCTCTCCGAGGTAGTTGGTGTGCAGATGGTGGAAGGACGGCATGGCCGGGCGCTCCCGGTCGTTGCCGATGCCGGTGTCGATCAGGATCGTCCGGCCCTCGCTGCGGATGAGCCAGGTCTGGATCATCATGTGGACCTCGTCGGCGGCCGGGTCCAGGAAGGTGGGGGTGAGCCACTTCTCGTGCGCCTGCCAGTGCTCGACGGGCACATCGGGGAAGACGTAGTCGCGGGCGCGGCCCCTGGCGGGCAGCTCCAGCACACGGGTGATCTCCACGGGTCCGAGCGCGATGGTGTCCATGTCACCAGCCTGCGTGCCGCCTGGCGCGGGCGCCATCGGTCACGTGACCGCGCGCCGGAGGCCCCTGGTCACAGCCTCCGCTGCACGACGCGTGTCCGTGTTCTAGGAGGCCGCCCGCGAAGTGTGGGCGGGTTCGGCGGCCGCGGCGGCTTGGAGGACGAGGTCGGTGACCGCGTCGGGATGGGAGATCATGGCCACGTGGGAGGAGTCGATCTCCACCGTGTGAGAACCGGCGCGCCTCGCCTCGAAGCGTTCCAGATCCGGGTTGATGGTCTTGTCCTGCTTCGCGACGAGGGCCCAGGACGGAATGGACCGCCATGCTGCCGCCTTGGCCTTCTCGGAGAACGCTGCTGCCGCGGCAGGCCGTTGGGTGGCTGCCATCAACTTCGTCATGCTTTGCGGCAGGTCGGCGGCGAAGACCTCGTGGAGCTTGTCCGGCCGGATGTACAGGTCCGTTCCGCTGACGCCGCCGGCTCGGTAGGGGACCGATCTGGTGGCGGTGGCGAGTGGAGAGGGGAATCGGGCGGACAGTGCATCGCCACTCTCGCCCTTGTCGGGCATCAGCGCTGACACGTACACCAGGGACTTGACCCGTGGGTTGCCGGCTGCCGCCGAGCTGATGACGGCGCCGCCGTACGAGTGGCCCACCAGCACCATGGGGCCCTTGATGCTGTCCAGCACCGAGGCGATGTAGGTCGAGTCGTTGGACAGACTCCGCAGCGGGTTGGCGGGCGCCACGACCATATAGCCGCGGCGTTCGAGTCGCGCGATGACACCGTTCCAACTGGAGGCGTCCGCGAACGCCCCGTGCACCAGGACCACGGTGGGTTTGCCGCCGCTCGTGTCGCCGGCGGCGGCCGTCGGGACCGCCGCGGACGTGCACAGAGCCATCGCGCACCCAGCGACCATGAAAGGTGTCCGACTTGTGCGACGTATGAGGCCGAGCACCACAGATGCCGTCATGCAGGCCTTCCTTTCCATGAGGTCCCCCGCCTCCCGAGCATTGCTCCATCCGCGGCGTGAGGCCCGGCGGCAGGGGCCGACAGGGTGAGACGGGCGGAGCATCCGAGTGAGAGAACACGGTACAGGTTTGGTCGATCCGGCCTGGTCCGGCCCGTGGCCACGACGCTTCCCTGCTCGGACAGCCTGTCCACCAGCGCATGCCGACCAGAGGAAAGCAGGCGATGATCCGGTTATGAACACGCTGCAGAGGGTCGCGATCATCACCGGCGCCTCCCAAGGGATCGGCGCTGCGCTGGTCACGGCGTATCGCGAGCTTGGCTACGCTGTCGTCGCGACGTCCCGCTCCATTGGTGAGTCCGGCGATTCCGGTGTGCTGGCTGTCCCGGGCGACTTGGCCGTGCCGGGCACCGGTGCCCGTATCGTCGAGGCGGCCCTCGCGCAGTTCGGCCGAATCGACACCCTGGTCAACAACGCCGGAGTCTTCGTCGCCAAGCCGTTCACCGACTATACCGACGAGGACTACGACTTCATCGCCGGCGTGAACCTGCGCGGCTTCTTCGAAGTCTCCCGCAGCGCCGTCGCGGCGATGCTCTCCCGGGACGGCGGCGGGCACGTGGTGAACGTCTCCACCAGCCTGGTGGACCACGCCAGTTCGCAGTCGCCCTCAGCACTCGCGTCGCTGACCAAAGGCGGCGTGAATGCGGTCACCAAGGCGCTGGCGATCGAGTACGCGGCCCGCGGCATCCGGGTCAACACCGTCGCGCTCGGCGTCATCAGCACCCCGATGCACCCGCCCGAGACGCACGAGGCCCTCGCCAAGCTCCACCCGCTTGGCCGGATGGGTGAGATTGGCGATGTCGTCCAAGCGATCATCTACCTCGAGAACGCTGCGTTCGTCACCGGGGAGATCCTGCACGTCGACGGCGGTCAGAGCGCTGGGCACTGAGCCCAGGCCCTGTCGTCAGTCGACCACGGGTTGAGCACACCCTGTCATCCCTCAAGTGTTGCCCGCACCAAACCGCCGACGCCTGACAGAGGCGTCATCAGCTCCGCCGGGACCTGGTAGCGGCGTCCCAGCTCGGCCGCGTCCTGGTAGGCGACGCGTACCTGGCCGTTGCCGTCGTCCCACACCAGGACCTTGAGTGGGAGCTCGAATGCCAGGAGCGGTCGTGCCACCATCGCCGGCGTCCCGCCCTTCGGATTACCGAAGATCAGCACTTGGGTGTCATTCATCGTCAGCCCGACGCTCTGGGCCCCTTCGCTGTGATCCACCACCGAGAACAAGGTCATCCCGCCGGCCTCGAAGGCCCGCTTGAGCCGCTCTACGGTCTCGGCCACCGAAGAAGGACTGACAACGCACAAGAGCCCCGGTGCACAGGCTCCGGAGGAGCCCGCTTCATGCTTCGTCACCGCAGTCCTCCTCGTGCCGGGTTCTGCCGCCGACCTCGTTGCTCGGCCACCTCACCTGCAAAGCTCCCCGGCACGGCCGGTACTGGCCCAGTGCGAAAGGGACCGACAGCCCGCGGGCTGGTCGTTCTCGGTGTCGTCGCGAACGCCCGCTCGCGGGGTCACATCGCGGCGAGGCCGAGTTGACGCAGCATGCCGAGTTCGTCGCTGCTGCCCCAGCGTTCGACGAGCTTGCCGTCGCTGTTGAAGCGGCTGATCTGCATGCCTCGGTAGCGCACCTTCTTGCCGGTCGCCGGTTGCCCCATCAGCGGTCCCAGGTGCGTCCCGGTGATGATGTAGGCGAAGGCCAACTCATCGCCGGTAGCCACCAGATGCTCCACTTCCACGTGCACGTCGGGAAAGGCCGCTCGCAACTCGCCGAACATGGCCTTGTACCCTTCGGGCCCCGGCACCTGTCCTGGCGCGGGATCATGGTCGATCGAGTCGGGTGTGACGATCTCGTCGAGGGCGTCGAGGTTGCCGGTGATGACAGCCTCTGCGAAGGCAGTCTGTGCGGCGATGTTTGCCTGCTGGGACATACGTGCTCCTCCGGCGCGGCCGGCGACCAGCTTGTCCGTCGGCTGCGAAGTCCACACACCTAAGCGGTATTGGGACCGTACACCAGCCATACGCCCCCAGCATGTCCAGTGCCGTGACCGCATAGGTTCGCCGGGTTGCCGGTTGGGACGGGTGGCCCGGTGCGCTCTCGCCTCGATTGGGGCACGATCATCAGCCTGGCCGCGGCTGAAGCCGATCCGCTCCTATGACCGCGGTGTGCTGTCCGAGCGCCACGTGGTGAGACGAGGGTGCCCCGGCAGTTCGGCGCGGCCGGTGGCCCACAACAGGGTGAGCCAGGGATCCGCACCGCCCGGAGCCTCTGGAAACAGACGGGCGAGCACCCGCGAGCAGAGAGCGGAGGGCGGGGTCCAGGCAAGCCCGAAGCCTTCCGCCACATCGTGCATGTGCACCAGCGTTTCCTGCACCCCCAACGCCGCGAAGCCTCCGGGGTCCGACACCCCGGCGGCATGGTGGGCGCGGACCCGGGGCGGCGTCGTACGCACCATGGCGACCAGCAGCGCGCCGCACGCCTCCAGCACTTGCACCAGGCCGGCCGGACCTGCAGCACGGTCCGCGTAGACGAAGACCATGGGTCCATCTGGCCTCTTCTGGCTCAACGCGAAAGGCACATGGGTGTCCTGCGGCGGGCTCTGCGGCCCCAGCTGCACGGCGTAGTAGAACAGGTCGTTGGCGAGGTGCTCGACGGTCTCCCAGCAGTCCTACTCCAGCGAACCGGCCTTTCCGCCCCACCCCTCCGGGGGTGCGTCCCGAAGGATGCCCACGGCGAGCCGCACGGCAAGGTCGACGTCGTCCGCGGTAACGGGAGACAAGACTGATCCAGTTTCGACTGACAGAGACATGGCAGCACCGTATCGCGAGGGAAGAGGGCAACCCCTTCCAGCCAGTGCGCTGTCCGTGAGGGTGCGCCGGTTGGGGTGATCAGGCTGCTTGGGTGCGGGGGCGGCCCCAGCGGATGCCCTTCTCGCTGCGGATGCGGGCACGTTCCTTGCGCTGGGCGGCAAGGACATCGGGGTGGCGGGCGTTGGCGTTGCGCCAGCGCAGATAGGCGTGGAGGGCCGAGGTCTGCGCGGGGTGGCTGCGATGGTTGGAGTTGGCCAGGGTGAACTGCCGCAGCGGGCCGAAGTGGGCCTCGATCGGGTTGGCCCAGCAGGCATAGGTTGGGGTGAAGCACAGCTTGACCTTGTGCTTCTTCGCCCAGCGGCGGATGTTAGCGCCGGTGTGGGCGGAGAGGTTGTCCAGGATGATGTAGATCGGGGCGCCGTCGGGCCGGGCGGCGCGGATCGACTTCAGCGCGGCCAGGGTGTTTGCGGTGCCTTTGCGGCAACGGTTGACGCCCCACAGATGGTCGTCGCCGACGGAGTAGCAGCCGTGGAAGTAGGTGACGCCGTGGGTGCGGCGGTAGGTGGCCGGCAGACGTTCGGGCTTGCCCTGCTTCGCCCAGCAGGAGCCTGCGGTGGGCCTGATGCCCAGGGGCCCGAACTCGTCGAAGGCGAAGACCCGGTCCGGGAAGTGCTCCAGGACGTGCTCGATACGGTCGAGCTTGGCCTCGCGCTCGGGGTCGGGTGACTCCTTCCCACACCGCCGGGCCTCTCGCCATCCCACCGGCCACCCGACATGGTGCGGGCGGCATGCGCGGCGCTCGGCGCCGTAGCAACCTGGAGGTATGGCCGTGATCCGTCCGCGATCACGCGCCCGTGGTTGGCGGCGTGGGTCGGGTCACTGTGCAGGGTGACGCCCCGCGCTGGTGCGCGACGAAAGGTGACCCATGAAGTGCGCAGTGATCGGCGGTACCGGCCTGATCGGGTCGCAGGTCGTGAAGAAGCTCAACGCGGCGGGGCATGAAGCCGTGCCTCTCTCGCTCTCCACGGGCGTGGACGTGATCACCGGCCAGGGCCTGGAGGAAGCGGTGGCCGGCGCCGACGTCGTCATCAACCTGACGAACTCGCCGACCTTCGACGAGGCTGCCCTGACGTTCTTCCAGACCTCCATGGACAACATCCTGGCCGCCAGTCACAAGGGCGGGGTCGGGCACGTCGTCATCCTCTCGATCGTGGGCACCGACCAGGTGCCCGACCTCGTTTACTACCGGGCCAAGACCCTGCAGGAGAACATCCTCAAGGCCGGGCCGATCCCCTACTCGATCGTCCGCGCCACCCAGTTCATGGAGTTCATCGACGCCGTCCTGTCCTCGACCACCGAGGGCGACACCGTCCGCCTGCCCAGCACCCCGATCCAGCCGATCGCCGCCCAGGACGTCTCGGACACCGTCGCCGAGGTCGCCGCCGGCTCCCCTTTGAACAGCACCCGCAACATCGCCGGGCCCGACGTCTTCTCGCTCGACGAACTCGGCCGGATCACTCTGAACACCCACCCCGACGGCCGTACGGTCGTCACCGATGACACCGCGGGCATGTTCGCCGCCGTCCACGGTGACGTCATCACTGCCAAGGGCGACGCCCGTATCGCCCCCACCCACTACAGCGACTGGCTCTCCTGAACCACCCCGGCCAGCGGGGGGGACGGACCTGGTGAGGTTGATGACCGCGCTCAAGGCCACCGTGCGCAGCGCCCGGGTCCCCTCACGTCCCGGGCCGTGGCCTGACCTTCCTCTTGAGCGCGCGCATCGGCACGCTGCACGATGCGCGCTGGGTCCCGGCCTGATACGCCGATGGTGTCCCTCAGGGAGGCTGAGGCTGAAAACACTGAACCGGCTGCTGGCGCGAGTCAAGACTTCGTCAAAGTGATACCTGACGGCGTCAGGACCCTGCTAAGGGGGGTTCGCCGGAGGGATAGCACTGAGGTTCTCTGGAGGGAGCCGGTTTCCGCCGACACCGCCCATGGCCTGTACGCCCTGCATCGTCACGCCGCGGCCGAGCGGTCCCTTCCCGTCGTCGCTACGGGGTGTCGCACATGTCGGATCTTGGATTCATCGTTCTCGCCATCGCCGTGTTCGCTCTGATTGGCCTGGTCGCCAAGGGAGTGAACCGACTGTGAGCGTGGAGAACGTCGTCGGCTTGATCGTTGCCGTCTGCCTGGTGATCTATCTGGTCCTGTGCCTGATCTTCCCCGAGAAGTTCTAGCTACGTCCCACACGGCAGGTAGCTGGAGAGGTTCTCCATGAACGCCACGCTCGCGGGCTGGCTGCAGATCATCGCCCTGGTCGGTGCGCTGGCCCTGACCTTTCGCCCGCTCGGCGACTACATGGCGCATGTCCTGACCTCCCCCCGTCACTGGCGGGCGGAGCGCCTGGTCTACCGGGTCGGCGGCGTGCACGCGGACGCCGAGCAGACGTGGCCTGGCTATTTGCGCAGCGTGCTGGCGTTCTCCTTGGTCTCGGTGCTGTTCCTCTACGGTTTCCTGCGGCTGCAGAACCATCTGCTGCTCTCCCTCGGCATGAAGCCGGTCAGCACCGACCAGTCCTTCAACACCGCCGCCTCCTTCGTCACCAACACCAACTGGCAGTCCTACTCCGGCGAGTCGACCATGGGCCATCTGGTGCAGATGGCGGGCCTGGCGGTGCAGAACTTCGTGTCGGCGGCGGTAGGGATCGCCGTGGTCGCCGCCCTGATCCGCGGGTTCACCCGCAAGAAGACCGACCGGGTCGGCAACTTCTGGCAGGAGCTCACCAGGATCGTGCTGCGGGTACTGCTGCCGATCTCGTTGGTCATGGCGATCGTGCTGGTCGCCGCAGGCACGATCGAGAACTTCCACGGCATCCAGTCGATCACCACCATCGCCGGGGAGCACCAGTCCATCCCCGGCGGCCCGGTCGCCTCTCAGGAGGTCATCAAGGAACTCGGTACCAACGGCGGCGGGTTCTACAACGCCAACTCCGCCCACCCCTTCGAGAACCCCAACCCGTTCACCAACTGGCTGGAGATCTACCTGCTGCTGATGATCGGCTTCGCTCTGCCGCGGACCTTCGGGAGGATGGTCGGCGACAACCGTCAGGGCTACGCGATCGTCGCTGTGATGGCGCTGATCTGGGCCGCGTCGGTGGCCATCGTCACCGCCAACGAACTGCACAACGTCAGCAGTTCGGCCGGGCACGCGGCAGGCGGCATGATGGAGGGCAAGGAGCAGCGGTTCGGGATCTGGGCTTCGGCGTTGTTCGCCGTGTCCACCACCCTGACGTCCTGCGGTGCGGTCAACTCCTTCCACGACTCGTACACGCCGGGCGGTGGCGGCATGACGATCTTCAACATGATGCTCGGCGAGATCGCTCCCGGCGGCACCGGATCCGGCCTGTACGGGATCTTGATCCTGGCCATCGTGGCGGTCTTCGTCGCCGGGCTCATGGTCGGCCGCACACCCGAGTACCTGGGCAAGAAGCTGCGCGGCCGGGAGATGAAGTATGCCTCGCTGTACATCCTCACCACCCCGGCGATCGTGCTGGTCGGCACCGGGATCGCGATGGCCCTGCCGGGTGAGCGGGCGGCGATGCGCAACCATGGTCCGCACGGCTTCTCCGAAGTGCTCTATGCCTTCACCTCGGCTGCCAACAACAACGGCTCCGCATTCGCCGGGCTGAGCGTCAACACCGTCTGGTACAACACCGCGCTCGGGCTTGCGATGATCCTGGGCCGCTTCCTGCCGATGGTGTTCGTGTTGGCGCTGGCCGGATCGCTTGCCCAGCAGCAGCCGGTGCCGACCACGGCGGGCACGCTGCCGACTCACCGGCCGCAGTTCGTCGGCCTGCTGTCCGCCGTGATCCTCATCGTCGTCGGCCTCACCTACTTGCCCGCGCTCGCGCTGGGGCCGCTCGCGGAAGGGTTGCACTGATGCCCACCACCTTGGAAGCCGCGGCACCGACGGGCCCGTCGGCGACTGATCGGCATCGGGTCTCCGCGGGATTGCTGGACCCCAAGCTGCTCCTCGTCTCCACCCCCGACGCGCTGCGCAAGCTCGACCCGCGCCTGATGGTCAAGAACCCCGTGATGTTCGTGGTCGAGGTCGGCGCAGTGCTGACCACCCTTTCCGCGATCAAGAACCCGAGCGTCTTCGCCTGGGTGATCACCGTTTGGCTCTGGCTGACCGTGGTGTTCGCCAACCTTTCGGAGGCGGTGGCGGAAGGGCGCGGCAAGGCGCAGGCGGAGACACTGCGCCGGGCGAAGAGGGACACCATCGCCCGCCGTGTCATCCGTGCCCGGCAGCCTGGCGCACCTGAGGTCACCGAGGGGGTGCCGGGGACCGAACTGCGGCTCGGCGATCTGGTCGTGGTCGAGGCCGGTGAGATCATCCCCGGTGACGGCGATGTGGTCGAGGGCATTGCGAGCGTGGACGAGTCCGCGATCACGGGTGAGTCGGCTCCGGTGATCCGTGAATCGGGTGGTGACCGCTCGGCCGTGACGGGCGGGACGAAGGTGCTGTCCGACCGGATCGTGGTGCGGATCACCTCGAAACCCGGTGAGACCTTCGTCGACCGCATGATCGCGCTGGTGGAGGGCGCGGCCCGGCAGAAGACACCGAACGAGATCGCGCTCAACATCGTGCTGGCCTCGCTGACCATCATCTTCATGATTGCCGTGGTAACCCTGCAGCCGTTCGCCATCTTCGCCGGCGCCGAGCAGTCCATCGTCATCCTGGTGGCGCTGGTTGTCGCGTTGATCCCGACCACGATCGGCGCGCTGCTCTCCGCGATCGGCATCGCGGGCATGGACCGGCTGGTGCAGCGCAATGTGCTGGCCATGTCCGGACGTGCCGTGGAGGCCGCGGGCGACGTCAACACCCTGCTGCTGGACAAGACCGGCACGATCACCTTGGGCAACCGGCAGGCCGCCGAGTTCCTGCCGGTCAGCGGCGTCGACCTCGAAGCGCTCGCGGACGCCGCCCAGTTGTCCTCGATCGCCGACGAAACACCCGAGGGCCGCTCGATCGTGGTACTCGCCAAGGAACGTCACGCACTGCGTGCACGGACCGAAGGTGAGCTGGAGCACGCCGAGTTCGTCGCGTTCACCGCGCAGACCCGGATGTCGGGGGTGGACCTCAACGGCGCGCTGGACAACCGCTCGCTGCGCAAGGGCGCGGCCACCGCGGTCATGCGCTGGGTCCGCGACCACGGCGGCCACCCCACCGATGAGGTCGGCCCGCTGGTCGACGGCATTTCCGCCAGCGGCGGCACGCCGCTGGTCGTCGGCGAGGTGGTGCGGCAGGCAGGTGTCGAGAGCGCCCGGATTCTCGGTGTCATCCACCTCAAGGACGTGGTCAAGCGCGGCATGCGCGAGCGCTTCGACGAGCTGCGCCGCATGGGCATCCGCACCGTGATGATCACCGGTGACAACCCGCTGACCGCCGCCGCGATCACAGCAGAAGCAGGCATCGACGACTTCCTCGCCGAGGCCACGCCCGAGGACAAGATGGCGCTGATCAAGCGGGAGCAGGCCGGCGGCAAGTTGGTCGCGATGACCGGCGACGGCACCAACGACGCCCCGGCCCTGGCGCAGGCGGATGTCGGGGTGGCGATGAACACCGGCACTTCGGCCGCCAAGGAGGCCGGCAACATGGTCGACCTCGACTCCAACCCGACCAAGCTCATCGAGATCGTCGAGATCGGCAAGCAGCTCCTCATCACCCGGGGTGCGTTGACCACCTTCTCCATCGCCAACGACATCGCCAAGTACTTCGCGATCATCCCTGCGATGTTCGCCAGCGTCTACCCGGGGCTGCACCATCTCAACATCATGGGCCTGCACAGCCCGACCTCGGCGATCTCGTCCGCGATCATCTTCAACGCGTTGATCATCGTCGCGTTGATCCCGCTGGCCCTGCGCGGCGTCCGCTACCGGCCCTCCTCAGCGGCTGCGCTACTCAGTCGCAACATCTGGATCTACGGCCTTGGCGGCCTGGTGCTGCCGTTCCTCGGCATCAAAGTCATCGACCTGATCATCCAGTTCGTCCCCGGACTGCACTGACCGACAAGGAGGACGGCCCATGCCTGGCTCTGCCACCCGTGTGATCCGCCACCACCTGGCGGCGTTGCGCATGCTGCTGGTGTTCACCGTGATCACGGGCTTCGTGTATCCGCTGGTCGTCACAGGCATTGCCCAGGGCGTCTTTCCGCACCAGGCCAACGGATCAATGATCAAGGACAACGGACGTCCGGTCGCCTCCGCCCTCATCGGCCAGAACTTCAACCTCCCGCTACGCAAAGGCCAGACCACGCCGGCACCCGACCCCAAGTGGTTCCAGCCCCGTCCGTCAGCGGCGGGAAAGGCCGGCTATGACCCGACCAGCTCCGGTGCCTCCAACCTCGGCCCCAACAACGCCACGTTGATCAAAGCCGTCGCCCAACGCCGTGCCGCGGTAGCCGCGTTCGACGGCGTCCCACCGAACAGCGTTCCCGCCGACGCGGTCACCGCCTCCGGCTCCGGACTCGACCCGGACATCTCGCCCGCGTACGCCTACGAGCAGGTGAACCGGGTGGCGAAAGCCCGTGGGCTGGACCGGGCCGCGGTCCGCAATCTCGTCGCGGGGCACGTAAGCGGTCGCCCGCTGGGCTTCCTGGGCCAGGAAAGCGTCAACGTCGTCCAGCTCAACCACGCTCTGGCCGCCGTGAAGTAACGATGAACACACACCGCTACACCCTGCGTCACGCCGTCCTGTCCCCCGAGCTCCCCCTCGCCCGACCAGGCCGCGTGACGCCTGGCGAAAGGGGACGTCCAGCGCAAGGAGGTGAGCGGACATGATGCGACGCGTGCTGATCGTGGACGGCGAGCCGCAGCTGCTGCGCGCGCTGGAAGTCAGTCTCGCCACGCAGAGCTACGCTGTCGCCACCGCGTCCGACGGGACCAGCGCCCTGAGCCTGGCCTCCCGCATGCCGCCGGACGCGGTCATCATCGAGCTCGAACTGCCGGACGTCGCCGGCACCGACGTCATCACCGGGCTGTGGGCCTGGTCGTCTGTACCGGTCATCGCGCTGTCGGCCCGTGCCGAGCCCGCTGATGTCGTTCAGGTGCTGGACGCGGGTGCCGACGACTGCGTGACCAAGCCGTTCGCCATGGAGGAGTTGCTGGCCCGGTTGCGTGCCGTGCTGCGTCGCTCGGCCTGCTCCGGCGGACCTCGGACGGTCACTGTCGGCGTATACGCCATCGACCTGACCGCCTGTACGGTGGTGGGCGATTCGGGCCGGGGCAAGCCCGTTCGCATCTCCCCCACGGAATGGCGGCTGCTCGCCACGCTGCTGCGCAATCCGGGACGGCTGGTCACCGGCCATCAACTGCTGCGCGACATCTGGGGGCCGGGCCACGACGAGCACTCCAACTACCTGCGCATCTACATCTCGGCGCTGCGCCACAAACTCGAGCCCGACCCGGCCCATCCGCGCTACCTCATCACCGAGCCCGGCATCGGCTACCGCTTCGAGCCCAGCGGAGGCAAGGCGCGGTGAGCGTGGGAGACACGGTCGTCATGGCGTTGTTCGCCGCCTGCGGCGGTGGCGCGATGGTGCTCGCCGGAATCACCAGCCTGCGCCAGACCCGCAGGATCGAGCGGACCGGCCTCCGGACCTGGGCACTGGTGAAGCGCAGCCCGGGATGGCGTGATGACGATCCCTCGCCGGCGCGCCCGCTGCTTCAGTTCACCACGGAGGACGACCGAGTCGTGGAGATCGTCAGCCCCGTACCGGCGACGCGGCGGCGCCCGTTGCACGACGGCGACACATTGCTGATCATCTACGATCCGGCCAACCCGGACGCCATTCTCGTCCACAACCGGGAACGGCGCTTGCTGGACTACGGGTTCATCGCCGCCGGAACGCTCGTGGCGCTGCTGGCACTGGTGCTGGTCAGCCGCATGGCGCCGTAGTCCGTGCTCACAAGTCCCGCCCAGACCCTGGCAGCTCTCGCGCTCTTGACGCCCTCGGTGGTCTGCCCCGTGGCGGCGGCCTGGTCCACAGCCGCAATTCCGTGAATCCACAGGTAAGCCACTGGCTGCGGGAGCGATCCTTCCGGGGGTCGCCCCAGCCATGGTGGTTTCTCGAGTGGCGACACCGGCAACCCGGGGCCGTATGGGGCGCGTGCGGCCGAAGGGAGCCGACGTCTATCGTCCGGGCATGGATTTCGACTTGCCAGAGGGACTTCCCCCGGGGCGGTTCGTCTCATCGGGGTCGGCGCGCGTCTGGGTTGCGGACGAGCTGCCGTGTGACGTTGACGGGGTGTGGCGGCCCCTGCTGTCCGGGCAGGAAGACACCGGGCTCGTTCCACTGCTGGGCGGGGCGTTCCTCGGCCGTCCGACAGACCTGGCAGAGATATCCGCTGTCCGTCTGGAGGATGTCCTGGCCTCCGACTTCGCCGAGTACCGGCGCAGCCGTCTGCCCTGGTGGACGGACCCGACGCCGGCGCCGGTGCCCGAGGGCATCGCGCCGTGGCCGCACGATCCGGGCCCACCCTTCGAGACCTGGCCGGGTCTGGCACCGGCGACGCCGGTCACGGACGCTGATCCCTCCCCGGCGGACGCCGCAGCGCGCACGATCGGCCACCTCATAGCTATAAACCCGTACGAGTTGGCGGGATGCAGCCTCGTGCTGGTCCCCGCTCAGCACAGCGCCGATATCCCGGCACTTCTCGGCTGGGATACGGACGCTTCGCTGCCGCTGGTGTGCGCGCTGCTGCGCAGTTGGGAGGAGCGGTTCGGCGCTCGAGTGGTGGGAATGGGAGGCAGATTGTTCGTCTCGGTTGCTCGCCCGCCGACGACCGCGGCGCACGCCGACCTTCTTGCCCTGGAGCATGCCCTGTCGACCGCTGACAACATCGTGGACGACCCGCCGACACCCTTCCCCGAATACGCAGCGAGCCTGCCGCAACGGACGCACTGGTCGTTCTGGTGGGACTGAATCGCCTGCGCCAGGTGCTGGACGAATGTCCCCGCAGTCAGCGGCTGACCTGCGGATTCACGAATCTGCGGCAAGCTGCCGCCGAATCGGTCTCACCTCGCGACCGCGCTGCCGACGTGGCACGTCGTCTACCCGGCCGTCAGCCCGATGTTTCACCCGTCACGGTGTTTGCTGCAGGCGGCTTGACGCCTTGTGGTTCCGCAGCGGCAGCGCAGATGAGCGCCGGATTACCGATGAGGCCCTTGCCTTCGGCAGGATGGGCGCATGACCGATATCCGCACACCCCGTCTCCTCCTCCGTAGCTGGCACGACGACGACCTCGCGCCGATGGCGGACATCAACGCGGACCCACGGGTCATGCGCTGGATCGACGACGGCACGGTACGCGACCTGGCCCACACGGCCGAGGACATCGAACGGTGGGAGGAGGAGTGGGACGAGGAGGGCTTCGGACTCTTCGCCGTCGAGCTGCTGGCCTCGGGCGAACTGATCGGCTTCACGGGACTGTCCGTGCCCGAGTTCCTGCCGGAGGTGATGCCCGCCGTGGCGATCAGCTGGCGGATCGGCTCACAGTTCTGGGGCCAGGGATACGCCTCCGAAGCCGCCCACGCCACACTGGAGTTCGCTCTCCAGGACCGCGGCCTGGACCGCGTCATCAGCATCAACCGGGTGGGTGACAACGCCTCCGAGAACGTCATCCGCAAGCTCGGCATGGCGCCCGAGCGGGAGACGGCCCACCCGGTGTACGGCTACCCGCTGCGCGTTCACGCCATCGACCTCACCGAGTTCCAGGCATGAACCGGCCGAGCGGTCGATCACCACAAAGCAGCCGACCACTGTTCCTACGTCCCCGAGCGCATTGATCGCGACGGTACGGAGGAGAGCTGGCGTGCCCAACAGGCCGCGGCTGGAGGAAGCCATCGATATCCTGCGTGCCGAGTTGGCGGCTGGGCGATCGACGACGACCGAGTTGACCACTGAAGCTGCATGGCTGGCCTTCATGCGATTCGGGCGGCAGCGCTTTGACACAGCAGCCATACCCGACTCCGACGGCTTGCTCTTCCAATACGGCACGTACGCCTTCAGCGGGCGACCGATGTTCACGGTGGACCTCACGCGACAGTTCGACATCAGCGATGTCGACGGTGAGCATGACCACTACGTGCAGGTCCACTGCGAACTGCGCTATGAGCCCGAACCCGCCCTGGACGCCCTGGGGCGCTTCGACTCGTGGTTCTTTCATGACACCGATGCGGACCTCGGCCAGTGGTTCACCACGATGGAGAGGCATCTCGAACTGCTGCTTGAACGCGCGCCCTTTGAGATTGACGTGCACGAGGAGCCGGTATAGGCCGTGCCGAAGGACCGGACATGGCGGGTGAGGACGTCGATTTCGGGGCCGCGCCGAGGACGGCAGCCAGCCGGGTACAACGCGATCTGGCTCGCAGGGATGCGGTAAAAGGCGTCGGAGGTGGTGCCGACGTACCGCTCGCGCCGGGCCGACCCGAACGCGGTGAGGATGCCCCACAGCGGCCGGACACCGACGATCGAGCCGTCAATAGTCAGGATGTAGCGGACCTCGATGGGGCCATGTGGTCGATGTAGATGTGGTCATCGATCGAGTAGTGCTCAGGCGGCGCCCACAGGGCGCCCGTGTCCGGGTCGCATTTCAGAGTCGAGGTCTGGGTGGCGTCGCAGTTCCAGTGATCCGCCCACGTGTCGGAACCAGCAATCGGATACGCGACCGGCGGAGCGCCCGCACTGCCGTCGCCCTTCAGACCACAGCCGAGGCGCTCCCTAGACCATGCAAAACAGGGAGCCCCGATTAGTCACAGCGCTGATCGGTCTCACCTCCTCATATGTGCAGTGGTGCACGGCGGCGTCGAAGCTGTCACAAGGGGCGCGGCCGGTGCAGCGGGCTTGGGGGCTCGGACCTCACTCGCGCGTCCCCGTCCCCGCGTCGGTGAGGCTTCCTTGGAAGATCCGGTCCAGGTGGTGGTTCAGGACTGTGGCGGCGGACTCCGGGCTGCGCTGGCCGACGAGGATGCTGGTGCCGAGTCCTGCGGACATGGCGAGCAGGCTGACGGCTTCCAACTGCGCGTCGACACCGGGCTGAGTGAGATCACTCGCCTCTGCCTGCCGGAGGAGTTCGGCCAGGGCGCTCTCGGCGGCATCAGGGTTCTTGATGAAGGGCTGGTCGGCGAGCGCTCGGTCCGTGACGGACAGCACGGCGTACGAGGTGTAGACGAGGTGGAAGGTGCGACTCTCCTCGTCGGTCGGCAATGCTGCCATCAGCATCGCCTCGATCAGCGCGCGCGGTCCCGGATCGCGGCCGGCGGCCCGGACCTGGGTGGTGGCCCGTTCCCCGAACCTCTCGGCCAGATGCTGCAGCCCGTAGAGCAGCAGCTTCTCCTTGGTCTCGAAGTAGTACTGCACCAGCCGCAGCGACACGCCCGCTTCCGCTGCCACATCGCGCATGCCCACGGCATGCAGCCCGCGTCGCACCGCCACCCGAAGGAGCGCCTCCGCGATCTCGGTACGCCGCTCTGCGTGGTCCACGCGCTTGGGCATCGACCGCTCCTCCGCTTGTTGTCTCCCATGGTCGGCTCTCAGCCTTGATGATACAGACGTATCAACAACGTGATACGTTCGTACCACAAAGATTCCGCACCCGGAGGTGGCCGCCGTGTCCCAGACCGCGACCCATAACCAGGCCGATGTAGGCCGCTTCGTAAGCGATGCCTGGCGAGACAGGTACTTCGCGGCCTGCGACGCGGTCCATGCACTGGGAGCGCCCGCTCACGCAGAGACGGACGTGGAGACGGGGCTTCACCCTTGATCGTGGACACCGGTTGTTATGCGGTGGTGGCCAGCGTAGTTGATCGCTGTTCGTAAGTGATCGGGCTGATCTGGCCGAG
>NZ_JBIVPK010000049.1:0-54002 GCF_044754605.1 Streptomyces sp. NPDC093064
GAGAACTCCATGATCTACAAGCGCCGTGCCCGCTCTGCGTCCGGAGCCCACCACATGATCAAATCGGGCGAACGCGACTCTCCCCGGGGCCTTGGGCTCTATGCCTCCTCGTGCTTCCCCAGGGAGTGCTCGGGACGAGATGTCAGGTGACGGAGAGCTCGGTCAGGTCGATGGTGATGAGGATCGGCTCCGGCATCGCGTGCCCGTCTTCCTGGACGGGCACGACGTACCTGTGGGTCGGAAAGACCAATCCCGATACCGTCACGTGGTTTTCGGAGAAGTGCGCGGCCGGCGTGCTGCCGAGCACGTCGGGCGCGTAGTCGTGGCGCCGTAGCAAGCCGGCGGCGTCGTAGTAGAAGACCTGCTCTGCGGCGTGCGTGGCCAAGGCTTGGGGGAATCTGGCCCGCAGCCGTCGCCAGTCCTCGCTGTTCTCCTGCCAGGGTTGTAGTTCCTCCACCACGACACCGTCGCGTGTCAGCAGGTAGGGGGCAGTGAGGTAGTTCCACAGGGCGTAGCCCGCGAAGTACAGCGCGTGGAGCTGGTCCCAGGGAGTGTCTGGACCGTGGCCGGCGAAGGCACCGCGTGGAGCTCGTCGCTCGGCGACGACCTGGCCGTCGTACCTCTCGATCGCCACGCGATCGGGCGTGAACAGCCCCCGCAGCCCGGGGCCGGTGAAGCCGTCGAACACCAGATGCTGCTGCTGCACGTCGACGGTCGCATCGGTGGTGGCGAGGATTCCCTCCTGCCCTCGAAGGGTCCACAGCAGCCCACCGATGGATCCCTTGGCGCGGATGGTTCGTGCTTGTTGCCATCGCCGGAGGCCGCCGTGGGCATCGAGAACGAGATCGAGTAGAGCGCGCATGTGACATTCCTTCCCGAGGCGTGGGACTCGGCGCGGGGACTTGGGAGAAGGCGGGCTCCGAGGAACAGCCGACGCGATCCTCCCGGACCCCGCAGTCCGCGCCTCGGCCTGCGGCCGTCGCGCTCGTCGCACCGAGGGATACGACGAGCGCGACCGAACGCGGTCAGCGAACGTGAACTGTGATGTCGTGTCCGTTGAGCGTGCCCAGGCGCCCACTGGGGCCAGTGACAGGTCCCAGAGGCGCTCGGCGGCGTCCGGGTCGAGCGCGGACGGGGCTACGTCGCCGGGGGAGATGCCCACGGCCTCCGGCGTCAGCGTCTCCGCCTCGTTGTTGTCTTCGAAGGAGCAACGTTGTCCTCGACGTAGCGACCACCGATGCCCTCCAGCTGGGGGGAGGTCGTGATCAGCGCGCTCGTCGCGGCGCCCCAGCCGTCCGGTGCGCGGCCGAGTGTGGGCAGTGCCATCACGCCGGCGTCCGTGTTGCGGACCGCGAACGTGACGGAGGTGCCGGCGCTCGCGGTCTCGGCGCCGAGTCCCGACGCAGCGCCGGTGACGGTGGATGTCATGACCTCAAGTCCTAGGCTATTGGTCGGCTGCGCTTCTCTCATCTGAACAGGTGGGGGAGTCGGGCCGGCTGGTCGATGCAGGATCACGCTGTGTACGTGGTCGATCGAGTGCACGCTTGCTTGTGTTCTTGCCGGTGCACAGTCGACTGGGCAGGGCCGGGGACGTTGTCGCCGTGCACCGTGTCCTCGCCTACTCGGCGGCCGACCTGCGTCACGTGGTCACTTGGGGCCGTGACCGCGTTGGCGTTGTACTGGGCGATCGTGCCGCTGATCACGACTCGCGCGCGGCCTGGCCGAGCGCCTCGAACGCAGCGTCGCTGAGGGTGATTCGGGCGGCCTGGATGTTCTCCTCGACGTGGGATACGCGGGAGGTGCCTGGAATGGGCAGCATGACGGGGGAGCGGCGCAGCAGCCAGGCCAGGGCAAGCTGGGATGGACTCGCGCCGTACGTCGTGGCGAGTGTGTCCAGTGGGCCGCCTTCCCGTGCGAGCTGTCCGGTGGCCATCGGGAACCATGGGATGAAGCCCAGGTTCTCCTGCGCGGCGTAGTCCAGTACGTCCTCGGCGCTGCGGTTGGCGAGGTTGTACAGGTTCTGCACGGAGACGATGTCCGCGATCGTACGGGCTTCCTGGATCTGCGGGACCGTCACCTCGGACAGTCCGATGTGGCGGATCTTGCCCTCCTGCTGGAGCAGGCGAAGCTCGCCGATCTGGTCGGCCAGGGGCACCTTGGGGTCGATGCGGTGCAGTTGGTAGAGGTCGATGCGCTCGACGCCCAGGTGGCGCAGGCTCAGTTCGGTCTGCTGCCGCAGGTATTCGGGTCGGCCCAAGGGCCGCCAGTCGTCCGGGCCCGAGCGGGACAGCCCGCCCTTGGTGGCGATCACCAGGTCCGCCGGGTAGGGGTGCAGTGCCTTGTGGATGAGCTGCTCGCTGACGAACGGGCCGTAGGAGTCCGCGGTGTCGATGAAGTTCACGCCGAGCTCGACGGCCCGGCGCAGTACGCGCACGGCTTCGTCGGGATCTTTGGGCGGCCCCCAGACGCCTGGTCCGGTCAGCTGCATCGCTCCGTATCCGAGCCGGTTGACGGGCAGGTCACCGCCGAGTCGGAAGACTCCGGAAGCGTCGGCGGGGCGTGAGCTTTCGTGTGTCATGGTGTGCCTCTGCTGTCGGGTTGTTGTCTGTGACGTAGGGGCCGAACACTCGTTGATGCCCATCGGCGGTCGCCGGTGCGGGGCCCTGTCGGTCAGTGGCGCGTGTGCATGCGGTACTGCGCGAGCAGTCCGAGGGCGGCGACGGCGATGATAGCGACGCCGTACCCGAGGACGGTGTTCGGCAGGCCGAGCGGGGCGATCAGGAGTCCCGCGATGATCGCCGGGACTCCGAAGCTCAGGTAGGCGACGAGGTAGACGGCCGCGAAGAGGCCGGCCCTCTGGTGGGGCTGTGCGAGGGGGGTGATGGTGCGGATGGCTCCGGAGAAGGAGGCGCCGAAGCCCACGCCGCCGATGAGGCCGCCCGCCCACAGCAGCGGGAGTGTTGCGGTGGCGACTCCGGTCATGTTCACCGCGGTGCCCAGCAGCACGCCCGCACCGCCGATGATGATGGTGTGCCGGGGGGTGAGGCGGCCGAGGAAGAGGCCGGCCACGGCGGCGGCTGCGGGCTGGGTGAAGGCTGTGGCGCCGTTCAGCAGGCCGCTGTGCAGTCCCAGTAGGTCGCGGATGATGGTGGGGACGAGCCCCATGAACAGTCCGGCCAGCATCCAGGCGGCCATGTGAACGGGGATGCTCGCTACGAATTCACGGCGCGCGGCTCTGGGGACGGATACGTGGGGCATCAGGGAGCGTGCCGCTCCCGGGCGGGTGGAGACGGTCTCGGCGGAGAACGCGGCGACGGCGGTGCCGACGGCCATGATGACCGCGAGGGCCGTGAACACGATGATGCTCGCGTGGGTGCTGAACTGGACCGCCGCGCCGGTCAGCAGGGCGCCCAGGCCGAGCCCGCCGGCCGGCGCGATGCTGGTGATGATCGTCGCCAGTTTCTTGCGGTGCGCCGGGGCGTGTTCCACGATCGAGGCCGAGAAGGCGCTGGTGGCCGCACCGGTGGCGATGCCTTGGATGGTGCGGGCCGCGATCACCCAGCCGATGTCGGGGGCGAAGACGAACATGAGCATGGACCCGAGCTCCACCAGGAGCGATCCGATCAGGACGGGTCGCCGTCCGACGTGGTCGGACAGGGATCCGGCGACCAGGAGGGCCGCCAGCAGGCCCAGCGCGTAGGACGCGAAGGCGACTGTCAGCACCCAGGCGGGAAAGTGCCACTGCTGCTCGAAGACGACCAGTAGCGGGGTGGGGGCCCCGGCCGCCACGTAGAGCGCCGCGAAGACGGCCCCCGACCCGGCGAACGCAGCGGATGTGGCGAGCAGCCTCCGGGTCGGGGCAGGTTCGGTGGTGAGAGGGACCGGGCTGCGGGCACGTGTTGATTCGATGACGCGGGACACCTCGAAGCTCCCTAAGGCCAGGAATTGTGCGTTACGGGGAGCGTAGACCCGGAGAGGAATTATTGCCAACCCCTGTGCGTTACCGTGGTGTCCATGACTGCAGAATCGACTCCGCGGCGGCGCACCGGCGGCCGTAGTGCCGCTGTGCTTGCGTCCATCAGGAAGGCCGTCGAGGAGCTGATCGCCGAGCGGGGCAGTGACGCGATCACCATCCCGATGGTCGCCGAGCGTGCCGGGGTGAATCACTCCAGCATCTACCGGCGGTGGGGTGATGCGCGGACCATGATCAACGACCTGGCGACCTACCGGCTGGATCCCGAACGCGGCCTTCCCGACACCGGGGATCCGCGGGCCGATCTGACCGCTTGGGCGCAGGAGCTGATCACCCACTACAGCGTCCCGGTGAACGCCGCCATCCTTCGGGGTGGGGCCGCGGCGGCCGGTGAGAGCGAGTCGGACTGCCTGCGCGACCGGCGGGCGGAAGCGGCGGCCTTCGCCGCCCGGTCCGGCGGCGCCTTCACTGGCGACGATGTCATCAACCGGGTGGTGGCCCCTATTGTCTACCGCGTCATCTTCCTTCCCTGGACGCTTTCCGAGGTCGACGTTCATGCATATGTCGACGAACTCTGCGCCCGGCACTCCTGAGTCCTCGCCCTCTCTGTGCACGCTCGAAGCGCAGAAGTTTGCGTTAAGGCGTACGGCTGCTAAGCTCACCCTAAGGCGCGGATCTGTGCATTAGTGGTCTGCGCGGCAGGGCGGTTGATGCCGCCCGGAATGCGACCCGGCACCCTTCCCGGGGCCTGCTGGGCTTCGCCCTCCATCAGGAGACTCACATGACGAGTTCGACGCAGCCCCTGCTCCAGCCGTACCGGATGCGGGACCTCCCGCTGGCGAACCGCATGGTCATGGCCCCGTTGACGCGCTCCCGCGCCCGCAACCGCGACCTGCTCCCCGGCGATCTGCACGCCCAGTACTACGCACAGCGCGCATCGGCCGGCCTGATCATCTCCGAAGGCGCGTGGATCAGCCGCGAAGCGATCGGCTGGCACGATGTTCCGGGGCTGTTCACCGGCGAACAGGTCACCCACTGGAAGCAGGTGACGGACGCGGTCCATCGCGAGGGAGGCGTCATCTTCGCGCAGCTCTGGCATACCGGGTCCGCCTCGCACCCCGACTTCTTCGACGGCCGGCCGCCTCTTGCGCCATCAGCCGTCAATCCGGGGCTGCTGGCACCGACGGCGACGGGCCGCAAGCCCACCGTGGAGCCCCTGGCGATGTCGGAGAACGACATCCGGCAGACGGTCGCCGACTTCGCGACGGCCGCCCGCAACGCCCTGCGCGCCGGATTCGACGGTGTGCAGCTCCAAGCGGGCTTCAACTACCTGATCAGCCAGTTCCTGAACCCCCGCACCAATGTGCGCACGGACCGCTACGGCGGCTCGATCCAGAACCGCGCCCGCTTCCTCTTCGAGATCATCGAAGCCGTCGGTGAGCACCTCGACCTGCGCCGTGTCGGGGTGAAGGCCGGACCCGCCTGGGCCGAGACGGGAGCGTTCGTCTCCGGACGCGAAGCTCTGGGCGAGAGCGAGTACGTCCTCGGGCGACTCAACGACTACGACCTGTCGCACCTGCTGCTCATGGGGATGATGTCAGACCCCACCGGGGGACCGCTGGAGGACCTGGCCGGCGACGAAATGTTCCGGCACTTCCGGAAGGTCTACCAGGGCACCGTCATCGCGAACGTCGGATTCGACCAGGATCGGGGAAACGCGCTTCTGGCCGACGACCTGGCGGATCTGGTCGCCTACGGACAGGCGTTCATCGCCAACCCGGATCTGTCGGCCCGGTTCGCTGCCCGCGCACCGCTCACGGAACCGAGGCCGGAACTCTTCTACGGCCCGGACGCCGTCGGCTACACCGACTACCCGCGGCTTGAGAGGTATGGCTGCGCCGTAGGCCGGCCGGCTGACAGAAACGGAAGCCGCGGCAGGCAAACGGTCAGGTAAGCGACGGAATCGGGCTGCCAGCACGATTCCGCCTGGTAACCATGAAGGCGAACCGATCACGAGAGCCGGTGACCGAACATGAAGGTCGCAGTACTCGACGACTATCAGAACGTCGCACTGAGCCTGGCGGACTGGGATTCCCTGCACGCCCAAGTAGACGTATTCAGCGAGCCGTTCACTCACGAGACGGCAGTCGTAGCGGCGCTGGCTGACTACGACGTCATCGTGGCGATGCGCGAGCGGACGCCGTTTCCGAGCTCGACGCTGAGCCAACTACCCAAGCTGGCCCTGCTCGTCACCACAGGCCCCGGCAACGCCGCGATCGATATCGATGCCGCCCGGCAGCAGAACATCACCGTCAGCGGCACGGGGTACTTCTCCCACCCGACGGCCGAACTGACGTGGGGACTGATCCTCTCGGCCGCCCGTCTCATTCCTCAGAACGCCGAGTCGGTACGTCGCGGCGGCTGGCAGGTGGGGCTGGGAACGAGCCTGCACGGCGCCACTCTGGGTGTCCTGGGCCTGGGACGGCTGGGGACCCGGGTGGCCGAGATCGGCAAGGCCTTCGGCATGAAGCCCATCGCCTGGAGCCAGAATCTCCGACCGGAAGACGCTCAGACCAAGGGAGTGACCTACGTTTCACGAGACGAGTTGTTCGCCCGCTCGGACGTACTGAGCATCCACGTCGTGCTCAGCGACCGGACACGCGGGCTCGTCGGCGAACATGAACTGCGCCTGATGAAGCCCACGGCGATCCTGGTCAACACATCACGTGGTCCCGTGATCGATGAGGCCGCACTCCTGGACGTCTTGAACGAGAAGCGGATCGCAGGCGCGGCACTGGACGTCTTCGACCGCGAACCGCTGCCTGCCGACCATCCTCTGCGCTCCATGCACAACGCCGTGGTGACCCCGCACATCGGATACGTGAGCCGGGACCTGTACGAGGTGTTCTACCGGGACGCAGCGGAAGACATCGCAGCGTGGGCCGCAGGCTCTCCGCTGCGGACCTTGACCTGAACGTAGTGGTGGAGCAGGGACTGGCAGGGATGATCAGGCCACTTTGTCGCCACTGGCCCTGTCCTGACCGCCTGAGCTCCCGTTGGGATGGACCTGCTTCCGCCGAAGGGCGGGACGCGCAGAATCCGCTGCAGCCGCTACCGAGAGGCCCTCGATGACCATGCCGCGCACCCGCTCGTTCGCCCAGGTCGACGTGTTCTCCACGGTCCCCTACAGCGGCAACCCGGTTGCGGTCGTCCTGGACGGGACGGACCTGACCGCCGAGGAGATGCAGCGCCTGGCGCGCTGGACGAACCTGTCCGAGACCACGTTCGTACTTCTCCCCACCGCCCCCGAAGCGGACTACCGGCTGCGCATCTTCACACCCCAGGGCGAACTGCCGTTCGCCGGCCACCCCACCCTCGGCTCCGCACGCGCCTGGCTGGACGGCGGAGGCACGCCGCAACACGCCGACCGCATCGTGCAGGAGTGTGCCGCCGGCCTGGTCACCGTGCGCCGCGGCAAGGGCACTCTGTCTTTCGCCGCGCCCCCTCGCGTCCGCGACGGCGCGCTCGATGACACCTATCTGAACCAGATCGTCGCCGCATTCGGCATCACGCGTGACCAGGTCGTGGCTCACCAGTGGGTCGACAACGGTCCCGGTTGGGCCGTGCTCCAACTGAGCACCGCCGAGGAGGTCCTCGCCCTCGAACCAGACCTCTCCCTCATCCCGGCCGCGATGGTCGGCGCGATCGGGGCCTACCCCGAGGGATCCGGGCACAACTTCGAGATGCGCACCTTCGCCCCCGGCGCCGGCGTGCCCGAGGACCCCGCGTGCGGCAGCATGAACGCCGCCGTCGGGCAATGGCTCACCGCCACCGGTGCCGCACCCTCCACCTACCGGGTCTCCCAGGGCACGAGGCTGGGACGGGCCGCCAGCATCGAGATCACCGCCGATGCGGACGGCACCGTCTGGGTCACAGGCGCCGCCACCGTCTGCATCCGCGGCACCATCTCTGTCTGACCGTCCCACCGGGGCCGGGACGGGACCGTCATGTGGTGTCGGCGGAGAGCGTCTTCATGGTGACGTAGCTGGTCACCGTGGCGACGCCGGGCAGGCTGGCCAACTCGTTGGCGTGGAAGTCCTCATAGGCGGGCAGGTCGGCCACCTCGACCTGGAGCAGATAGTCGAAGTTGCCGGTGATGTGGTGGCAGGCGACCACCTCGGGCAGTTGCGTGATCCCCTGCTCGAACGCGACCACGTCCGCACGGGTGTGCCGCATCAGCCGCACCCCGGCGAACACCCGCAGACTGCGACCGACCGCGGCGGGATCGATCAGCGCCCGGTAACCGCGGATGACCCCGGCTTCCTCCAGCTGACGCACACGCCGCAGGCAGGGCGACGGCGACAGCCCGACCCGGGCGGCGAGCTCGGCGTTACTGATCCGCCCATGCTGTTCGAGCACGGCCAGAATCGACCGATCAACCTCATCCATGGCGGCAGATTATTGCTGCAAAGGTCGGTGTACCACAATCGTACGCCTGCTCTCAGCGCAATTTGCTGCCAAAGTTGCCCGGACCTGTTCGCATCGGGGCGCCGGTCGGACACGCTTCATGGCGTCATACCGACGGTCCACGGAAGGGCAGCCATGCCGGGCAACAGCACCATCACGGTTCACGCTGATCGCGAAGTCCATCCCAGCCGTGCCGTGGCACCGCCCATCTACCAGACGGCGGCGTTCTGGGCCGAGGACGGGGAGACGTTCGCGCAGGGTGCCGTCGAACCGCGGGGCAAGGACTTCTACACCCGCTTCGGCAACCCGAACCACGCGCAGGTCGCCACCGTGGTCGCGGAACTGGAGAACACCGAGGCGGCCATGGTCACCGCGTCCGGGATGGCCGCGGTCACCACCGCCGTGCTGGCCCTGGTGTCCGCCGGTGACCACGTCATCGGGCAGAAGTCCACCTACGGGGGCACGGCGTCGGTGCTGCTGAACCTGCTGCCGCGCCTGGGCGTGTCGACCACCCTGGTGGACCAGACCGACCCGGAGGCGTTCGCGGAGGCGCTGACCCCGCAGACCCGCCTGATCCTGGTGGAGTCGCCGAGCAATCCACTGCTGCAGATCACGGACTTGCGCGCCGTCGCGGACCTGGCCCGCGCGCACGACGTGCTGACCCTGGCGGACAACACCTTCGCCACCCCCCTGAACCAGCGTCCGGCGGACCTCGGCATCGATCTGGTCTGGCACAGCGCGACCAAGTACCTCAACGGCCATACCGACGTGTCCGCTGGGGTGATAGCCGGGCGGGCCGAACTCCTGGACCGGATCTGGGACGTCGGCCTGCTCACCGGTGCCACGCTCGGTCCGATCGACGCGTGGTTGCTCCTGCGGGGCATGCGCACCCTGCCGTTGCGGGTGCCGCGGCACAACGCCAACGGCCTCGCGCTTGCCCAGGCGCTGAACGAGCATCCGGCCGTCAGTCGGGTGCACTATCCCGGCCTGGCGAGCCACCCGCAGCACAGGCTGGCGGCTCACCAGATGAGCGGTTTCGGCGGGGTGCTCGCCATCGAGTTCGCGGGCGGTTTCGAGATGGCCGACGCCTTCCTCGGCCGGCTGCGCTACCCCCGCCGGTCGGCCAGCCTCGGCGGGGTGGAATCGCTGGCCGTGCACCCGGCGTCCATGTGGCGGGGGATGCTCAGCGAGGAGCAGATCGCCGAGTCGGTCCCGCTGGGCCTGGTCCGGCTGGCCGCGGGCACGGAGGACACGGCCGACCTGGTCGCCGACGCACTCGCCGCCGCCGACGCGGTGAGCACCTGAGCGACCGTTTGCGCGGCGGCGATACCCGCTGCACGGCTGCCGGGAGTTCCGGGCGCCCCGCCTCACCGTGGCCGGGGCCATGAACCCGCTGGGACGCCGTGCGCACCACCGAGCGTGCATCGTGTGCGACGACCGCACGTCGGTGCACACGGTGCACCACAACGCTCCGACACGACCGCCCCCAAAGGGCCAGGAGCTCGCCGACAAGGCCCCGGGAGACCGACTCATGGTCCATCGGCGGTCTGGCGGTGCCCTCGTCCTCGTCGGCTACCTGCGGCAGAAGACCCTGCCCGCCCGCGGCTGATCGCCACGGCCGCAAGCAGAGAAGCAGCGGCCACCGCAACCTGATCCTGAACTATCCGAAAGCGTTGAGGAGTTCATCCGATGAAGAGCCTGCTCACCGGCGGAACCGTGGTCAGCATGGACCCGGCGGTCGGAGATCTCGACCGCGGTGACGTGCTGATCGAAGACGGCGTGATCGTCGAGGTGGCCGAACGGATCGACGCGCCGGACGCCGAGGTGATCGACGCGACCGACCGGATCGTCATGCCCGGCTTCGTCGACAACCACCGCCACACTTGGCAGACCGCGTTCCGAGGGATCGGCGCGGACTGGACGTTCCCCGAGTGGGCGGTGGCCATGCACGGCACGGTCAAGCCCCATTACCAGCCCGAGGACGTTTATGTGGGCACTCTGCTCGGCCGCCTGGAGGCCCTCCACTCCGGCGTGACCACGATGCTGGACTGGTACCACGTCGCGCAGAGCCACGAGCACGAGGACGCCGCCATTGCGGCGCTGCGGGACACGTCGGGGCGATCCATCTTCTGCCTCGGCGCCGGATGGGGCACCCCCGACCCCGTCGACGCAGAGATCCGCCGCGTCCGCTCCGACCTGGCCGGGGACGGCCTGGTCACCATGGCGCTGGGGCTGCGCGGGCCCGAGGGCACCAGCATGGACACCGTCGGCAGGGAGTTGAAGCTGGCGGCCGAACTCGGCCTGCGCACCAGCCTGCATGTCGACGGCGGTGGGACGCAGCGCCCGGTCGCCGAGTTGTGCGAGCACGGTCTGCTGCGGGACACCACCACGTTCGTGCACGCCAACGGGATCAGCGACGAAGAGCTGCGGATGCTCGCCGACGCGGGCAGCTCGGTGTCGATCAGCCCGGACGTCGAGCTGAAGATGGGGTTCGGATCACCGGTCACCGGCCGGGCGCTTGCCGCGGGCCTGCGCCCGACGCTGTCCATCGACGACGTCCCATCGGTCGGCGGCGATATGTTCTCCACGATGCGTACCGCCTTCGCCGTGCAGCGCGGCCTGGACGGCGGCCTGCGCTCCCGGGACTTGCTGGCGTTCGCCACCATCGACGCCGCCCAGTCGTGCGGACTCGACTCCCGAACCGGCAGCATCACGCCCGGCAAGGACGCCGACCTCATCCTTCTGCGCGCCGACGACCTGAACGTGTTCCCGGTCACCGACCCGGCCGCCACCATCGTCAGCGCCGGCCATCCCGGCCTGGTCGACACCGTCCTCGTCGCCGGGCGCGTGGTCAAACGCGACGGCGTACTGGTGGACGTGGACCTGGCGGCGCTGAGGACCCGACTGGTCGAATCACGCAACAGGATCGCCGCGGCCGCCGGCATTCCGCTCGACGGCACATGGCGCCCACGGCCGGAATCGGAGTAGCAGCTCTCGAGGAGCGCACGGTACGGCGCGCCCGAAAACATCTCCCCGCCCCAGGTCAGCCGCTCGGCGAGGGCGAGCACCGAGGCCTTCTCGACGTACACGCCGGTGTCGCCCTCGTCGTCGGAGAGATTGAAACCGGCCTCACGCATCACCGAGTTGACGGGTTTGCGCATGTCGGACGTCGACACCCTGGTTGCCCTGCTGAACCGGCTGGTGGACCGCGGCAACACCGTCGTGGTGATCGAGCACAACCTCGATGTCGTCCGGCAGGCCGACTGGGTCGTCGATATGGGCCCGGACGGCGGCAAGCACGGAGGCGAGGTGGTCTTCACCGGCACCCCGGGTGACCTGCTGAAGTCCGAGACCTCCGAGACCTCCGTGACCGGCGAGTACCTGCGCCGCAACTGCCGCGCCTGACCGGCGGGGGCCTTCGCGGGAGGCGGCCCGTGAAGGCGCCATCACCTCACCCGTCACGGCATCGTGGGACCGTGGAGACGAACCGGCATCCGGACCTCTGGAGGGAGCACCGGCCATGACCACCTACCCGGCCCACCCCGCCGCCCGCTCGATCAGGACCACCCCCGAAGGACTCCAGTGGGAGCCCAGCGAGCGCTGGGTGCGCGGCCGCAAGGGCGACGTCACCGTCGTCGACAGCCGGCACCCGGTGCTCGTCTGGGAACCTCACCTGCCCGTTCCGCAGTACGCCTTCCCGCGCGAGGAGGTCCGCACGGACCTCCTCCGCCCGGCAAAGGACCCGCCCACCGGCACGCACACCGGTTCCCGTGTCTTCTACGACCTCGACGCCGACGGCGAGGTGCGCGACAACGCGGCCTGGACGTTCCCCGCCGAGGACCTGGCCGGCCACATCGCCTTCGAGTGGTTCCTGCGCGCCGACACGGGCCTCGACCACTGGTACGAGGAGGACGAGGAGATCTTCATCCACCCCCGAGACCCCCACAAACGCGTGGACGCGCTGCCCAGCAGCCGGCACGTGCGGGTCGAGATCGACGGGCAGACCGTCGCGGACACCCGGGCCCCCGTCCTGCTCTTCGAGACGGCCCTGCCCACCCGCTACTACCTTCCCCTTGAGGACGTCCGCCTCGACCTGTTCGACGCCACCGACCACTACACCGGCTGCCCCTACAAGGGCACCGCCGAGTACTGGTCCTGGCGCGGCGGGGGCGAGGTGCCGCCCAACATCCTCTGGAGCTACCCCGAGCCGCTGCCCGCGGTGGCGGTGATCCAGGGGCGGCTGGCCTTCTTCAACGAGGCCGTCGACATCACTCTCGACGGCGAGCGCCTGGAGCGCCCGGACACGCCGTTCAGCCGGATGCTGAAGGGGAGCCGCGCGTGAAGCTGTCGAGCAGGGTGTGGAGCCCGGCCGCGAGGCCCTCCGGCCCGCCCTGCTCGGCGAGTGCGGCCGCCGTCTCCCGCAGGGTCGGCAGCTCCTTCGCGGACAGCCGGTGCAGCCCGAGCCGGAAGACCGGGTCGGGCTCCTCCGGGTTGTCCACCATGGGCCGCAGCTCCACGGACACATAGCCCAGCATCCAGGCGGTGACGGCGCGGAACACGGCCGACGCGGTCGCCTCGTCGAAACCGGCGCCCCGCAGCAGGACCAGCACCCGCTCGTGATCCCGCAGCCCCGCGGCGGGCCGCGGGGCCAGCGGGACCGCCGGCAGATGCGTGGTGAGCAGCGGCGCCGCCTGGGGATGGGTGTGGGATGGGGGAGTCGGGCGCGTGGGGTGAGGTCACGGGGGAACTGCATCCCTCACATCCCCCGACGCGGTGGTCCTGTGCACCCAGCTTGTTCCGGACGACTTGTGGGAGCGGGTGGCCCCGCTGCTGCGACCCGCTCCCGAGCGGCGCCGCCGTTTCCCCGGGCGACGGCGTGTTCCCGACCGGACGGCACTCGCCGGCGTCTTGTACGTGCTGCGGACCGGCGTCGCCTGGCGCGATGTCCCCGCGGAGAGCGTGGGCTGCTCCGGGGTGACGGCCTGGCGCCGACTGCGGGACTGGACCGAGGCCGGAGTCCGGCCACGTCTGCACGCCGCCCTTCTCGCCGAACTGCGTCGCGCCGACCTTCTGAACCTTGATGACTGCGCCGTGGACGGCTCGCACATCCGAGCCTCAAAGGGGGGACCATGTCGGCCCGTCACCAGTGGACCGCGGCCGTCCCGGCTCCAAGCACCATGTGATCGTCGACCGCCACGGAACACCGCTCGCCGTCAGGCTTACTGGCGGCAATCGGCACGACGTAACCCAGCTCCTGCCACTGCTGGACGCCGTCCCGTCGATCCGGGGAGTTCGGGGACGCCCCCGCCGTAAGCCCCGGCGCTTGCACGCCGACCAAGGCTACGACTTCGACAAGTACCGCCGCCTGCTGTGGAGGCTCGGCATCAAGCCGATGATCGCCCGACGCGGCGTTGCCCACGGTTCCGGACTGGGCAAGGTGCGCTGGGTGGTGGAGCGCGCCTTCGCCTGGCTCCACCAGTTCAAACGGCTCCGCATCCGCTACGAACGACGCACGGACCTGCATCAGGACCTGCTGGAGCTGGCTTGCAGTCTCATCTGCCTCCGCAGGCTCCGCTCCCGCCTGTAACGCTTGGTTTTGTTCACGAGTTCGGGCAGCGGGTGTTCACGACGTCGAGCAGCGCCCCGGAGACGCCGTGTTCGATGTTCATGAGTAAGGAACAGCACCGTCGGAGCGCCGCCGTATGAGGGCGCTCCGACACTTGAGCGGCTTTCAGACGGCTTCGAAGTCGGGGAGGCTCCAGGTCTTGTCGAAGAACGGTTGGGCTGGGGCGAAGAGGCGGAAGTAGACGAACCAGCCGTCCTGGCCCATGGTCTTCATCCAGTTGGTCTCGGCCCCGGGGGGTGCGGTGGGGCCGATGTAGAGGTCGATGCTGCCGTCGTCGTTGAACCTGAGCTGCTGGTCGAGGCTGTCGAGGCTCGCGCTGCGGCTGTCGGTGCCGCCGTTGTCGTAGGGCCGGCGGGTGTCCTCGTTGTAGAGCGTGAGCGACCAGAACTGGGCGCTCGGCACGTCGGCGGGGACGTGCAGCCGGTAGGTGCGGTCGGCCCGCAGGAGGCGGCCCTGGCTGTCGCGTTTGAAGGTCATGTAGACCTGGCCGGTGCCGGGCGTGGGGTGGGCCATGCCGATCGTGGAGCCGACGGCCTCGTAGAACCAGGTGGCGCGCTGGTCCAGCTGAAGGATCGTGTCGGTCTGCTGCTCGAGATCGAAGTCGAGGCCCTTGTACCAGCTCGTGCCCTTCCAGTAGGGCTGTGTGTAGCGCGGGTTGACCTGGTTGTTGCGGGCGAACAGTTCCCCGAGTGCCGCGCCCTCTTCCAGGATGCGGCGTTGGCGCTCGTCCGGGGCGAAGGGGCGGCCCTTGGCGATGCCGAGGGGTTCGAGCATGGCCATGAACGCCTTGTCGACCTCTGCGATCGGCTCCTCGTCCAGCCCTGGCGCCAGGTCCTGCCAGTACTGCAGGCCGCGTGCAGGGGTCGCGCTCCATTCCCGGCCCACCCCCTCGATGAACCGCACCGGAGCCGGGGCGGAACCGCCACCGCGGGCGAACTTGAGGCCGGCCTTCGCCTGCGCCATGACGTCCGGGTCCTGGGTCAGCACCCGGAAGGCGACGAGGACGTTCACGGTCCTGGAACGGACGACATAGTGGCTGGAGACCTTGAAGGGCGCGTCGTCGTGGTCGGGGCCGAGGATGATGTAGCCGCCGCCCTTGCCCTGGTCAGGGCCGGTCAGGCCGAGGTCCGCGACCGGGCGCTGCCAGGCGTCGAGGATCGCGCCCGCGGTCGGGCCGGCCGGGTAGTCGATGACGATCGGGCCGTCCGCGAGGCTGGTGAAGTTCATGATGTACGGCGTGGTCAGGTTCGCAGTGACGATGCCGCGCTTCTCCCGCAGCGAGTCGCAGACCGCGAAGTCACCGAACCGGGTCGCGCCGAAGGTCTCGGCCACGCCATCACGCCATGCCAAAAAGCCACCCAGCGGCAGTGACCACAGGTACGCCTGGGCGGCGCGCTGCACGTCCAGCTGGTCGAACAACAACTGGGACGTGTCGTCCGTCGGGAAGGTGTGTTCCAGGCGGACAGTGCCGAACGACGTCTCGATCCTTTCGTCGCCCGTCAGACGGGCATTGCGCAGATCAGTCATGATCGCCCCTCAAGCGCAAATGGGATGAACCACATCTACCACCCAGAGGTGCGGTGTCGACTCGACGCGCCCGGCCGCACCATGGGCAGACTCAGAAGTGCTCGTCGCGCCACCTCGGCGCGGTCCGAACCCCTGCTCTGTTCGAATCCCGAGCGGCCTCGGCTACTGCCCAAACCGGTGAACAACTGCTGCTGCTTCTCATGAACAGAGCCAAACGCTCGATGTGGTGGTGCGCGGTTACTCAATGCACCTTTTGCGGCTATTGTGCGGTCAACTGCCCTCCTGGTTCGCACTCATACCTGAGGTGTCCGATGACGTCCGCACCCGACCGCTACCAGGACCTGGCCTCGCTGCCGTTCGCCGACGGCTACCCGACCGACGAGACGGCGCGGACGTTGGAGGACGAGCTGTTCTTCCAGCGCGCCGTGCAGGTCTACCTGTGGACGCTGCCGACCGTGAACGCGTGCGCGATGCGCGACGGCCTCGGCGCGGCCCTCGGCCACGGCTACCAGGTGATGGCCGTGTTCGAACAGCGACTGAAGCCTCGGACACTGATCACCACCCCGAACTGCGACGTCATCTACGGCATGGCCTTCGCCGACCTGAGCCTGACCGGCCCGCTCGTCGTCGAGGCCCCGCCCGGCATCCAGGGACTGGTGGACGACTTCTGGCACCGCCCACTCACCGGCCCCGTCATCGACGGACGACAGTTCCTCGGCGACATCGGCCTGCCCGGCCCAGACCGGGGCAAAGGCGGCCGGTACCTCATCGTCCCCGACGACGCCGAGCCGGAGCACGAGGGCGAGTGGGACGACTTCTTCGTCTACCGCAGCCGCACCGACAACATCTACTTCCTGCTGCGCGGCTTCTTCACCTCCGTCGACGACCTGTCGCCGGGCGTCGCGGCCATCGAGGGCATCCAGTTGCACCCGCTGCACGGCGACGCGGAGCCGATGCACTTCGCCCATGCCTCCGACACCCCGGCCGACGCGCTCTACCCCCGTGACGGCGCGTTCTTCGACGCGCTCGACGCCTTCGTCCAAGCCGACCGGGTCGACCAGACCGACCCCTACATGCACGGCGTCCTGACGTCGCTGGGCATCCGCAAGGGCCGGCCCTTCGCCCCGACGCCGCGTCAGCGAGAACTGCTGGACCTGGCCGCGCAGACGGGCTGGAAGGCGGCCAAGACCCTGGCCGCCCGCTTCGACCGCGAGCAGGACGCCCTGTGGTGGGCAGACCGCCACTGGGTCGCCCACGTCAAGACCGCCCAGGACGACTTCTGGCACACCATGCTGGACGAGGAGTTTCGCGACCGCGCCACCGGCCACACCGACGTGAACGCCAAAGCGCACATGTTCGTCAACCACTACTCCATGAGCACCGGCATGATCAGCTCCATCGTCGGCGTCGGCGCCAAGTACGCGGGCGCCTACCGCGACCACGACGGCGACCTGCTCACTGGCGAGCACACCTACCGCATCGACCTGCCCGCCGACCCGCCGGCCCGACTCTTCTGGTCCCTCACCCTCTACGACGCCGAGACCGCCGCCCAAGTCGATGCCCAGGGCCAGACCTACTCCTCCCTCAACGGCATGGACGACATCGCCCTCAACTCCGACGAGTCGATCACCCTCCACATCGGCCCCGAACGCCCGGCAGGCGCCGAGAACTGGATCCGCACCGTCCCCGGCCGCGGCTGGTTCGCCCTCATCCGCTGGTACGGACCCGAACAGGCCTTCTTCGACCGCCGGTACAAGCCCGGCGACTTCATCAAAACCGCCAGTAACCACAGCAACGCCTGACCGCCCGCCCGGAGCGCAATCGTGGGTTTCACGCGCCTGGTCACGTCGCCCGGCGCACCCCGTCATTCAGCACTGGTCTCCTGAGCCGAGTCATTCTGAAACGAGCAGTCAGCGGGCCGCCTGCGGACGCGAGGCCGGCCTGCAGTTCGCCCCCGACGGGCGCACCTTGGCGATAATGGACGCGACTGTCGCCGTACTTGTCGAAGCGCCCAGGTTGGTACGGGTGAACCTGCTCAATCGGATGTCCGTCAACACCGCGGAGTCCCCCCTCGAGGACGCCGACGCCCCGGCGCGTTCGGCGCGGGCAGTGTCCTTCTGACGCGGCGCCGCGTCACTGATTAGGCACGTGCCTCCACCGGGAAGAGGGCGTCGAGCCGAGGTGTCCCCGCCCCCGCGGCGCGCCGGGGTATCGCACCCCTCGTCGTGGCCCTCACGGTCTCGTCCCCCTCTTCACACTCCGCCCGCGCCTCCTGGACGGCGCCCAAGGCCTCGTAGAACGCGTCCCCGCAGTCGTCCTCCTGGCCGGTCAGCTCGTCGAAGACATCCTGCGCCACGTAGTCGAGCTCCTCCCATTCCGGCCACTCGTCGTCGTGCCACTGCCGCAGGTGCCGCCCCGCCAGGGCCCGCACCTCGGAAACGTCGGCGAGCGCGTCCGGATCAGCGAGCACCGCCTCGTACGTCCCTCGCCCCTGCGTCACCAGCCAGAGCGCGAAATAGTCGAAGCCGTCGTCGGAACACGAGCCGCCTTCGATCCGGCTCACCGCTCGCCACAGCGCGCCCGTGGCGACGGCCTCGCACGCGGCCTCCAGGCGCGCCTGGAACTCCACGCCCGCCGCGGCCGGGCGGCACAGCAACTCCCCGCGCAGCCAATTCAGCCGCTCGTTCCGGTCACCGGGGCGACGGCTCAATTCGTCCATGAGCGCCCAGAAGGTCTTCTCGTCCATGCGGCACAGGATCGCAGCCGCCACTGACACACCCGAGAGCTCCATGCGGAAACAGCGGCGGTGGGTCTACCACCATGCACAGCAGGCCCTCCAGCAGGGCCTCGAAGACGCCGGCGTCACGCCACTGCCGGAGACGGTTGTGGACGGTCGACCAGGCACCGAACTCCTGCGGCCCGATGAACTTCCACTTCGCATCCGTCAGTTGCACTCGCGTCACGCAAGAAGATCTCGCCCCCAGGCCGCGCCGCGAGGGCGAAGTCCGGGACTCCCACCGTCCGCCTTCGAGTCGAACCAAGCTCAGCCGAGACCACGATGGGCGGCCCACAACGCCCCGGCACGGCTGGCAGCGCCAGCGATCAGAGCCGCCAGTTCGGGCTTGTCGGGGACAGGAAACGAGACGTATGCGCCCCGACCACCACCGACTGGTCGGCCATAGGCCTTTGCGGCGAGGTGACCGTCCGGGAGAAGCCGGACGTTGAGTGTGGTCAGCGTGAACGCTTCACCGCGTCGAGTGTCCGTCCAGCGGAGCGCCTGCGGGATCGTGACATTGATCGCCAGAGCACTCACTTCCAGGTCGCTGCTCATGCACAGATGATCTCACGCGAGTCGCCGCAATCGGCCGCCACTGGCTTATACGGCAGGCAGCTTGATCACGACTCGGGACACGAAGACCTCCGTGCGGTGCAGCCCTGGACAGCTCCACCACACTGGAGGTCTTCGCCGTGATCAAGCCTGATCGGCGTCAACAACGCTCATGATCAATACACCTAGGCCCTGTCGGACCGGGCGCTGCGGGCCTGCAACCGTCGTGCGGCCAGCAGGAGTTCGCACGGCGAGCCGTCCGGTGTGTGCACCAGCATCCGGCCGATCGTCTCGCCCTCGTGGTAAATGACGAGGACCTTGTCTTCGGCGGTCAGACGCAGCGTCCGCCATGGGTGGCTCCACACCTGCGTGGTGCCGTCCCACATCTGCAGCCCGCGGTTCGTCACCCGCAGCTCGAAGCGGGCGGCATCGTACTGTGCCGTGGGCGCGCTCATGTCGTACGGGGAACGCACCTCGTACGCGCTCAGCAGGAGCTCGCGGTGCCCGATCATCTCGTCGCGGGTTCGGGTGATCCGGCCCGCTCGCGCCGCCCGCCACCCCGCGAACGAGCCGCCCACCAGGGCGACCGGGACGACGAGCCACCACCGCAGCGGCGTGACGAACCCCTCCACCAGCAGCTGCGCCACCACCATGCAGCCCACCACCGAACCGCTGCTCACCGCGGCACGCCGAATCCGCCGCCGACGCGCGACCCCGGGATCTCCCACTTGCCCCATGCGGCACCCCCTCCGAAGCACCGCGATCGTAAACCGTGGACCTACGCCCTCGGCCTGGACAGAAACGCCAGGCGCCACAGCTTGAGGCCGCAGCCCCTGGCATGCTGTCGCCACCGTGCGGCGAGAGCACCTCGGACTGCTTGATCCTCTGACTCCGCGGTCGGCCCGCAACTCGGCGTGGATATCGGCCACCAGCCCGTCCGGTTGATTCCCGCCCAGCCCGGTCGAACGTTCCTCGCACAGCGGCCCTGCCCGGGTGGGGGGACTGGCGTCCTCGTGACCGCCACGCTACTGAGCAGGGCCACCCTGGTGATCAGGGGCCGCCGAAGCGGAACCCACGTGAACAAGCCTCCGGGTGTGCGAGCACGCTCGAACGAGCCGTACGGACCATGAGCTTCCTCAGGCCCGGGAAGGCGGGCGGATCAGCGCAGGCCAGCGAAGAGGTCGTTCTCGGGCACGGCCGCTCCGGTGGTGTCCTGGACACGTACGAAGGTCTCGACGCCCATCAATTCGGTGAACCTTTTCTGGCCCATTTTGAGGAAGAAGATGTTCTCGCCCTGGCTGGCGTGCGCGGCCAGGGCATCGAACTTCTGACCGCCGAACGCGGTGGTGTCCACCCAGGTGGTGATCTCCTCGTCGGGGAGTCCGATCTCGGCCATCGCGGCGGCCTCGGCGGGATCCGGCTCCTGCCAGTCCGCACCGAACTCGCGCATGGCCTCACCGAACCGCTGCATCATCGAGCGGGGCGCCGTCGTCCAGTACACCTTCGGTGTCGACTTGGTCATCGCCAGCGCCGTCATCGTGATGCGGTTTGCCTGGATGTGGTCGGGGTGACCGTAAAAGCCGTTCTCGTCGTAGGTGACGACCACATCGGGTTGGTAGCGCCGCAAGAGTTCCGCGAGTCGGGCAGCGCCCTCCTCCACGGGTGTCTGCCAGAAGGATCCGGGCGCGTCGTTGGTCGGCCAGCCCATCATCCCGGAGTCGGCGTAGCCCAACGTCTCCAGATGACTGACCTTCAGGATGTTGCAGCTCACCTCAAGCTCTTGACGCCGCATCAAGGCGACGGCTGCCGGATCGTGCCCGGGGTCGTCCGGCTTGACACCCCCCGGTCCGTCACCGCAACTGCCGTCGGTGCACGTCACGAGGACCGTGCGGATGCCCTCCGCCGCGTACCGTGCGAGGACACCTCCCGTTCCAGTGGCCTCATCGTCGGGGTGGGCGTGCACCGCCATGAGCGTCAAGGGCCGGTCATTCATAAAACAGTCCTCCTGTGTGAAAAGGCCGCGGTCCGAGTCTGCGGCAGGCGCATAAGGGATCGCCCCGATATCGGGTGACCGGGCGTACCGCGGACCCGGGAGCCCCCGGATCACGTCGGGACGGACGATCTTTTGGCCTCTCTATTCCCCGCCCGCGCGGCACCGGTCCCTCGGCTGGTGCAACAGTGCTGGCCGGATCTGCTGTTCCCGCCGCGCAAGGGAAAACTCCTGCGTTTTGGCGCTGGCGCCCGTGCACTGCCGCGCGTCGTCGACAGCAGCAAGCTCGACCTGGACATTCGCCTACGCCCAGGCCGAGGGAATCGAGCTCCGCCTGGACGCCACCGAGGTCCAGGTTCGCCGGCCCCAGGCCGGGATGCCCGTAGGGGAGTGGGGTGTCGGTGGCGGGTGGGGCCTGGAGTCCGCGGTCGCCCCATTGGTAGGGAGTGCCGATGACACCGTACAGCGGGGCGCTCTGTGCCAGGAACACTGTGGGTCGGCCGGCGAGGAAGATGACGCCGTGGCGGGTGCGGGCGGGTTGAGCGCAGACTTGGCAGCGCAGTTGTTCCATGGTTTCGCGTTGCCGGGAGGGGGGACCCTGCGCCAGTGTGGCCGTCCGGTGGGCAGGCCGTCGGCGCCGATGGTGAGCTGCAGCATGGTCTGCCCGAGAACCATGCGGTGCAGGGTGGTGTGGGGAAATAGGTCGGCCCCGCCGGCTCGCCGCTCGATTTCCTCGATCGGCACGGCGCCACGCCATACCTGCCGGGCCTGGGCGACGTTTCCCCCGCATGTGCAGGCGAAAGCCTCCACCACGGGTGGTCTGGGGATCTTCTCCCCGGTCGTCGCACGGGACAAGGTCGCCGCACTGTAGATCGTCCGCTCGGCCAGTTGCCGGTGCGACAGACCCGCTTGCATGCGATGGTTCCGCAGCCAGATGGCGAGTCGCCCCAGGTTCCGGTTCGGCGTGGTGATGGGCTTCTGCGGCCGTCCCGGGGTTTGCTGGTGGGCTCGCGTATTCAACTGTCGCCAGTTCTCGGTCCCGTCTGGTGTGTCGGTGACGGTGTGTGGTCGTCATCGGCGGCTACTGGGTGCGGGCCTCGACGCCATGAGCGGTGTTGCTTAGGATCATGGGCACGGCATCGCGTGTCGGTCACCGGCTGGGTGAGGCATGGAGGTGCCCGTGAGATTGCCTTGCGGAGGCATTCCACACATGTCAGTCGAGTTGAATCACACCATCATCCATGCCCGGGACAACCGGGAGTCGGCCGAATTCCTGGCGCACATCCTGGGGCTTGAGGTCGGGACCGAGTCGGGCCCGTTCATTCCCGTGGCCACCAGCAACGGGGTCACCCTGGACTTCGCCGCCATCCCGGCGGAGTCGATCGTTATGCAGCATTACGCCTTCCTCATCTCGGACGAGGAGTTCGACGCGGCCTTCGCGCTTATCGAGCAGGCCGGGATCACGTACTACGCCGATCCGCATCTGAAGCAGCCCGGAGAGATCAACCACCACTACGGTGGGCGCGGCCTGTACTTCATGGATCCGGCCGGGCACGGCATGGAGATCATCACGCGGCCCTATGGCAGCCACGAGTAGACGTCGACCGCTTCGTGAGGCAGTGGCAGGTCGGGGAGTGTCCTGGCCTGCCACTCCGTGGCGTAGTTCAACCGCCGCGAGTTTCCTGCAGAGTCCACCCCGGCCACGGTGACAGCGGTCAAGGATGCCGGCGGGCGGTACTTCGCGTCCTTCGTGGTCCGCCGGCGATACCGGCCGGCTCCGTTTCGGCCGAGGCGTCGTGCTCGGCCGGCGCCTTGGCATACCGCGTCTTCTGCGGAACGGTACCCACCGGAATCGGCCCCAGCCTGTGATCCGTTTCCGGCGGTCGTGGCCGACGTGGCTGGGGCGGTGCCCTTGGGGTCAGCCGATGCGTTGTCCTGCACGGCGGGAGAACAGTCCGCCGGCACAGGGCAGACGAGCAGAACGAATGGCGCAGGACGGTAGACAGAACGCATAACGGCCCCTCACAGTCTGCAGATAGTTGAGCAGATGCTGTTCCAACCGGATCGACACTCCACCACGGGGTCGGGCGGACGGGTGCATGGATGTCGGGGGATCACACCGCGATGCCTCGGTGACTGTGCCCTGCTTCTGGGCCTCATGGGCTGGTCTCAGCGACCGCTTGAACCGGATACATCGAGGAGGACGTATGCGAGGCAGAGGAAGGGACGCTCGGACAGCAGACTTCGGCCACCCGCGGCGTGTGCCGGCGTGGCTGATAGCGGCGTTGGCGCTGCTGGCCGGGCTGATGGCGACAAGCTCGTCCGCCATGGCAACCGACCTGCCGTACGGGCCGTACACCTGCGCCGCGGGCTACGTGTGGCGGGATGCGTACGCGGGCGACCAAGTCTGCGTGACGCCGGCGATCCGTACCCAGACCGCGACGGAAAACGCGCTGGGCCCCTTGCGCCGGGAGCCGAACGGCGGCATTTACGGCCCGGACACCTGTAGGCAGGGCTTCGTCTGGCGTGCAACGCGACCCTCGGATCACGTGTGCGTGCCGCCAGACAGTCGCGACCAGGCCGGCAGCGACAACGCCAACGCCGTTGCGCGGCTGGCTGATCCGGGTGCGACGCCGCGCGGTGGGGTGTCCGTCACCACCACCTTGTATCCGACCGGCGGCACCCTGTTCGCCACCGGCGGCGGGCTCACGCCCTACGGCACGGTGCGGTTCTACAGTGCCCCGACGACCTGGCCGGTCTCGCTGGGCCGACTGACGGCCGACGCCGCCGGAACCCTGCAGGGATGGCAGCAGGTTCAGGCCCTCCACTGCGACAGCGGGCCGTATCCCGCCACCATCGTGGTCCTTGACCAGGGCACGGGCCTCGTCACCACCGCCGGCACCACCGACGCATTCCACCCCTGCTTCTGAGCCGGCACGCCCACTGCGTTCGGCATCCTTGGCGTGCGGCATCCGGGTGAGAGACCCGGCGCGCGTGCCTTGTTCCGCGTGAAAGGCGAGCCCTGCCGGTGGATCACATCGAGGGTCGGGCGGGGACCCCTGTGCCGCACTGAGGGACCGCAGATTGCCCAAGCCGGAGCTGATCACCCGGCCCAAGACCGTTCGAGCCGGTCTGGTCCCACGGCCGTCCGGGCCTCTGGCGCCCCTCATCCGGGGGCCCAGAGGCGACGGTGCGAGGCACACGACCGCCGACACCCGAGCGTTCGCTCACCCTCCATGGGAGGACGGGCGCACGAGCGGCTCGACGTCTTCGGCGGTGCCGCGGCGCGGCAGCACAGCCGGGACGGACGGTGGCTTCCGGGTCACCTCGCACACCAGCGAAACGATCATGCGGAGATGGTGCGGGCCCACGCCGCAGTGCCGCCCTCGCCTGCAGCGATGACGTTCCGAGCACCACAGGCGGGCCTGCTCTCTTACGCGCCCCAGAGCGTGACGTACACCGGGGGCCGGAACCGGGAGGGCGGGACGCCCGCGCCGGGCGCGCGCATGATGCGGGTCGCTGCGGGCGTGTGCAGGAAGTGCAGGAACGCGTCGGTGGCCGGGGAACGATGCTCGGCCTGCAGGACGGTGGCGTGCCAGGTGGCGTCCGATGGCGTGGCCGGGGTCTCCAGTACGCGCAGCTCGTCACGCCGGATGCGGGGCGACACCAGATGGGCCAACGCTGGTGCCACCCCCGTGCCCTCGGCGGCAGCCGCCCAGGTCGCGGCCTGGTTGGGGAACACCCACACGTGTCCTTCGGCCACTTTGAGCCGACGTAGCAGTCGCCCGGAGTCCGCGTCCGGATCGGTCCCGGAGGAATCGACCAGCCACGACCACTGCGGCGGCGGACCGGGCGGCCGTGGCGACCTGACGCCGATCACCACGACCAGCTGGGTGCGGAACAGCGGCTCGCTGACCAGTTCGCCCCCATGGCCCGTGCCGAGATACGGCCCGAGCGCGACGTCGGCCAGCCGGTTCTCGACCAGCGCACGTATCTCGTTGCCGGCGGCTACCCCGAAGGAGGTCTCGGTCCTGCGCCCTGAGCGATCGGCGAAAGCCTCCACGAGCGAGGGGAGCGCGAACTCGGCCAGCGTGCTCGTGGCGACGACCCGAAGCTCGTCGGGCGCACCCCGTGCCGCCCGTACCGCCGCCTCGGCATCCGCGCTCAGCGCGACCATCTGCGACGCGACCGGCAGCAGCCGCGCGCCCGCGGGCGTCAGACGCATCCCACCGCCGCCGGTGCGCCGGATGAGCGGATCGCTGTAGTGGGTGCGCAGCGCGGTGAGCGCCTGCGATACGGCCGACTCGCTCACGCTCAGGGCGCGCGCCGCGGCGCCGACCGAACCGAGCCGGGCGACCAGTACGAAGGTGCTGAGCTGCGTGACCGTCACTAGCAGATTTTCCTACATTTGGACGGATAAGTGAATGCTTATCGACCTCTTGCATGGCCCGTGCGGAAGAGCGCAGCCTGAAGAGCACAGCGTTTCAGGAGGGCCCGATGCAGGTTCCAGCTGCCTTCCAGTACGAGACGGCCACCAGCATTGAGCACGCGATCGAGCTGCTCACACGCTACGGCCCCGAGGCCCGGGTGGTGGCGGGCGGACACAGCCTGCTGCCCATGATGAAGCTGCGGCTGGCTCAGCCCGAAGCCCTGATCGACATCAACGGCCTCGGCGAGCTGGCATTGATCCGGGTGGACGGGCACGACCTGGCCGTCGGAGCGATGGTCCGCCACGCCGAGCTGCTCGCCTCGCCGGTCGTCGGCGAGCACTTCCCCATCCTGCGGGACGCGGAACGCGTCATAGCCGATCCGCTCGTACGCAACCGCGGCACCGTGGGCGGCTCGCTGTGCCAGGCCGATCCGTCGGAGGACCTGTCCGCAGCGTTCTCGGCACTGCGGGCGACCCTTGTCGCCCAGGGCCCCCGCGGCAGGCGCACCATCGGGATCAGGAAGTTCTTCCTCGGGCCGTACGAGACCGCGCTGAACGAAGCGGAGCTTCTGGTGGAGATCCGGGTGCCCATCCGTTCGCACGCCAGCGCCTACCGCAAGGTCGAGCGCCGGGTCGGCGACTGGGCGGTCGTCGCCGCGGGAGCGGTGCTGGAGATCTCCGACGGGGTCATCACCGACGCCGGGATCGGGCTGACCGCGGTGGGTGCCCCACGGTTCGTGTCCGAGCAGGCCGAGGATTTCCTGCGCAGCGGACGACCGGACGACGAGGGCTTCGCCGAGGCGGGCCGGATCGCCTCGCAGGAGTGCAGGCCGACGGCCGACCAGCGTGGCCCGGTCGACTACAAGCGGCATCTGGCCGGGGAGCTCACCACGCGGGCGCTACGCGCCGCCGCTGCACGTGCCCAGGGGCAGGAGGCGTGACATGCGGATCACCGTGACCGTGAACGGCGAGCAGCACACGAGGGACGTGGAGCCCAGACTGCTGCTCGTGCACTTCCTGCGCGACGAACTCGGACTTACCGGCACCCACTGGGGCTGCGACACCTCCAACTGTGGGGTGTGCACTGTCTGGCTGGACGGGACGCCGGTCAAGTCCTGCACCGTGCTCGCGGTGATGGCCGACGGCCGTGAGGTGCGGACCGTCGAGGGCCTGGCGCACGGTACCGAACTCGACCCGGTGCAAAAGGGATTCATCGCCTGCCACGGGCTGCAGTGCGGCTTCTGCACGCCGGGGATGATGATGACCGCCCGTTGGCTGCTCGACCACAACGCGGATCCGTCGGAGGAGGACATCCGCGAGGCCATCTCCGGACAGATGTGCCGCTGCACCGGTTACGAGAACATCGTGCGCTCCATCCGCTGGGCCGCCGAGCACGGCGGCGGGCGGGGGGCCGCCGACGCCGGCACCGAGCCGGCGCCCGGCCGCGAGGAGGTGCGGGCATGACGACCACCGAGGAACGGCCGGTCGGCTTCGGACGCATGCCCCGCAAGGAGGACGCACGGTTCGTCCGCGGCCACGGAACCTACGTCGACGACGTACGGCTGCCCGGAATGCTGCACGGCGCGATCCTGCGCAGCCCGCTGGCCCACGCCCGGATCGTGTCCGTGGACATCAGCGCCGCCGAGGCGCACCCGAAGGTCAAGGCCGTGATCACCGGGGAGACCCTGGCCGGTCTCGGGCTGGCCTGGATGCCCACGATCTCGTACGACACGCAGGCGGTGCTCGCCACCGACAAGGTGCGCTTCCAGGGCCAGGAGGTCGCCTTCGTTGTCGCCGAGGACCGCTACGCAGCCCGGGACGCCCTCGAGTTGATCGACGTGGAGTACGAACCGTTGCCGCCGGTCGTCGATGCCCGACGGGCGCTCGAGCCGGACGCGCCGGTGATCCGCGACGACAAGGAACACCAGACTGACAACCACATCTTCGACTGGTCGGCGGGTGACAAGGAGCGAACTGACGAGGTCTTCGCGGCCGCCGACGTCGTGGTCGAGCAGGACATGCTCTACCCACGGGTGCACCCGGCGCCGCTGGAGACCTGTGGCACGGTGGCGGACATGGACGCCATCACCGGCAAGCTGACGGTGTGGTCCACCACCCAGGCCCCGCACGCCCACCGCACGATCTACGCGATGGTGGCCGGCATCCCGGAGCACAAGATCCGGATCATCTCCCCGGACATCGGGGGCGGCTTCGGCAACAAGGTCGGCATCTACCCCGGCTACGTGTGCGCGGTCGTCGGCTCGATCGTCACCGGCAAGCCGGTGAAGTGGGTGGAGGACCGCTCGGAGAACCTGATGAGCACCTCCTTCGCCCGCGACTACCACATGCACGGCGAGATCGCGGCGACGAAGGACGGGAAGATCCTGGGCCTGCGCGTCCATGTGATCGCCGACCACGGCGCGTTCAACGCCACCGCACAGCCGACGCAGTTCCCAGCCGGCTTCTTCGGCGTCTTCACCGGCTCGTACGACCTGGCCGCCGCGCACTGCACCGTGACCGGCGTCTACACCGACAAGGCACCCGGCGGTGTCGCCTACGCCTGCTCGTTCCGCGTCACCGAGGCCGTGTACCTGGTCGAGCGGATGGTCGACGTGCTCGCGGACAAGCTCGGCACGGACCCGGCCGAGCTGCGGATGCGCAACCTGCTGCGGCCCGGCCAGTTCCCGTACCGGACGCAGACCGGATGGGAGTACGACTCCGGTGACTACCCGAGAGCCCTGCGGCTGGCGATGGACATCGCGCACTACGAGGACCTGCGCCGAGAGCAGGCCGAGAAGCGCGAACGTGGCGAGCTGATGGGGATCGGGGTCAGCTTCTTCACCGAGGCCGTCGGCGCGGGCCCGCGCAGGCACATGGACATCCTCGGACTGGGCATGGCCGACGGTGCCGAGCTGCGGGTCCACCCGACCGGCAAGGCCGTCCTGCGGATCTCCGTACAGACCCAGGGGCAGGGCCACGAGACGACGTTCGCGCAGATCGTCGCCGAGGAACTGGGCATCCCGCCCGAGGACGTCGAGGTGGTGCACGGCGACACCGACCAGACCCCGTTCGGGCTCGGCACCTACGGCTCCCGCTCGACGCCGGTGTCCGGAGCAGCGACCGCGATGGTCGCCCGCAAGGTGCGCGAACGCGCGAAGATCGTCGCCTCCGCCATGCTCGAAGTGAGCCCGGACGACCTGGAATGGGAGAAGGGCCGCTGGTACGTCACGGGCGACCCCGACCAGGGACGGACCATGGCCGAGATCGCGCTCGCCGCACACTCCAACCTGGAGCTGCCCGAGGGCGTCGAGGGCCACCTGGACGCGACCTGCGTCTACAACCCGCCGAACCTCACCTTCCCCTTCGGCGCGTACATCTGCGTCGCCGACGTGGACGCCGGCACCGGCCAGGTGAAGATCCGCAGGTTCATCGCCGTGGACGACTGCGGCAACCGGATCAACCCCACGATCGTCGAGGGGCAGGTGCACGGCGGACTCGCCGACGGCCTCGGCATGGCGCTCATGCAGGTGATCGCCTTCGACGAGGACGGCAACTGCCTCGGCGGGTCGTTCATGGACTATCTCCTGCCCACCTCGGTCGAGTGCCCGTCCTGGGAGCTCGGCGAGACCGTCACCCCCTCCCCGCACCACCCCATCGGCGCCAAGGGCGTCGGCGAGTCCGCCACGGTGGGGTCGCCCGCCGCCGTGGTCAACGCCGTGGTCGACGCCCTGAAGCCGCTCGGCGTACGCCACGTCGACATGCCGCTGACGCCCGCCGCGGTGTGGCGGGCCGCCCAGGGCCGTCCGCTGCGCACCGACATGGCCATCACCTGAGGCCCCCACGATGACGAACACCGAACTGCTGACCCGCGCGGACGTGCTCCGGCAAGGCCGTACGCCGTTCGTCCTGGCCACCGTCGTCCACGTGGAACGGCCCACGAGCGCCAAGCCCGGGGACAGCGCGCTGGTGCTGCCCGACGGCACCGTCGAGGGTTTCGTGGGCGGCACCTGCGCCGAGACAACGGTGCAGCTGCAGGGCCTGCACGTGCTGCAGACCGGCGAGTCGCTGCTGCTGAGGATCACGCCCGGCGCGGGCACCGGCACCGAAGGCGCGCAGGAGCCCGTCGAAGGCCTGGTCACGGTGGCCAATCCCTGCCTGTCCGGCGGGACGCTCGACATCTTCCTGGAAGCCAACCTCCCCCCGGCGCTGGCATACGTCTACGGACACGCCCCCATCGCCCGCGCCCTGCTCGACGTCGGTCGCGTGGTCGGCCTCGACGCCCGGCCGGCCTCGCCCGGAGAGCCGCTGCCGCCCGATCTGGACGTCGTCGTCATCGCCACACACGGCCGCGAGGAGGAGACCGTGCTCATCGAGGCCGCACGCGCGGGGATCCCGTACATCGGTCTTGTGGCCAGTCCGAAGCGCGGCGCGGCGGTGCTCGCCGGGCTGGACATCACCGAGGAACAACGCGCGCGTGTCCACACGCCGGCCGGTCTGGACATCGGCGCGCGGACCCCGGGGGAGATCGCGCTGTCGGTGTACGCCGAGATCATCGCGCTGCGGCCGAAGGCGGCCCGAGCCGTGCGCCCCGGAGTCGACACCGCCGCGCCGCAGGCCGTGGCCGAGGACGTGGATCCGGTGTGCGGCATGACCGTGGCGATCACGCCCGACACCCTCTCACTGGACCGGGCCGGCAACAGGGTGTACTTCTGCGGGCCGGGGTGCCGGCACGCCTTCGCCGACAACCCCTCCCGTTACGCCCATGCCTGACCTCGACCGCCTCGTACCCGATGTCCCCGCCCTTCGCTCGCGTCTCGACGCGGTCGGTTACCTGGCCGACGACGCCCTGGCTACGGCGCTGCTGCTGGCCGTGCGCATGCGGCAGCCGATCCTGCTGGAGGGCGAGCCCGGCGTCGGCAAGACCGAGGCGGCCCGCGCCCTCGCCGCCGTGCTCGACACCCCACTGATCCGGCTGCAGTGCTACGAGGGACTCTCCTCGGCCGAGGCCCTCTACGAGTGGAACTACCCCCGGCAACTTCTGGCCATCCGGCTGGCCGAGTCCCGCGGGGAGCCCCTGCGGGACACCGACCTGTTCACCGAGGACTACCTGCTGCCACGGCCGCTGCTCGCCGCGATCTGCCACTCGGGACCTCGGCCGGCGGTGCTGCTCATCGACGAGGTGGACCGCGCTGACGACGAGTTCGAGGCGTTCCTGCTGGAACTGCTCGCCGATGCCGCGGTCACCATCCCCGAACTCGGCACCCGGACGGCCGCGCTGCCGCCGGTGGCCGTACTGACCTCCAACCGCACCCGGGATCTGCACGACGCACTCAAACGCCGCTGCCTCTACCACTGGATCGACTACCCGGACACCGCACGAGTCGCCGCGATCATCCGCAGACGGGTGCCGGAGTCGGCCGAGTGGCTGGCCACACGCGTGGCGCGCGGGGTGGCGCGCCTGCGTGCCCGCCAGGAACTCACCAAGCCGCCCGGCATCGCCGAGGCGATCGACTGGGCGGGCGCGCTGCACGTGCTGGGGCTCGCCGTTCTCGACGCCGATGCCGCCGACCGCACCCTGGGGACCGTGCTCAAGTACGCCGAGGACCTGGAGGCCGTGCGCCGGGCCGGACTGGCGGAGCTGGTCGACGCGGAGCCGGGCTCCGATGCCTGACCTGCCGGAACTGGCCGCCTCGTTCACCGCCGCCCTGCACGACGCGGGGATCGCAGTGGGCCCCGACCGTACCCGCAGTTTCGCTCGGGCGCTCACCCTGCTGGCACCGTCGACGACGCGCGAACTGCGGCACTGCGCGCTCGCCACCCTGGTGTCCGACCCCGAGCAGATCGAGCTGTTCGACGCGGTCTTCCGCAAGGTCTTCGGCGGCCCGGCCGACCGCGGGGCACAGCGCGGGCAACCCGGCGACCCGCCCCGATCGCTCCCGAACACCGTTCCCGGCCGTGCCCTCGGCACCCGGAAGTACACCGCGGACGGACGAGGCCAGGATGCCGACGCACAGCCGCGGGAGGCTCCCGTACCTCTCGCCGCCAGTCCGCTCGACCGTCTCGCGGGCCGCGACTTCGCTGACCTGACCGCAGAGGAACTGGCGCAGCTCTCGGAGGTGATGCGCACCCTCGTGCTGCGCACTCCGACCCGGCCGTCCCGTCGGCGCCGCACCGCACACCACGGTGCGCGCATCGACGTGCGCCGCACCCTCTCCGACAGCCGGCGCACCGGCGGATACCCGCTGCGGCTACGCCGCTTCGCGCCCCGCACCCGCCCCCGCGACCTCATCGTGCTCTGCGACATCTCCGGATCGATGGAGCCCTATGCCCGCGCGATGCTGCAACTGCTCTACTGTGCCGCCCGCGCCACCCGCGCCGAGGTCTTCACCTTCGCCACCCGGCTCACACGCCTCACGCCCGTCCTCCGGCGCGGCGGCCCGGACGACGCCCTGGCACGGGCCGGCCGGGCGGCCCCGGACTGGTCCGGGGGCACCCGGATAGCGGACTGCCTGGCGGAGTTCAACGAGCGGTTCGGCCGGCGCGGCATGGCGCACGGCGCCGTGGTCGCCATCGTCTCCGACGGCTGGGACACCGGCGCGCCCGTCGACCTCGCCACCCACATGGCGCGGCTGTCCCGGGTCGCCTACCGCGTCGTATGGGTCAACCCGCGTACGGCAAGCCCGCGTTACCGCCCGCTCGTGGCCGGCATGGCTGCGGCACTGCCCTACTGCGACGCCGTCGTCAGCGCCCACAACCTCGCGGCCCTGGACGACTTCACCGCCGCTCTGTACGCCCGGCGCCGCCGCCGATGACTTCCTCAGGCGTCACAACTCGAAGAAGTGCTGGACCTCCGGAACGGTCAGGTCGATCGGATCGCTGCTGCGGGCGAGACGAGTGGTGGCGGCGGGCCCGCTCGGGACCGCGCTCGGGGCGACGGCGGCTAGGAAGGCGAGCGCGTGCGGCCTGCTGTCGCCTAGGTCCTGTCGTCACATTCCCGTCGTCGCCCGAAGGGCGGCTCCGCGGCCCCCGGTTGGTCGAGGGTGTTTCAGACCAAGGTCGTGATGCAGAACGGGTGGCCTGCGGGGTCCAGCAGTACCCGCCAGCGTTCGGGCTGCGGCTGGAACCCGGGCTTGACGGCGCCCAGGTCGAGCAGTCGCTTCTCGGCGACGTCCAGGTCGTCCACGCCCAGCTCGATGTGCGCCTGCTTCTCCTGGGCGGGGTCCGGCCAGGTGGGCGGGCGGTAGTCGGCCAGGCGGTTGAAGCCGAGTCCGGTCGCTCCTTCCTTGCCGAGCAGGACGAAGTCCTCGCTGGAGAAGAGGACCGACATGCCGAGCAACTCGCCGTAGAAGTGAGCCATTTCGGCGGGGTCGCCGCAGTCGAAGGTGACGGCGGCGTAGCGGAACGCGGGTGCGGAAGTGGTGTTCGTGCTCATGAAGGGAACGCTATGCCGTGACCCGGACAGTTCTGGTCCTGGTTGTGGCGTGGGTGTGGAAAACTTCCGTGAGTGATCAGCTCCTCCGCCCGCCTGCTACGGCTGCTGTCCCTGCTGTCCTCCCGGCCGTCGTGGACCTGCGCCGAACTGGCCGAGCGCATGGAGGTCACGGATCGAACAGTCCGGCGGGACATCGCCCGGCTCCGGGAACTCGGCTACACCGTCGACTCCGAGGCCGGTCCGTGGGGCGGTTACCGCCTCCGCGCCGGCTCCCGGGTGCCGCCGCTGATCCTCGACGACGAGGAGGCGCTGGCCGTGGCCGTCGGTCTGCGGGAGGCGGCACTGAGCGACGCCCTGGGCGGTGACCAGGCCGCGCTGTCCGCCCTGCTGAAGCTGCGCCAGGTGCTGCCTCAGCGGATCGCAGAGCGGTTGGGTGAGCTGGACGACGCGTTCGTCAGCCTCCCCGGGGCCGACGGGCCGCAGATCAGGGCGGGCCTGTTGCTGGAATTGGCAGTCGCCTGCCGACGAGGCGAGCGTGCCCGGCTGTCGTACGTCGACGCAGAGGGGCGGGCCACGGTACGGGACGTCGACCCGTACCGTCTCGTCCGCACCGGGCGCCGCTGGTACTTCGTCGCGCGGGACGTGGTGCGAGGCCAGTGGCGGACGTTCCGGGCCGACCGGATCGACCGCCTCCAGCCCACCGGCCGGCCTGCGGACCTCACGGACCTGCCCGACCCGGCACGGCTGGTCTCCCGCAACATCGCGAACGGCCCCTACCCGTTGTCCGCGACCATCCGGCTCCCGCTCCCCATGGAGGCGGCGCTGCGGCTCGTCCCCGCAACGGTCGGCACCCATCGCTCCGACGGCCCGGACGCGACCCTGGTCGACGTAGGCGGCCCCGATCCGGACGGCCTCGCCCGCTACCTCCTCGGCCTGGGAACTTCGCTGCGGGTCCTCGCGCCGGAGTCGGTACGGCAAGCCGTGTTGCGTCGCACCCGGGAACTCCTCGAGGCCCACGGATGAGGGCTGAACCGGGGCGCGGCAGGTCCGGCAGTACCGGGTTGCGGAAGGTGCCGCTGGTCCGACGCCTCGAGGATTACCGGCTGAGGCCCGTGCTTGTGGAGTTCGTGCATGGCTGCCAGCGCGGCCTGCCCGCCGGGCGGGGCGTTGACTGACGCAGACCGGCGGGCACTGTCACCGCTGTTGTGGACGCACGTGTGCCCTTACGGCCGGTTCCGGCCGGACGTGAACCGGTGCGCCTCGACCTGGACCTGACAGCCCGCGCCGCCGCCGTGCCGGCGCCGCGCACCCCCGAGGCTGAACCGGCTGCCGCCCCGGCGTGACGGGCTGACTCAGGCGGTGCCGTGGACGAAGGTGCCATTCCGCACGATCGTCATCCTGTGGGGGACCGGGCTCCCCCGCGACGGAAACTCGGATGCGGGCGCCGCACGGCCACCCTAGGCTGCGCTCGCGGGGAGGGCGAGGAGCCGTATCGACCGTCAGTGGATCGGAGATGCACGGGGTATGACCAGTCAACTGTTCGCGATTTGCTTCAATGCGACCCAGCCGTCGGGCCTAGCGCGGTTCTGGTCCGAGCTCCTGGGCTGGGAGTTGGCTGACGGGCCGGACGACGACATCGCGATCCTGCCCCCTGATACCGCCGGGTTCCGCATCCGTTTCCTGCCGAGCCAGGAGCCGAAGATCGGTCAGAACCGAGCGCACTTCGACCTGACGAGCACCTCCCCGGAGGATCAGCAGCAGACGGTGGCCAGGGCCCTGGAGTTCGGCGGGAAACACATCGACGTGGGCCAACTCCCGGCAGAGGGGCATGTGGTGCTCGCCGATCCAGACGGCAACGAGTTCTGCGTCATCGAGGCGGGCAACAAGTTCCTCGCCGACACTGGCTTCATCGGAGCACTGGCCTGCGACGGCACGCAGGAAGTCGGTTACTTCTGGAGCGAGGCGCTTCGGTGGCCGCTGGTCTGGGACCAGGACCAGGAGACCGCCATCCAATCGCCGAACGGCGGTACGAAGATCACGTGGGGTGGTCCTCCGGTGGCGCCGAAGCGGGGCACGAACAGGCTGTACTTCGAGCTGGCGCTCCCCACCGACGCCGACTGGGAGAGGGAGGTCGACCGCCTGATCTCGCTCGGCGCGACGCGCACCGACACCGGCGAGGGCGACGGCAGCCGGACGCTGATGCTCGACCCCGACGGCAACGAGTTCTCTGTACAGAGGCCCCGGTAGCGGGGCTGTTGTCGGTGGCTGTTTTTCACAGGCGCGCCTGTGAAACACAGCCACCAGGCGGATGAGTCCAGGGCTTCAAGCAGAGCAGCGGGCTCACCTCGAAGGCCGGCGGCCGCCCGCTAGCCGGCGGGACTTGGGATGAGTACCCCACCGGTGCGGCAGCCGGGTAGCCGGTGCCTGACAGGCAGACGTGGACGTGTGCTTGCGGTCAGCCGTCAGCCGGTTGGGCGGTGCGGCGGGAGCGGGCCAGAGCCAGCCGGCCGAGGACCGCGGCGATCAGCCCCAGCACCAGGGCCATCGCGCCACCGACTACTCCGTTGCCGGTGCCGGGACCACCATCGGCGACGGCAAGATTCAGCGCGCCGACGACCATGCCGAACAGCCCTGCCATCATGGCCACAAGGGCCCTGCTTCGCCTGTTGCCGGCGCCGGCACGACCGGCGGGGCGGGTCAGATTCAGCCCACCGATGACCACGCCGGCCAGCGCCACCAGAGCGGCCGTGCCGCCCACGAGTCGCCCGGTGGTCACGCTGTAAACCGCGGCCAACTGGGCCGAGCCATGCGCCGCCGCCGCGGCAAGCACAAATCGGACTGACATGGGGTGCTCCTCCTACGACTGGACGTCGTCCGATCATGTCTGTCGGACCCACATCTGGTCGTCCGGCGGGCGCAGACAATTCGCGCTGCCGCCGATGCCGCATCCGGCTACTGCGGACGCTGCGGGAGTCGCGAAGGTACCGCGTGTGCGGTACCCGGCCGATCATTGGCGCGCTGAAGTCGGCTGCGCTCGCCCGAGTGCGGTCCTCAGCCCTCTTTCACCCCTGCCCACGCGCCTGGGAAGGTTCCCCGCCAGGCGTTGCCGGCCCGCTCGCCGTTCACCCTTCCCGGCTGCTGTGCGCCCCCGTCCCACAGCTCCACGCGGTCGTCCGTGTCCTCTGAGTAACAACTTTGTCGTCCTGGGATGTTGACGAAGCAAAGTTCTGGGGTCAATGTTGCTGAACCGTTTGCCGCTTACACCTAACCTCACCCCGGAGGTCCATGTGTGTGACCTGCACGATCAGCATGAGCACGAGCACGAACCTCTGAACACGAGCGGCCCCACACTCAGCAGACGACGCATCATGCAACTCCTCGGCGCCGCCGGCGTGACAGCCGCCGCGATGACCGCGGAAGCCGACCCCGCAATGGCAGCCGCCGCGGACGACAGCCCGGCCGCCGACTACCACGCCCCCACGGGCCTCGCCCAGGACAGCCCCGCCAAGGCCTCCGCGCTCGCCTGGATCACCGCCAACGCCGACCAAGTCACCAGGCTCAACTCCGAGATCTGGGAGAACTCCGAACTCTCGCTGCGCGAGTGGAATTCCTCGCTCGCCGAGGCGGCGTTCCTGGAGAAGGCTGGATTCCGCGTCGAGTTCGGCACCGCGGGTTTCCCGACCGCGTTCACCGCGACCTTCACCTCCGGCAGCGGCGGACCGGTGCTCGGCTTCAGCGGCGAGTACGACGCGCTGCCCGGCCTCTCGCAGAACAAGGGTGTCGGCCACCACGACCCGCGCGAGTACATCCACGACCCCTTCGCGCCCAGCTATGGCCCCGGTCACGGCTGCGGGCACAGCGCGCTGGGCACGGCCGCAGCCGCCGCGGCGGCTGCCGTCGCGCAGGCGGCGAAGAAGCACAAGCTCCCGGTGACCGTGAAGTTCTTCGGCTCGACAGCCGAGGAGACGCTGATCGGCAAGACCTACACCGTCAGCAAGGGCGTGTACGACGGCCTGGACGCCTTCCTCGACTGGCACCCGTCGACCGCAAACGCCACCGGGTGGGGCTCCACCACCGCGATGACCGCCGTCACCTTCACCTTCCTCGGCGTCGCAGGCCACGGCGGCACCCCGCTGGGCAACAAGAGCGCGCTGGACGCGGCCGTGATGATGGCGACCATGTCGGAGTTCCTGCGCGAGGAGAACCTGGCCCCCTCGGGACGGCTCCACTGGGTGATCAACAACGGCGGCGACATCCCCAACGTTACCCCTGAGATAGCCGAGATCTCCTACTACGTCCGCGAGGGCAGCCCCGCGCGCGTGCAGGTGCTCCTGGACAAGGTCATCGCGGTCTCCGAGGCCGCCGCCAAGGCCAGCCAGACCAGCGTGCGCCACCGCATCACCTCGGCCTGCTGGAACCAGCTGCCCTCCAAGTCGTTCGCGGAGCTGCTGCACGAGAACATGCGGCAGATCGGACCGCCCCAGTTCACCGACGAAGCGCACAAGCTCGCCAAGGACCTCCAGGCATCCCTGGGGCTGCCGCAGAAGGGCATGCACGACACGATAGGCGACCTCACTCCGCCCAACCCGGCCTTCCTGGGCGGCGGTTCCACGGACGTCGCCGACATCAGCTGGAACGTGCCGACCGTCTCGATGGGCGCCGCGCTCGCCCCCATCGGCACCAAGATGCACACCTGGTCCACCGCGGCCTGCGCCGCTGCTGCCCCCGGCCAGGCCGCCGTGCTCGCGGCCGCGCGTTATCTGGCGGCCACCGCCGTCGACCTCGTCACCCAGCCCGACCGGCTCAAGGAGATCAAGGCCGAGTTCAAGGAGCGTACGCGCGGGGTGCAGTGGAAGACGGCACTGCCCGACGGGTACGAGCCGCCGATGTACGAGCCGCCGGAGTGGTTCCTGAAGAAGACCGGCCAGAAGTGGCCCCCGAAGAACATCACCTGGCCGCCCCAGCGCATCGTCTCCCAGGAGAAGTTCTCCTCCCTGGGCCCAGACCTCGCGCCTCAGAAGTAGGAGGCAGTGCCCGAGAGCTGAGCTGTGGTGCGGGGCCGATGAGGAGTCACCGGCCCCGCACCACCTCATCGGCCTCCCGCCGCGTACCGGCATCCTTGGTCGAAGGGGAGCGAGCGGCTGCTCTCCCGCGCCGCCTCGGCCCTCGGCGCGTGCGGCATCGGGATGCCGGTGAACCTGCTGTGGCTCAGCATCAAGCTCGCCCGGTCGTCCACGCAGAGTTGGTCGACAGCGCGGCCCCTTGGAGGCAGACGGTGAACGGTCCGCGGGATGAAGCCCGCCTGGCGGTCCGCCGGGCGGGCCAACGACTGACCGAGGACGCGGCTGCCTTGATGGCCGCGTCCGGGGAGGCAGCCGAGATCGGGTTGGAGACGAGTGCGGAGGAACTCCGACGCGCCATTCTTGTTGCCTGGAGCGCTGGCGTGGCGTCCGAGGGTATTGCCCACGACGCCGGTGTGGAGGTCGGTGTGATCCATGACTGGGTCGGACCGGGCCTTGGCTCGTAGCCGTGTCAAAAACCCGTCAGTGATTTAAGCAAGCCCGCAGGCGTCCTCGTCCTTGCGGCGGAGCTGCAGCCCTGTGGGGGCAAGTGCGTTGGTCTTGCCCGCCAGTCAACAAGCTTCGCAAGCCGCTGATACACCGTCATCCACCGACCACGGACCTGCTCGTCAGCCACTGGCGTGAAGTGCTTCTTCAGCACGGTGTTCCCAGCAAAGGAAGCACCGCAAGGCAGGCGAGCGCACCTCGCGTCTGGCCGCCGAGGCGTGGGGCCGTACGGTCACGATGCTGACGTACAAGACAGCCCGGCTCGGCGGCACCCTGGTCAAGGCCCCCGCACCCGGCACCTCCCAGCGCTGTTCGGCCTGCAGTTCACCACTGCGGGCAGCCGGGAGTCCCAGGCCGTGTTCGTGTGTAAGAACCCGGACTGCGGTTGGTCGGGCAACGCCGACCACAACGCAGCCCGGAACATCTTGCACCTGTACCGGATCGGCCTCGTGGCGATCCCGGCTGCTGGAAGAGCAGTCGCCAGGTGCGCTCGTCGCGCCACGCCTCCCACCGCAAGGTAGGGCGGAATCTCCCCCGTTCACGGCGGAGAGCGCTTCAAAAGTGAGCGACCGGCATTGTCCTCAGGGCGTGCCGCCCACGGCCTGCCAGGTGCCGTTCAGCGGGCGCTGCCCGTATCCGGCCTTGGACCAGTCGCAGACGCCGGTCGGGAAGATCTCTCGCAGCCGGCGCAGCTCCGCGGTGCTGAAGTCGACTGCGTAGTCGGCGGCGTTCACCGGCTTGCGGTGGCAGGCGACGACGTCGTCGGTCAGCGGTGCTCCAGCGACCAGGCGCGGTGTCGGGTACGCCGGGTACAGCTTGCCGCACCGTCCCCGGTTGTCGTACGTCAGCCGCTGGGTGATCTTCCGCGGCTGCGTGTCGCGGGTCCAGCAGGCGTCGGTCAGGTCGGCGGGCTTGCCGGCGGCCACCTTCCGCGCGAGCGGCCGGTCGGAGTGGTCGGCGGTGACCGACGTCAGCCAGGCGTCCATCGCGGTGAGCGCCTGCCGCAGCACCGGGCTCTCGAGGCTGAAGTAGCCGTAGCGGTCGTCCTCTTCGAGCATCACGTGGTTGTCGGCGTTCCCGTTCGCCACGATGAGCCGCGCCCTGGTGGAGAAGCCGTGCACCACCATGTGGATGTCGCCGCCGGACGCGTGGTCGGTGTAGGCGCGGTAGTCGATGATCGGCGTGCTCGCAAGCCCGCCGCCGCCCGACAGGATGCGCCCGGTCCTGTACGCCGCCATGGTGGCCGTGATGTCGGCCCGGGTCCGCTCTGCGGTGTGCCGGGCGTCGCGGTCGATGCCGCCGATGCCGGCGTTGAGGTCGAGGAACTGTTCCTTGGTGATCGTGCCCTTGTTGAGGGCGTCGAGGCCGTACTGCACGCCGACGTTGTCCAGGGGGCGCAGCGCGAAGCCGGTGCGGGGCTCCCGCCCGTAGACGTTGACCGTGTGGTCGTAGACCGTGGCCCGCGCGCCGCCGGGGTTGTGCTCCGCGTCGTAGCGCTGGTCGGTCGGCATGCCGGCGGGGAACTCGGCGTCGGGGTCGAGCCGCTTGGCCCCGTCGCTGAGGTTCGGGATGGATTCCCGCACGCCGAAGCCGGAGACGGCCCGCTGTTGCTCGGGGCTGAAGCTGCCGGGTGCGGTGTCGGTGAAGTAGTTGTCGAGCAGCCGCGAGTCGAGCAGTGTGAAGTTGGTCGCGGAGGTGACGTCGGGGAAACTGCAGCCGACGACGATGCCGTTCAGCAGGCCCGGGTAGTTGTCGGCGATCTGGTGGCTCTGGTACGAGCCTCCGGAGCAGCCCCAGCCGATGGTGAACCGCGGCGCCCCGTACCGCTCGATGAAGCGCTCCTTGACCATCATTGTGGACTCGGCGGCCAGTAGGTCGTTGCAGTTCTGGCCGAAGACGTTGAGTGAGGACGAAGCGACGGCATAGCCGCGGCGCAGCATCTCCGGGTCCAGTACGCCGCCGGTGGCGTCGCCCTGGGTGTACCAGCCGGCGCGGCAGCCGCCGCCGAAGGTATAGATCAGGCGGCCGTTCCAGCCCTCGCTGGGCGTGACCCGGTCGGGCTCGGGCCGCGCGGGGTCGTGCAGCATGGCGACCTGGTAGATGGCCCGGTTGACGGTGCCGGTCTCGATGCGGATGAGGAACGGAACCGTGGCGCCGGTCGTCGTCGTGGTGTGCGCGAGGTCCGCGGGCCGGGCGTCGCGGTCCGGGAGCGGTTTGATGGAGCCGTCGGTCGAACGGTACGCGTAGTCGACCCGTGTATTCGCGGAGCAGTCCTTGTCGAGGGCCGGGCCCAGGGTGGACCCGTCGACGAGCTTGAACGACTTCGTGGCGCACAGGTAGGGGCGCTCGTGCGGGCCGCTGATGACCGGTCCGGTGATCGGATGGTTGCGCACCTCGAGGACGTCGCGCGCGGCCCGCGCGCCCGACGCGTCGCCGGTCGTGGCGGCGATGCGGTTGCGGCCGTCCGCGAGCCCGGTGACCAGGCCGGTGAGCCCGTGACCGTCGGCGTCGGGGGTGAACTGTCCGGTGATATCGGTGCCGTTGCGGACGACACGGACCTCGCCGGGCCCGGTGCCACCGGGCACGTGCACGTGGACGAGTACGTCCCCGCCGGTGACGAATCCGGGGTGAGTGGAGACGGAGGTGACGGCGAGACGGTCCTGGCCGCCGTCGGCCGCGGGCGCCGCCGCGAGAAGCGTCGCCGCGGCGCCGACCAGCGCGGTGGTGAGACCGATCCGCCGCCTGCGGCGGCTGACCAGTCGTCTGAACAGGGACACAGTGGGCCTCTCATCGGGGGTCTTGCGGTTCCCAGGACGTACGCGTTATCTGTAAGCGCATACTTCACCCTGTGGCAGGCCCAGCGGGTGCGACAAGGGGCCTTGGTCACGCTCCCGTAACGGGAGTGACATCCCCGGGGATGCGAGCGACAGAAACCAACCGAGATCCGGCGTCGGAGCGCGGTCCGCTTTGCCGGAAGTGAAACGGGGTGTCCGAGTGGGGCCCGGCGGGAATCCTGACGGCGCCGGCCGGGCCCTTCTTCAGGGTCGCGAAACGCTTTCCTCCTCGCGAGCGGTAGCCGGGTCGCGCAGCGGCCGTATGTCGCCGCCCGCCGGGGCGGAGACCCGGAGTGCTTCCTCGCGGGAGACGGCCGTTGACGGGTGCCGGCCATGTGGCATCCGCCGACGTGCACTATGGTCGGCGGTCGGCCCTGGCCGATGCCCAACTCGACCGTCCAGGGCGGCATCCGGCGGCGTAGAGGGCCCCTCGCCGCGGCGCCGTTCGGCTTCTCGGTGCCGTTCACGGGCGATCCAGGCGACGACCTGGGCCGGTACGCGACTTGAGCGGAACGCTCGCGCTGTGGTCGCATGAGGGCGATGACCTCCAGACCTTCCGCATTCTCCGCAGCACGAGTACCGGTGAGCCGTGCCGCCCAGGACGGCACGGCCCCCGTGACCGACGTTGAGGCCGGTGCCGACGGCGACGCACCAGGCCAGCCATCGGTACACGACGATGAGGCCGGTCCCGGCGCCGACTCGGATACGGATGCAGGCGCGGACACCCGCGACGACGCCGAGGCCGGCCCCGCGGCCGAGGCTGACGCCAAGACCGAAGCCACCGCCGTCACCGCCACCGACGACACAGGCGGCACGGACACCGTCGCCCCCGCCCCCGACTACGGCAAGGACGGCACGAAGGACCGCCCGCGCGTCGGGCGCAAGCCCGGCCGCATCGTCCGGCGGACCGTCAAGACGCTCGCCGCGCTCGTCGTTGCGCTCGCGTTCCTCGCGCTCGGCGACCGATGGGCCGTGCTCTACGCCCAGGATCTGGCGGCACAGCAGGTACAGAAAGCGCTGGGGCTGCATGCCGCGCCGGAGGTACACATCGACAGCTTCCCGTTCCTCGGGCAGGTACTCGCGGGCGGCGTCGACCACGTCGAGGTCAGCGTGCCGCACGTCGACGCCGGGCCGGTCTCCGTCGCGCAGGTGCGGGCGAACGTCGACGACATCCGGATCGTCGGCAGCCTGCCGTCCTCGGTCAAGGGCGCGGTGCTGGACCGGGTGCGCGGCGACATCCTGCTGGACTTCAAGGACCTGAACCGCGAAGTCGGCGCGTCGCAAGTTCACTTGAGTCCCGGTCCGGGGAAGAACACGGTGCTGGCCCGCGGCGACCTGCCGGTGGGCGGCCGGCAGGCCCAGGTCCGCGGGCGGGCGCAGCTGCGGCGGGTCGGTGACCGCGGCCTCGCCATGAGCGTGCGGGACCTGCGCGTGGTGGTGCCCGGCCTGCTCACGTACGTGCCGGGCAAGGGCGGCGGCCTGCAGCTGGCCGCGGCGGCCGCCGACCGGATGGACGAGGACAAGCTGCAACAGGCGGCCGGCAAGGACGTCCGCCCGCAGCAGATGATGAAGGGCCGGGTGCTGGACGCGCTTGTGCACCATCCGTCGGTGCTGAAGCCCACCGGCATCGATCCGTCGCTGATCCAGGGACTGCAGAAGCTCCAGGAGCCGAAGGTCGCGCAGCAGATGGAGTTCTCGGCGCAGCTGCCGGACGACCTCCCGGGCGACATTCGGCTGCGCGACATCTCGGTGGCGAAGGACGGCATCCGGGCCCAGCTGACCGGAAAGGACGTGCGGCTCAGCCGGTGACTCGCCCGCTGCACGGGGCTCACGGGGCTTTTAGATCATCGCCCGGTCGGCGTTTGCCTGAGGAACAGCCTGTCGTTCGTGAACCGCGCCCTGCCCATCCCAAGCCTGGAGGCTTGTTCTAGCGGCGATCGTCGCCGTCCACGTCTCTTCTCCGTCGGCTGTAGTTCGCTACGTCCGGCGCCAAAGGTGCAGATAGTGCAGAGCAAGAGGCCAGGAGCCTGTCTCAGTAACCGGCGACCCGCGCAACGTTTCGAGTATCCGCTATCACACGTCATTCCCGGTGAGAGCGAGACCGGCGCCGAGGCCGACCATCACCGCCCCGGACACTGCGCCAATCCCGGACAGGCGGCGGGGCGACCCGCGGATCCAGTCACGTGTGGTCCCGGCGAGGAGCCCCCAGGCCGAGTCGGAAACCAGAGCGACAGTGGCGCAGACGATGCCAAGGAGCAGGAGCTGCAGCGTCACGTGCCCCGCCGAGCGGTTGACGAACTGGGGCAGCACCGCAGAGAAGATCAGGAAGCCCTTCGGATTGCTCACCCCGACAACGAAGCCTGCCGGACGATGCGGCGCAGGTTTGCGGGTGGCCGCTGCTGCGCGTCCGTGACGGCCAGTTCCCCGCGATGCCGCCACGTCTGGATACCGAGGTAGATCAGATAGAGCGCGCCGGCGAACTTCAGTACTGAGAACACCACGATCGATCGCGCGACCACGGCCCCCAACCCGAAAGCCACCAGCACGGCCTGGATCAGCACCCCGCCGTTGTTGCCCATCGCCGTGGCCAGCGCCGCCCGGCGTTCGAGGTCGAGCCGGTGGAGGGCAAACAGCTGCCACGCCGTGCGGCGGCGGTGGATAGGACGTTCCGGGCGTTCGACCCTCACCAGGTCCTGCTGCTGCCGCCATCGCTGGATGGCGATTGCCTGACAGGTCCGGCCATCGGGTCGATTCCCCAAGCCGGAAGGACCGGCCACCGCTGCCGCGGGACAACCAGCCGGGCGACCGCGAGCGATCCCAGCGATCAAGACCACCCGGTCAGTTGCCCGTTAGCGACACACGTTCCTAGCCGCTGGAGGCGGGCTATGCGGTGATCGCCCGCAGCGCCGGGGTGGCGCGGTTCCCGGCGAAGTTCCTGATCGTTCAGGCTTATGCGGGTGCGTACATGTCCAGCTCGTGCACGGCGTGCTGTGCGGCGACGCCCCCGACCCGTTCCGCCGCAACCGGTGACCGAACCAGACTGACCACTGGTTGTGGATCTCTTTTGATGGCGTGAGAAGGGATTGCACGGTCGGCTGCTGTAATCGCGAGGGGGTGACGGACACAAACGGTCTGCGAGGATCATCGGAAGGGGAGGCCGTGTGAGTGAGATCGCGGACGAGTGGTCCCGGTTTGAGGCGGTGTACGGGGACTCGTACTACGCCGTGGTGAGGTATCTGACGCGCCGACTCGCCCCGGACCTGATCGACGATGCTGCTTCGGAGGTGTTCGCCATCGCTTGGGAGCGTTGGTCGACGAAGCGGGGCGCCGAGTTGCCGTGGCTATACGGCATCGCCCGGCGGGTCGTCGCCAACACGTGGCGCTCCCAGGGGCGGGCGGATCGGCTGGCAGGCCGGCTGCGCGGCGAACAGGACACGTACACAGACGAACCCGGCGCGGACTCCCGGGTGCTGGCGCGCATGGGCGCCGCCCGTATTCTCTCGCGGTTGTCCGAGGGCGACCGTGAGGCGCTGATGCTCGTCTCCTGGGACGGCCTCGAGCCGCATGAGGCGGCCCAAGCTCTCGGGTGCAGCAAAGCCACCTTCGCCGTGCGCCTGCACAGGGCCCGACGAAGATTGGAGCACGAACTCGCGAAGGACGTTCCTGCGGTCGCCGACCATCGCCCTGTCACTACGGAGAGGACTGCAACGTGAAGCGAGACGTGGAGCGGGTCCGAGGAGTCCTGACCACCGCCAATGATCCAGCAGGTCTCGTCGAGCCTGCCCGCGCCGCCCTGCCGTCACAGGCGGAGCACACACTCCGGGCTCTTCGGTCCACCCGGCGTCCGCGACGGGTACGTCTGGGTCGACGGCGGCTCCTCGCGGGAGCAGCGATCGTGGGCGGCGGCACGGCCCTGGCCGTGGGTGGCCGGAACCTCCTCCCGAACAGCGACGTAGTGACACCTGTCGCATACACACCACCCGTACTGTCCCTGCAGCCCGTTGAGGGACAGTCGGCGCGCGAGTTCCTCCTCGCCTTCGCGCGGCGCGTGGAAAGGCTCGAACTCGAAGCGGCACAGGGCGCCTACCAGTACTCGAAGACGTGGGGCTGGTGGCTCAACACAGCCGGGGACGTTCCGGGAGGCGTTGCCAACGCCGCCGTGCCCACCGTGACCGAGTCCTGGGTGGGCAAGGACCATTCCGGACGTCAGCGCAGTGCGTTCGGTGAGCCCATCTACCCCAGCCCCGCACAGCGGAAGGAAGCCGAAGAGGCGGGACTGGTCGCCGGTACCGGGGTCGAGGACCGGACGTTCGGGCCCGGCAAGTTCCCCTCTCCGGAAGGCGGAGACTGGGGGGCGGTCGCTCCGTTCGCCACCGACCCCGGGGAACTCGCACAGCAGCTGGCGAAGATGAACTGGGAGGGCGGGTTGATCATCTATGGAGTGAACGACCTGCTCGGCTACGTGGCGAGATCCGGCCCGGTGGATCCGCGTCTCCGCGCCGCCGCGCTGCGGGTCCTCGCCGGCAGCACCGACGTGGCCGTGGCCAGCACTACGAGCCGGAACGGACGGGACGTGATCGCCGTGTCGCAGAACGAGACGCTGGACGGCAGCACGCAACGGGAATCAGTACTGTTGGACCCGGAGACGGGTTACCCCGTGGGCACAGAGTCGGCTCTGTTCGGACACGCACGGCGCCTCAACGTGTCCGTCCCCGCCACTCTCAGCGTGACCGAGACGCTGGAGCGGGGCAGTGTGTCGACGATCGACCGGAGGCCCTGAGCGATGCCGGAAAGGAAGTACAACAGGCCCCCTCCTGAAGGCGATACACTTGCCCGGGCCGACGACCAATACGGCATACGGGCGGAAGACATTCACAGCGCGATCCAGGAGCTCCACAGGGCCGGGCTCCTGCAATTGCACGATGCGTACCGGGATACGTACTTTCTCGATCCCGGCCCCGATCACGCGGTGGGTGAAGCACAAGAGGACCTCGTCGAACGCGTGAAGAGGCTGGAAGCCCTACGGTTCCACTGAAGTCGGCGCCCCCCGAAGTTCGAGTACTGGTAGAAGCAGTACCAACGGTTGTCGTCGGCGCCTGGTTTCCCGGTCGATGTGGTCCGTCGTGCGTGATTGCCGGTCCGCGTCTCGAATGATGTGGTCTGGCTCTTGCGGTGTGAAGCGATACCACCGCCTGCGGGCTGATGTCCGCGTTCGGCTCCCGGGGTATCGCACCCGCGTGGCGTAGCCTTCGTGACGTGTCCGCCGAGTATGGAGAGCGTGCGTCCAGGCTGCCGGGGGCGGTCGTGTGGACGCGGGGAGCCGCCAGGCGTCCGGGAGTCGGCGAGGCGGCGGCTGTCCTGCCCGATGGCTGCATGGATCTGCTGTGGACCGAGGGCAGGCTCCTTGTTGCCGGGCCCGACACCCGCGCGTACCACCCTGGCCCCGGTGAGCAGGGTCCGTGGGCGGGCGTCCGCTTCTTCCCCGGCACCGCCCCCGCCCTGCTCGGTGTGCCCGCGCACGAGCTGCGGGACCGACGCGTGGACCTTGTAGACCTATGGCCCGGTGCCCAGACGCGCCGCCTTACGGAACGCGTCGACGAGGCACCGGACCCGGCCGCTGCCCTCGAAGATCTGGCGCTGCGTCTCGCGGCCGACGCGGATCCCTTCGACCCGCTCCTGGGGGCGGTCGTGGCGTCGCTGACGGCTGGCCGCTCCGTCACGGCGACCGCCGAATCGGTGGGCCTCGGCGCGCGTCGGCTCCACCGACGTTCCCTGACCGCTTTCGGCTACGGCCCCAAGACCCTGGCCCGGGTCCTCCGTCTGCAGCGTGCCCTTGCCCTGGCCCGCGCCGGCATCCCCTTCGCGGAGACGGCGGCACTGACGGGCTTCGCGGACCAGGCTCATCTGTCACGCGAGGTGCGGGAGCTGGCGGGAGCGCCGCTGACGGAGCTGGTGGGACGGTAGCTCAAGCGCTGTCGTCCGCGAGCGGCGCGAACAAGTCGATGCCGTTGCCGTCCGGGTCGTTCACCACGGCGTACCGCTGGCCCCAGACGGTGTCCCACGGCTTCAGCTCGCCGTGGTACCCGGCGCCGACCAGCTCCTCGTACACGGCGTCAACATGTGCGGGGCTCGCGCACCGGAACGCCAGTCCCACCCGGCCGCCGCCCGTCGGCGGACGCCACGACGGGTGGAACGAGCGGATGGTGTCCTCGGTGTCGAGAGCAAGGCGTAGCCCACCCGGCAGTGCGGCCTCGACGTGCGGCTGGTCCTCGGAGCCTTCGGGGAACGCGATCCCAAGGCGCCGGTAAAAGGCGAGCGACGCGGCCAGATCGGAGACGACGATGCCGATGACATCGAATTGGGGTGACAGCTCGGTGTTCATGGCCGGCAGCGTAGGCAGGGGACGGGCGTCGGGTCTTGAAGGAAACGGACACCCTCCTGGGAGACGGTGACGGGGTCGGCGCGCCATGCCGTGCCGACCCCGCGTTCCGGGCCGCTGAGTGGCGCCCGCCCGTGGGACGAAGACCAAGTCGGCTCGGGACAACGCCCGCGGGCAGCGACCGGACCCCTAGAGACGGCGAGCAAATCGGACCACTTCAACCAAGAGGCGAACCACCTCACCAGAGACGGACCCACGGAACACGGGTGTCCCGTGACAAGGATGGTTGATCGTTGTCACCGAAAGTTGGTGATCGCTAAGTTCGTGCCATCGATTCCTCATGCCGTTTGTCAAGCCGCGAGCGGGGTGGGTGGCGTTCAGAAGCCGTCTCTCAAACGGTGATGGAACGTGCGGGTCGAACAGGTTCCCCGCCCGGGTGATCTTCCCGTGGTACGCGCATGAAGACGGGGCCTCTCGGTAGTTCGGGGACCGAGCAATGCCGAGAGGCCCTGGTGTCGTTGTTGTACGCGTCCGAACCCGTCCAGTTCAACTCGGCTGCTCCATCGTGTGATTGCCTCGCGCACGTGTACGGCAACGCGGCCGACCATCCCGATCGGGTGCGCCGGTATCCATCGGACATGACGGACGCCGAGTGGGCGGCCATCCGGCCGTTGCTGCCGGTGCCGGCCTGGCTTCAGGGGCGGGGCGGGCAGCCCGAAGGCTACTGCCACCGCCAGATGCTGGACGCGATTCGCTACCCGCGACGTGGACCACCCCACTGTGCCCCCGGCGGCGGAACGGGAGCCCAGTCCGGGCCGCGGTGGTCCAGCCACCATCTACCGATGGTGTGGAACTTCTCCTCGAACCTGCGATCCCAGCTGAGGAACCCGGTGATAGGCGCCCGCAGGCGGGTACCTCGGCCGCCCGCTTCGTAGATCACGACGGTCCGGCTTCCGAAGAGCGACCCCATCCGGATGGCTTGGACGTTCGACCACGGGATGGTCCGGCGGCGGAGGTTGTGCACGATGGCCGCCGACTGCGTGAGAGTGACGCCGAAGGGCCGCGAGATGATCAGCATCACGAACGGCAGGATGACCCCATCGAGCAGTCCTGAGACCAGTACAGGACCAAACGGGTCCCCGTCCAACCAGAACAGGACCTGAAAGGCCATGAGGACAAGAATCATGGGCAGCACAGGCAGCACGCGTTGGAGGCGCGTCAACCGGTAGCGGATGCGCTCCGGCGGTATGGCCCCGGCCTGCCGTTGCTCCATCAGCTCCCACCCCTCACCCAATGCGGCCGACACTGGCGCATCATCGCCCGGGCAGCATGGCGGACCAGGGGCGCGCTGTCCATCCGCCTACTCCGGGAAGCCGAGCAAGCGCTCTGGAGAACTCGTCTGGCCACTTACCGTGGCCGTGAATCTTGAGACTGACGAAACCGACGCCTGCGCCAAGAGGAACTGCAGTGGGCGGTATCTGCTCCACGACGACTGGGTCTGCGCCATAACCGGCGCTGTCTGCGGCGGGCCGCCAGGAAATCGACGGCGGTCAGGAGGTCGAGCACAACGAAAAGGAGGTCTGCTCCGTCATCGTATGAGAGGCCGAAGGGCCTTCGGCGATGTCGGAGAGGCGGAGGGCGGGCGATGGAAGCGAAGCCGCGGGTGCGGAGATGGACGAGGACTCTGGCGGTGGCGGCGGTCCTGGTGGTCGGGGTGACTGGCTGTACGACGAAGGGGGAGAGCGACGGGGGTCTCAAGGCGGGCGGCGCCTCCGATGCGAAGTGCGCGTACCTCGTGAAGTACGAGGGGCGGTCCTACCTCGACGTGAGGGGGCGGTCCGTGACCGACACGAAGTTCACAGTCGGCAAGGACCTCGGTACCGGCCTGCTGCCCGGGTGCGACGAATCGGGCGAGGTCGACGGCACGAAGAAGTCGGAGGAGGTGACCGTCTACGAGGTCGAGGGAATCGATCCGGCGGTCGCCGTGGCGGCGGGGAAGACCCCGGGCGAGGCTGTACTGGTGGCGGTCCAAGGCGCGGATCTCACGTCGCTGGACGCAGCTTCCTGAGTTCGTCGTTGTCAGAGACCCGGGCCTTCGCTTCTTCGGCATCTGAACTCACGGACCGCCGAGCAGTGAGTACTCGACGACGTCGTGGTTGTTGCGTTGCAGAAGAAGGGTGACGGGACACTCCGGGCCGTTGCCCCAGGTCTGCTTATAAACCTGCCAGCCAGCCGGCTCCACGACGAAAACAGGAGTAACCGTGCCGTCACCCTTGGGCAGAGCCTTCCCGTGGCCGTCCGGCTCGTACTGGCGCCCGCAGAAGCTCATGCGAGCTGGAACCTCCCACCAGGCGAACGTGTCGTAAGTCAGGCGGTAGTTGATCAGCCATCCGCCGGCTACCAGCAACACCATAGCAACCGCTACCCAGAGGACTCTGCGGGCCCTCCGGCGGATTGAGGACGTCGCCGTCAAAGCCATAGAGCAAAGATGATCACTTTCTGCGAGGGGGCGTCAAGAACCCAAGAGCACCTTGTTCGGCGGCAGCTGACGGCAGAAGCTGTCCGTGCCCCATCCGCGCCCGATCGTGCGGGGAATCTCGAGGTACCAGGGTGCCGAGCGGGCACCCCTCAGCACAACGGCTCCTGGCCGTCTCACCCGGTCAGGGGCCGTTCACATGGGCGGTGGGTGTGGGATTTGAACCCACGGTGACTTGCGCCACGACGGTTTTCAAGATCGATGGTGGTTCGACTCAGCCACTGAGCCTCTACGGGCCTCAGCCGTGTCGCTACCCACCACTGGCCGGAGGGCCGATCCGTGGACTGCAAAGCCCGTTGGCCGGCGTTCGCTGCGGCGGGTGCAAAGGAGGGCAGGGCAGCATGACGCTTCTAAGACGGACCGGGGGTGACGGTGTGGAGGTTGGCCGGTGTTCGGCGTCCCTCAGGTGGCTGAGCGCGCTCCTGGCGCCCGCAGCCTGTGTGCGAGCAGGCCGAGCAGCACAGCGTTGACCAGCCCGGACAGTGCCACACCGGCGGAGAAAATCAACGGGCTCAGCCAGGAGAGCGAGGAGTACTCCGCAAGTGCCGCCACCAAGGAGGCGAGGATGCTGAGCGGCGCCGTGGCCATGAGCGGCCAGATCCCGGCGAACCCCGGGTCCGGCGACAGGTACACGGCGTACAGGAAGAACGCCAGCGCCGCCGCGACCACAGCGAGGTACCCGCGCGCGAGCCAGTTGTCCACGGCGGGCGCCAGCAGGACCCGAATTCTTTGCAGGCGGGGACGCGCAGAACGTGCCATGTCCGTTCCCTCCTGTTCAGAGGGGTCCGCGATACGCGGGAGGGGCTCACGCGCGTCGGCAGGTGCGGTGGTCGCGGATCTCGCGACGAGGGCGCCCAACACGGCGGCATTCACGAGGGCGCACAGCAAGAGCCATACGGTCCAGAATCCGACGGCGAGCACCTCGACCGCTCCGCTGCCTTCGGCGCCAGGGCCGAAGGGGAGGACCACACTCAGGAAGGAGAGGGGAGCCGTGAGCATCAGGGGGGCCGGGGCGAAGCCACTGTCCGGGAAGAGGAACATGACCAGGACGGACGCGGCGAATACAGCTAGATAGCCTCGGGCGAGCCAGTTGTCCGTGGCAAGCGCAAGGAGTCGGCGCAGGCGCGGGATACGGCGCGGGCGGGAGGCATTCGGCATCGAGGGTTCCTTCGGGTCCGTCCGGGTTGGTGATCCCCACGATGGACCGGAGGGTGCACTCAGGCATGAGTACGGGTACTCATCGGCAGGGCGGCAGTACTTACCACGCTGCTCAGTCACACTGACCACCAGTCCTACAGGCGGCATCGATTGCTGTACAGCAGCGGAGTACGGCAACCACCGCACCCCCAGCTGACCGTCAGTGGTCCTCGGTACCCGCATGAGCAGCACCCTGGACCGCAATGGCCCAGTGCCTTGTCAGAGGAGGAAGCGGATCTGGTGCTGGAGATAGTGAAGAGACTGACTCGCGGAGCCGATGCCGAGCCAAACGGGCGATCGAGTTGAGGCGGCGCCCTCAGCGCTGCGGCGTGCGTGCCAGAACCGTGCCAGAACATGCGGGGAACCACGGGAAACGTCGGGCACCAACTCGACAGCCAATCAGCTCTAGCCGTCGCTGCGCCGCTGGTCAGCTCGACCATAGCTCCTGGATCACCCAAGCTTTCCGAGCTGAGGTCACGGCCGCGCCACGGCTTCATCGTGTGATCGAGGGGCATCTATCAGTTCATGGACCGACGTTGGGCGGTGGCCCTTGGTGCTGTCGGACGTGTGCCACCCCGAGGACCGTGCCCCCCAGCGTGGCATGACGAAAGCACCCCGCTTGACCAGCACGGATGAGGTATTCGGCAAGCGCAGCATCGACGATGTACACCGACTTCGTCATGGGTCAGGTCACCGCAGGCGTCGTGAAGATGCCTGAATTGCTGCAGTGACCACCGCCGCCCGCTGAACGGGTGCCCTTCGGCCTACGGCGGCTTGACCAGCGATGAGCCGGCGCGCTCGGCGAGCCCCAGCGCGCCGGGCAGAGATTACGCCCCGCCGTCCAGGGCGGTCAGCGCATCACGCAGGGCAACTCCTTGCGGGCCCGCTCGGCCCAGGAAGTGGCCCCAAGCCGGATGAAGGTGTCGGCCGCGGCTGCCAGAGGCTCTCGGGCCTTGCCCTTACCACGGCTGCGCCTCAGTCGTTCACCGAACGCCAGCCGGATCCGTGCCGCTTCGAAGGTCGAGCGGTCCGCTCCCGGTACAGACAGCGCCTGCTGGAAGTGCGAGATCGCCTCCCCGTCGCAACAACGCCGTGCATCGCCGCGCCCCACACCAGAGTAGGCCCGGAGCCCGTCTTCGTTCTGGTGTTCCGGCATGCCGGTGACGCGTCCGGTGCGGCAGCCAGGTGTCGCCCCGCGCCCCCCATACGATCACGGCCATGGGCGAGCGGTGGTCTGCGACGGAGCCTCCTCGGCGGCCCCGTCAGGGCGGATGGTCGCGGTTGACGTCGTCGCGTTTCGTGCCGGCGGTGGTGGTATCGCTCATCATCGCGACCCTGGCCGGGCTCTTCGTCGGCGCCTACTGCTGGGCCATGGCCAATCCTGTACCGCATCGCATCCCCGTCGCGGTGACGGGGAAGTCGGCCAGGGGCGACCGGTTCACCGATGCGCTGGAATCCACGCTCGGTACGTCACTGGTCCTGCATGCGTACCCCGACTACGGCAGGGCGCTCGCTGCGGTCGACGCGCAGCGGGAATTCGCGATCCTGCAGCGCCGACCGGCCGGGGTGGAGGTCGATGTGGCGAGCGCGGCGGGCGCGTCGGTCGCCCGGATCCTCGGCCAGAGCGCCCCGGCGGTGGGCTGGGCGCTTGGCATTCCCGTCCAGGTCAGGGACATCAAACCGCTTCCGGCCACCGACCCTCAGGGGCTCGCTCTCTTCTACATCGCCCTGGGGTCCACCATCCTCGGTTTCGTCGGTGCCATCCAACTAGCGGTGCATGCCCAGGCGCTGCGCCCCGTCGAACGGATCGCCGCCACCATCGGCTATTCCGTGCTGGGCGGCCTGTGGATCTGCGTTATGGCCGACTGGGTGCTCGGCGTGGTGCGGCTGCCGTTCGCCCAGTCATGGGGGATCTGCACGTTGACCATGTTCACGGCGGGCATGATCTTCACCGCGTTCCACACCTTCCTGGGCCGCTGGGCGATGCTGCCGACGTGGCTGCTGCTGGTCATCCTCGGCAACCCCTCGTCCGGGGGCGCAGTCGCCTGGCCCCTGCTCCCTCCGATCCTGGGCTTTCTAGGGCGGTTCCTGCCACCGGGCGCGTCAGTGAATGCGCAGCGCAACGCCATCCACTTCCCGCACAACCAACACGTCGAGCCCTACGTGGTACTCGCCGTGTGGTGCCTGGTCGCCACATCGGTCTTCCTTGTATGGCGTGCACGCCACCCCGCCAGCCGGGCGATCGCACAGGCCTCCACACCCAGCACGGGATGAGCGCGCTCACCGACAATCCTCAGCTCCAGCTGCACCGGGCCCGAGGCGTACTTGCGGGCGTTGACCAGCTCGCTGACCACCAGCTGCCTTACATCCCGTCAGCTTCTGCTGCCTACCCCTGTCGGCACCGCCCAATGCGTGTCCCTCTGCGGGTTCCGCCATACCAGCGCATCATCCCTGCCCTGCGGGGCACCCGTTCGGGCGAAGGGCTCAGCGGGCAAGGATCACCGACATGTTTGAGGAATTCCGGGAGGCAGCCGGAAACGGGTTCTGGCTCAAGTTCTGTGTGCGCCGTGAGGCGCTGTTGGTTCGAGTGGAGGTGGAAGGCCTGCACCAACTCGCTGTCGCAGCAGTGGGGTTGAAGCTGAGGGCAGCCTGATCCGGGTGATGCCGGGGAGGGCGAGAGCGGCCCTGACAACGCCGGGACGTGTCCAGTACTGCCA
>NZ_JBIVPK010000050.1:0-53970 GCF_044754605.1 Streptomyces sp. NPDC093064
TCGAGATCCGCAAACAGAACCCCGCCTTCGGACTCGGCTCCTACACCGAACTCCAGTCCTCCAACCCCGCGGTCATCGCCTTCCTGCGCGAGTACGAGGACGATCTGGTCCTGTGCGTCCACAACTTCTCCCGCTTCGCCCAGCCCACCGAACTCGACCTGAGCGCGTTCCGCGGACGGCATCCGGTGGAGCTGTTCGGCGGGGTGCGCTTTCCGGCCATCGGGGAGCTGCCGTACCTGCTGACCCTGGCGGGTCACGGCTTCTACTGGTTCCGGCTGCGCCGGGACGCCGCCTAGGTCTCGTGGTGCCCCGGGGCGGGGCGGGCGTTTCCTCCGCCCCGCCCGTGGGCACGCGTCAGTCACACCCGACCAGCGATTGGACGCGACGCCATGTCGGAAGCCATGTCGCAAGCCGTCACACGCTCTGTCACCACCGGCAGCCCCGGTCTCCTCGCTTCACTGGACCCACTGTTGCGGGAGTGGCTGCCGCGGCAGCGCTGGTTCGCGGGCAAGGGCCGTCCGGTGACGGGCTTCTCGCTGGTCGCCGCCACCGAGCTGCTGCCGGGCGACCGGAAGCTGGGCCTGTACCACCTGCTCGTCCGCGCCCACCAGCCGCTCCCGCCCGTGCACGGCGCGATCCCGCACCCCGGTGACTGCTACCAGCTGCTCATAGGCGTGCGCGAGGCGCTGCCCCCGCGGCTGGCGCCCGCGCTGATCGGCCATGTGCACGAGGGCCCGCTCGCCGGACGCACGGTGTACGACGCCCTGTACGACCCCCGGCCCGCCGAGGTGATCCTGGAGGCACTGCGCACCCGGGCCCGCATCGGCGGGCTGCGTTTCGAACGGCGGGACGAGATACGCCCCGACCTGATCCCCCGCGTGGTCACCGCCGAGCAGTCCAACTCGTCGGTGGTCTACGGCGATACGTTCATCCTAAAACTGCTGCGCCGGGTGGTACCCGGCGTCAACCCCGACCTGGAACTGCCGCTGGCGTTGGCCGAGGAGGGCTGCTCGCGGGTGCCGCCGCCGACGGCGTGGATGACGGCGGAGCTGGACGGCGAGTCGTACGTGCTCGGAGTGCTCCAGCCCTTCGTGCAGGGCGCCTCGGACGGCTGGGAGCTGGCACTGCGCGAGCTGGCCAAGGGCGAGGACTTCAGCGCCGAGGCGCGGGCGCTGGGCCGCGCCACCGCCGAGGTGCACACCGCGCTGGCCCGCGCGCTGCCCACGGTCACGCTCGGCCACATGCAGCTCGAGATCCTGGTGAACGGCATGACCGAGCGCCTGGAGTCGGCCGCGCAGGCGGTGCCCGCGCTCGGGCCGTACGTCTCCGGTCTGCGCACCGCGTTCGAGGCGCTGGCCGATCTGGCGGCCGAAAGCCACACCTGGACCGCCCAGCGCATCCATGGCGACCTCCACCTCGGGCAGTGCCTGCGCTCCCCTTCCGGACAGTGGTGGCTGATCGACTTCGAGGGCGAGCCGGCGAAGCCGCTGGCCGAGCGGCGGATGGCCCAGCCCGTGGTGCGGGACGTGGCCGGGATGCTGCGTTCCTTCGACTACGCGGCGCACTCGGCCGGCGGCCCGCCGGCACCGGAGTGGGCCGAAGCCTGCCGTGCCGCGTACTGCACCGGATACGCCGAGGTCAGCGGCAGCGACCCGCGCACCGACCCCGTCCTGCTGCGCGCCTACGAGACGGACAAGGCCATCTACGAGGTGCTCTACGAGGCCCGGCACCGCCCCGACTGGCTCCCGGTACCGATGTCCGCGGTACACCGCCTGGCCGCTCCGGACACGACCTGACCCCCTTCCCTGTCCACCCCGTCTCCCCCGTCCACCGCACCCGACCTGCGCCGAGGAGGCACCACCCGTGACCCCCCGCACCCCGTCCAGCGGTTCTGATCCGAAGAACACGGCCGAGGCCGCGGGCCACGACCGGCCGGCACCGGCGAAGAAGGCAGCCGCGAAGAAGGCCACGGCCAAGAAGGCGGTGGCGAAGAAGACGACGGCAAAGAAGGCAGCCGCGAAGAAGACCGCTGCGAAGGCGACGGCCGCGAAAGCCAGCGGGGCCGACACCAGGAAGACCGCCAAGAAGGCGGCAACGGCGGCGAAAAAGGCACCGGCCACGAAGGCAGCCCCCCGACCCGCGGCGCCGGAGCCCATGGCACCGGAAACCGTGGCACCGGCACCCGCGGCCGCCTGGCGCCCGGAGGATCCCGCTCTGGTCGCCGTCGGGATCGGCGACCGGGAGCGGTTGCTCGCGGGGACGCATCACGATCCGCATTCCGTGCTCGGCGCGCACCCGGTACCCGGTGGCGTCGCCTTCCGGGTGTTCCGGCCGTACGCGCTGGGCGTGACCGTGGTCGCCGGGGAGCAGCGGGCCGGGCTGCGCGACGACGGGGAGGGGTTCTTCTCGGGGCTGCTGCCGCTGCCGGAGGTGCCCGCGTACCGGCTGGAGGTGGACTACGCGGGGACGGTGCAGCACACCGAGGACGCCTACGGCTTCCTGCCCACGCTGGGCGAGTTCGATCTGCACCTGATCGGCGAGGGCCGGCACGAGCAGCTGTGGCAGGCGCTCGGGGCGCATCCGATGACCCACGACGGCGTGACCGGTACCCGGTTCGCGGTGTGGGCGCCCAATGCCCGAGGAGTGCGCGTCGCCGGTGGCTTCAACTTCTGGGACGGCACCGGGTATCCGATGCGCTCGCTCGGCGCCACGGGCGTGTGGGAGCTGTTCGTGCCCGGGATCGGCGAGGGCGAGCTGTACAAGTTCGAGATCACCCGGCCGGACGGCTCCAGGACCCTGCGCGCCGACCCACTGGCCCGCCGTACCGAGGTACCGCCGGCCACGTCGTCCATCGTCCACGCCTCGCACCACGAGTGGGGCGACGCCGAGTGGATGGCGCACCGCGCGGACATCCCGGCGCACGAGGCCCCGTTCTCGGCATACGAGCTCCACCTGCCGTCCTGGCGACCCGGGTTGACCTACCGTCAGCTCGCCGAGCAGCTCCCGGCGTACGTCAAGGACCTCGGCTTCACCCACGTGGAGCTGATGCCGGTCGCCGAGCATCCCTTCGGCGGCTCCTGGGGCTACCAGGTCACCGGCTTCTACGCGCCCACCGCACGCCTGGGCACCCCGGACGACTTCAAGTTCCTGGTCGACGCCCTGCACCAGGCGGGCATCGGCGTCCTGATGGACTGGGTGCCGGCGCACTTCCCGCGCGACGAGTGGGCCCTGGCCGAGTTCGACGGCCTGCCTCTGTACGAGCACGCGGACCCGCTGCGGGCCGCGCATCCGGACTGGGGCACCCTGGAGTTCGACTTCGGCCGCCGCGAGGTGCGCAACTTCCTCGTCGCCAACGCCCTTTACTGGTGCGAGGAGTTCCACATCGACGGCCTGCGCGTGGACGCGGTCGCCTCCATGCTGTACCTGGACTACTCGCGCGAGCCGGGCCAGTGGACGCCGAACGAGCACGGCGGCCGGGAGAACCTGGACGCCGTGGCGTTCCTCCAGGAGATGAACGCGACCGTGTACCGCAGGGTGCCGGGCGTGGTCACCGTCGCGGAGGAGTCCACGGCCTGGGACGGCGTGACCCGCGCGACCCACCACCGGGGCCCGAGCGGCTTCGGCGGCCTGGGTTTCGGACTGAAGTGGAACATGGGCTGGATGCACGACTCGCTCCAGTACATGAGCCACGACCCCGTCCACCGCAGGTTCCACCACGGTGAGATGACGTTCTCGATGGTGTACGCCTACAGCGAGAACTACCTGCTGCCGATCTCGCACGACGAGGTGGTGCACGGCAAGCGTTCGCTGGTGTCGAAGATGCCCGGCGACTGGTGGCAGCAGCGGGCGGACCTGCGCGCCTACCTGGCCTTCATGTGGTCCCACCCGGGCAAGCAACTGCTGTTCATGGGCCAGGAGTTCGCACAGGGCGCCGAGTGGTCGGAGACCCGCGGCCCGGACTGGTGGCTGCTCGACCCGAACTACGGTGCCGCGGCCGACCACCGGGGGGTGCTGGACCTGGTCCGCGACCTCAACACCGTCTACCGGGCCACGCCCGCCCTGTGGGCGCGCGACGTCCACCCCGACGGCTTCCAGTGGATCACCGGGGACGCCGCGGACGACAACGTCTTCGCCTTCCTGCGCTACGACACCGACGGCACCCCGTTGCTGGCGGTGTCCCACTTCGCCCCGGTCGTCCGCCCCGACTACCGTCTCGGCGTCCCCGACGACGTACCCGCCTGGCTGGAGGTCCTCAACACCGACGCGGCCCGCTACGGCGGCAGCGGCGTCGTCCACCCGCACCCGGTCAAGCCGGAGCCCCAGGGTCGGCACGGCCGCCCGGCGAGCATCCGCCTGACCCTGCCGCCCCTGGCGACGGTGTGGCTGCGCCCGGCGTGAGGATTTCCTGTCAGCCCGTCCGGCGCTTGAGGACGAGGCCGTTCAAGCCGAAGCGGGGGCCTGGGGCCGGCAGCCCCCAGACAGCCACCACTAGTCCTCGAACGCCTCCACCAGAGCCGGAGGCAACACCTCCGTGTACAGCACGCCCAGCCGCTGTGTGGCGCGGGTCAGCGCCACGTACAGGTCGCTCGTGCCGTAGCGGGCGGGTTCGACCACCAGGACGGAGTCGAACTCCAGGCCCTTGGCCTGGCGCGGATCGAGAAGGACGACCGTCCGGGTCAGGTCGGGCTCGGCACCGGCCTCGACCCCCTCGAGGCGCGCGGCCAGCCGCCGGTGCAGGTCGCGCGGGGCGATCACGGCGAGCCGGCCCTCCTCCGGGGTGAGTTCCACGACGGCCTTCTCCACCGCGCCGGGCAGGTCGTCGGTGGCGCGGGCCCAGGGCCGTACGCCCGTGGAGCGGACCGAGCTCGGGGGCTCGAAGCCGGGGTGCTCGGCGCGGACCACGGCCGCCGCCACGTCCATGATCTCGGCCGGAGTGCGGTAGTTGACGCCGAGGCGGGTGTGCTCCCAGCGGTCCTCGACGTACGGCCGGAGGATGTCCGCCCAGGAGCCGACGCCGGCCGCCTCCGCCGTCTGCGCGGGGTCGCCGACCAGGGTCATGGAGCGGGTCGGGCTGCGCCGCATCAGCAGCCGCCACGCCATCGGCGACAGCTCCTGCGCCTCGTCGACGATGATGTGCCCGAACGCCCAGGTGCGGTCGGCCGCCGCACGCTCGGCGGCGCTGCGGTGGTCCTCCTCCTCCTGGCGTTCGGCGAACCGCTCGGCGTCGATGATGTCGTGCGCGGACAGCACCTCCGAGGCGTCCGGGTCACCGTCCTCCTTGTCCTCGAACTCGTACGTCCGGGACGCGTACGACACGTCCAGCACGCCCTGGGCGTAGGCGATCTGGGTCTCGCGCTCGTGCTCGGCCAGGGCGCGGGCCAGGCGGTCGTCCTCGCCGAGCAGTTCGGCGGCCTCGTCGAGGAGGGGGACGTCCGCGACGGTCCACGCCCGGGTCACCGGGCGTCGGATCGCGGCCGCGTCCGCGTCGCCGACGTACCCCTCCGGGTCCGCCAGGAAGTCCGCCACCAGCCGCTGCGGGGTCAGCCGCGGCCACAGCCGGTCGATGGCCGACCAGACCTCGGGGTTCTCGGCGAGTTCGTCGCGGATCTGGCTGATGTCGCTGGGGTCGAGGAGGTTGGAGCCGTCGTAGGGGTCGGTGCCGATGCGCTCGGCGACCAGGTCGGTGAGCGTGTTGAGGATGTGGCCCTCGAAGTGCTCGCGGGCCGCGTTGTGCGGCAGTTCCGCGGCGCGGGTGCGCTCACGGGCGACGCCCACCAGGCCGTCGTCGAGCATCAGGATCTCGCGGTCGTGCTCGATGGCGATCACCGGATCGGGCAGCGCCTGCCGGCCCCGTACCACGGCGGCGAGCACGTCGGCCATGCCGGCGCGGCCCTTCACCGCGGCGGCCTCGGGAGTGTCCGCCGCGGTGGCCTTCACTCCGGGGAACAGCTCGCCGACGGTCGCGAGGAGCACCCCGGTCTCGCCGAGCGAGGGCAGCACCTCGCCGATGTAGCCGAGGAACGCGGGGTTCGGGCCGACGATCAGCACGGCGCGCCGGGCGAGCAGTTCCCGGTGCTCGTACAGCAGGTAGGCGGCCCGGTGCAGGGCGACGGCGGTCTTGCCGGTGCCCGGGCCGCCCTCGACCACGAGCACTCCGCGGTGCGGGGCGCGGATGATGCGGTCCTGGTCGGCCTGGATGGTGCGCACGATGTCGCCCATCCGGCCGGTGCGCGCGGAGTCGAGCGCCGCGAGCAGCACCGCGTCGCCGGTCGGGTCCTCGTGGCCGGTCCGGGTGGTGTCGCCGAGGTCGAGGATCTCGTCGTGCAGGGCGGAGACCCGGCGGCCCTCGGTGGAGATGTGCCGGCGGCGGCGCAGGCCCATCGGGGTGTGGCCGGTGGCCAGGTAGAAGGGGCGGGCGACGTCGGCCCGCCAGTCGATCAGGATCGGCGTGCGCTCGGTGTCGTCGGCGCGCAGGCCGATGCGGCCGATGTGGTGGCTGTCTCCGTCGGTGAGGTCGATCCGGCCGAAGCAGAGGGAACCGTCCACGGCGTTCAGCGCGGCCAGCAGCCCGGACCGCTCGGCGACGAGGATGTCCCGCTCCAGCCGGGCCTGCATGGGCGTGTCGCCCTGCGCGAGCGCGTCCGCGACGGAGGTCTCGGTGTCACCGCGCAGCGCGTCCACGCGCGCGTACAGTCCGTCGGTGAATTCCTGCTCCTGCCGCAATTCACCGTCTGGAAATTCGGTGTTTGACAATTCGGCTCCCGCCCGGATATACTGTGCTCACTGAACTTCTTCGTGGCCTGGCGAATACCAAGTCACGAATCACCGAATATACGCAAAGAAATCCCCCGGGCGCAATTACCCCGGGGGATTTCTCATTCTCCGGCCCGCGTCACAGCAGGTCCGGGCAGGTCACAGGACGTCCGACAGCTCCTCAAGCAGCCGCCGCTTGGGTCGTGCGCCCACCATGGACTTCACGGGCTCACCGGCGCGGAAGACCATGAAGGTCGGCATCGACAGCACCTTGTACGCGTTTGTGGTGTCAGGGTTGGTGTCCACGTCGAGCTGCACCACCTTCAGCCGCTCGCCCTGCTCGGCGGCCAGTGCGCTGAGCACGGGCCCCATCTGCCGGCACGGCGGACACCAGTCGGCGGTGAACTCCACCAGCACCGGCCGGTCCGCGCCGAGCACCTCCGCCGCGAAGTCCGCGTCCGTCACCTCCGCCACTCCCGCTGCCCTGATCACCGCTGCTGCCCTCCCAGCTCGCACCTGGGTTCCGGACCGCCCGGAACCTCTGCGTCGGCGGCCAGCGCCTCCCGCGCCTGCTCGGCCCTCCCGAGCTGGGCGCCGACCTGCTCCCGCACGGCCCGCAGCTCGCCGATCAGCGCGTCGAGCTGATCCAGCTTGCGCCGGTAGACCGCGAGGGACGCCGGGCACGAGTCGCCCTCCGGGTGCCCGGCCCGCAGGCACTCCACGAACGGCCGGGTCTCCTCCAGCTCGAACCCGAAGTCCCGCAGCGTCCTGATCTGCCGGAGCAGCCGCAGGTCGCGCTCGTCGTAGGAGCGGTGGCCCTGCGCGTCCCGCCGCGCGGGCAGCAGCCCCCGCGACTCGTAGTACCGCAGTGCCCGCGTCGTGGTCCCGGCCCGCTCGGCCAGCTCGCCGATTCGCATGCGTACGAACGTAAGCCCTGACGCCGACGTCAAGGCAACGCCGGCGGAGTGCGGGCCGCCGCTGGGGCCATCACGCCGGCCGACTCCTCCACCTCCAGCAGGGAGGCGCTGCGGCGCTCCTCGTCGAAGGCCCTGCGCCCGCCGCGCAGGCCGAACAGACGCTTGGCGAGGGCGATGTAGAGGACGGCGACGATGTTGAGGACCAGCGTGGTGATCTTGACCGCGCTGACGTGCTCGGTGAGTTCGTAGATCTCCAGCGGCAGGAAGGCGGCGGTGGCGACCACCGTCAGGTATTCCGCCCACCGCTTGGCGTACCACAGGCCGACGGCCTCGATCAGTTCCACCAGCGCGTAGGCCACCAGCACGGAGGCCACGATGAGCAGCGTGGAGTGCCGGTAGCCGAAGGTCTTCTGGATGGTGCCGATGACGGGTGAGTGGTCGAGGTCGTAGTCGAAGTGCCGGAAGACGGGGCGGAAGACGTCCAGGTACTCGTTGAACAGGCGGCGCACCGCGTCCTGGCTGTTGCTGAACTTCCACACCGCCACCGCGACCAGCACGATGAACACCCCGCGCAGAGCCCGTTCGAAGGCGAGGAATCGCAGGATGAACAGGTCCCGCAGCACCTTGCCGCGCGGCACCAGCGGGGCGTCGCCGGCCGGTCCCGAGCCGTGCGGCTCGCCGAGCGCGAAGTCGCCGCAGCGCAGGCAGCGCCACACGTCGCCCAGCGCGGTCCGCGCGTGCAGCCGGATCCGCAGTCTCGGGTCGTCCGGTGCGTAGGTCACATGCCCCTTGCGCGCGCATGTGCGCCGGTCCCAGTCGATCGCCATCCCGTGATTGCCTCCATACCTGCCGATGTGCTTGCGGCCGTGCCGTGCCGGTCGGTCCGGCACGGCACGGTAGTGCATCGCAGTAAGAGACGGCTGCCGTGACCTTTCAGTTCAGACCGCTGCCCACCAGCTCCTTCGCCTCCTCGGCCGGCTGCTCGTCGCGGGCGGCGCCGCGCGGCAGCAGCAGGGAGACGGCGAGGGTGCCCGCGCCCAGGATCACCGCGCCGACCAGGCTGGTGTGGGCCACCGCGTCGGAGAAGGACGAGCCGACCGCGTCCTTCATCCGCTGGGCACCCTGGGCGAGTTGACCGGCCTGCGCCTTGAGCTGCGCGGCCTGCTGCGGGTCGGTCGCGTGGGCGGCCTGCGCCGCGAGCTGGCGGGCCTTCTCCCCGATGCCCTGGGCGACGGCGTATCCGGCGCCGACCGAGTCCTGGGCGGTGGACAGGGCGCCGGCCGGGAGCCCGCCGCCGGCGGTGGCGTCGGAGAGGTGCCGGGCGTACGAGGTGGACAGCAGGGAGCCGAGGATCGCGATGCCGAGCGAGCCGCCCAGCTCCAGGGAGGTGTCGTTCACGGCGCCGCCGACACCCAGCTCGGACTCCGGGAAGGCGCCCATGATGGCGTCGGTGCAGGGCGAGAGGGCGAGTCCGATCGCCAGCCCCAGGATCACCAGGGGTGCCACGAAGTCACCGTAGCCGGACGAGCCGTCCACCCGGGTGAGCAGCGCCAGGGCCGCGGTGCCGCCGACCATGCCCGCGGTCACCGTCCACTTCATGCCGACCCGCGGGGTGAGGTAGCCGGTCAGCGCCGAGCCGGCGAAGACGGCGCCGGCCAGCGGCAGCATGCGCAGGCCGGTGGCCAGGGCGTCGTAGCCGAGGACGAACTGGAGGTGCTGGGTGAGGTAGTAGAAGGCGCCGAAGACGGCCAGGAAGAACAGGGCGACGGCCAGGTTGGAGCCGGCGAAGCGGCGCCGCCCGAAGCGCCGTACGTCGAGGACCGGACGCGGGTGGCGCAGCTCCCACAGGACGAAGGCCACCAGGCCCACACCCGCGACGGCGGCCGCGGTGAGCGCCTTGGCGTCCCAGCCGAAGTGCGGACCCTCGATGATCATGTAGACCAGCGAGCCGATCCACACCACCGACAGCAGTCCGCCGACGTAGTCGATCCGGCCGTGGCGCGCCGCCCTGGAGGGCGGTACGAGGACGAAGGCGCCGACCAGGGCGACGGCGGCGACCGGCACGTTGATCAGGAAGGTCGAGGACCAGCCGTGGTCCTGGAGCAGCGCGCCGGCGACGAGGGGACCGGCGGCGATGGCGAGGCCGGCGGTGGCGGTCCACAGGGTGATCGCCTTGGCGCGCTCGGCGCGTGGGAACGTCGCGGCCAGCAGGGAGAGGGTGGCCGGCATGATCAGCGCGGCGCCCACGCCCATCACGGCGCGGGCCGCGATGACGGTGGCCGCGCTGTCGGCGAGGTAGCCGAAGACGGCGCCGCCGCCGAACACGACGAGCCCGAGGACGAGCGCGCCGCGCCGGCTGTACTTGTCGCCGATCGCGCCGAGCAGCAGCATCAGCGCCGCGTACGGGACGGTGTAGCCGTCGATGACCCACTGGAGGTCGGCGCTGGTGAGGCCGAGGTCCCGGGTCATGTCGGGCGCGGCGACCGTGAGCGCGGTGTTCGCCATCACGATGATCAGCAGGCTCAGGCAGAGCACGAGGAGCGCCCACCAGCGCCGGGCGTAGGGCCGGTCCATCCTTTCGGCCGGTTCGTTCATGACGAGTCGCATGGGCAGGGGGGCCTTCCTCGGTCTACTTGCACAGCGGAGTGCAATTGCACAACGATGTGCAATGTACGACCCTTGCACAGCACTGTGCAAGTCGAGGAGAGGGCAGAATGTCAGCCATGACCACGGGTAGCACCAGTCGCGCCGACGTGAACCGGCGCCGGATCCTCGACGTCGCCCTCGCGGAGCTGCTGCGCGACCCCGACGCGTCCATGGACCAGATCGCGCGCGCGGCCGGTGTCGTACGGCGCACGGTGTACGGCCACTTCCCCAGCCGGGAGGCGCTGATCAGCACGCTCGTCGACGAGGCGGTGCTCGCGCTCGCCACAGCGCACGCGACGGGCCGGGAGGGCGTCGAGGACCCGGCGGAGGCCGTGGCGCGGTCGGTGCTGGCGGTCTGGGAGATCGCCGACCGCTACCGGCTGCTGGTCGCACTTGCCCAGCGCACGGTGACCACGGAGGGCATCCGCGAACGCCTCACCCCCGTCCGGGAGAGCGCCGCGGGACTCCTCCAGCGCGGCCTGGACGAGGGCGTCTTCGCCTCTCCCCTGCCCGCGCCGGCCCTGGCGTACGTGAAGGAGCAGATCCTGTTCGCCCTGATGGAGGCGGTGAACGACGGCCTGCTGGACCCCCGGGAGGCGGGCCGCACGGCCGCGGTGACGGTCCTGACCGCGGCCGGGGTGCCCGCCTCCCTCGCCGCCGCCCTGGTGGCCAAGCTCAGCGACTGACCGCCCCGGAACGCGAAGAGATCCCGCGCCCCTTGAAGGGGCGCGGGATCTCGGTGTCCCGCGGAGCGCTACGCCTTGGCCAGCTCGCGCTGCTCGGGGACCCCGGCGGAATCGTCGGCGTCGTCCAGCAGCGTCTTCTCGTCGAAGGGCAGCTCTCCGGCGAGGACGCGCCGGACGCGGTCCTTGTCGACCTCACCGGTCCAGGTACCGATCAGCAGGGTGGCGACCGCGTTGCCCGCGAAGTTGGTCAGGGCGCGGGCCTCGCTCATGAAGCGGTCGATGCCGACGATCAGGCCGACGCCGTCGACCAGGGCGGGCTTGTGGGACTGGAGGGCACCGGCGAGGGTGGCCAGTCCGGCGCCGGTGACACCGGCGGCGCCCTTGGAGGCGATCATCATGAACAGCAGCAGCGTGATCTGCTGGCCGATGGACAGCGGCTGGTCCATCGCGTCGGCGATGAACAGCGAGGCCATGGTCAGGTAGATCATCGTGCCGTCGAGGTTGAAGGAGTAGCCGGTCGGCACGGTGATGCCGACGACCGGACGGCTCACGCCCAGGTGCTCCATCTTGGCGATGAGCCGGGGCAGCGCGGACTCCGACGACGACGTCGACAGGATCAGCAGGAACTCACGGCCCAGGTACTTCAGCAGCTGGAAGATGTTGACGCCGGCCACCAGCCGGGTCAGCGCGCCCAGCACCACGAGCACGAACAGCAGACAGGTGACGTAGAAGCCGAGCATGATCGCGGCGAGTGCCTTCAGGGCGTCGATGCCCGTCTCGCCGACGACCGCGGCCATGGCGCCGAAGGCACCGATCGGGGCGGCCCACATGATCATGGCGAGCACGCGGAAGACCAGCCGCTGGATGTGCTCCACCCCGCGCAGGACCGGCTCGCCCTTGCGGCCCATGGCCTGGAGCGCGAACCCGACGAGCAGGGCGACCAGCAGGGTCTGGAGCACCTGGCCCTCGGTGAACGCCGACACGAGCGTGGTCGGGATGATGCCGAGCACGAAGTCGACCGGGCCCTCGCTCGCGGCCTGCGCCTGCGCCTGGCCGGCGCCCTTGACCGCCTCCGTCAGGTGCATCCCGCTGCCGGGGTGGACGATGTTGCCGATCACGAGTCCGATGGCCAGGGCGACGAACGACATGGCGAGGAAGTAGCCGAGCGCGAGCCCGCCGACCTTGCCGACCTTCGCGGCCTTGCGCACCGATCCGACGCCGAGCACGATCGTGCAGAAGATGATCGGCGAGATCATCATCTTGATCAGGCTCACGAAGCCGGTGCCGAGCGGCTTGAGCTCCTTGGCGAAATCGGGCGCGGCGAACCCGACGGCGACGCCGAGGACCACCGCGGCGATCACCGCTATGTACAGATAGTGGGTACGGTCCCGCTTGGCTGCGGGTGCGGGTGCGGCAGGTGCCGTATCGGCTGCGCTGCTCAAGGCGGCCCTCCTTGACGACGTCATCGGCATCACCGGCGTGCGGCTCACGTCCGGGTGTGGGGGAATGCCGCGACTATCTCCCGTCCTGTGAGGGGGGTCACGCTTCCGTTCATTAAGTTCACGCCACATAGTTCGCGCCAGAACGAAAGAGGCAGACTGGCGGCATGCGCATACCCGTCCTCCCCAGACCCCGCAGCCTGGCGGGCCAGCTGTTCGCCATGCAGGCCGTGCTGCTGGCGCTCGTCGTGGCCGGGTACGCGCTCTTCAGCTACGTCAGGGACCAGGGCCAGGCCGAGGAGTCGGCCCGCCGCCAGACCACGGCGGTGGCCCGCTCCATCGCCGACGCCCCCTCGGTCCTGGCGGCCATCCACACCTCCGACCCCTCGGCGGAGCTCCAGCCGTACGCGCTGAAGGTCCAGCAGGACACCGGCGTCGACTTCGTCACGATCATGACTCCGGGCGGCATCCGCTGGACGCACCCGGATCCGGACCAGATCGGGCGGTCCTTCCTCGGCAACATCTCCCGCGCCCAGCGCGGCGAGTCCTTCACCGAGACCTACACCGGCACCCTCGGCCCGTCCGTCCGCGCGGTCACGCCCGTCGAGGAGCACGGCCGCGTGGTCGGTCTCGTCAGCGCCGGCATCAAGGTGGAGGCGATCAGCGAGCGGGTCCGGGAACAGGTCATCGCCCTGTTCTCGGTCGCGGCCGGGATCCTCGTGCTCGGCGCGATCGCCACGTACATCATCAACGCGCGTCTGCGCCGCCACACCCACGGCATGAACGCGGCCGAGCTCAGCCGTATGCACGACTACCACCAGGCCGCCCTGCACGCGGTGCGCGAGGGCCTGCTGATGCTGGACGCGCAGCACCGGGTGGCGCTCATCAACGACGGCGGGCGGGAACTGCTGGGCGTGGGACGCCAGGAGGACGTGATGGGCCGGTCGGTGGCGGACCTCGGCCTGCCGGCCCCGCTGACGGGCGCGCTGCTGGCGTCCGAACCGCGGGTGGACGAGGTGCACCTGACCGACTCGCGCGTGCTGGTGGTCAACACCTCACCGGTGTCGGGCGGGCAGCGCCGGGGCACGGTGGTGACCCTGCGGGACGTCACCGAACTCCAGTCGCTGATGGGGGAACTGGACTCGGAACGCGGCTTCAGCCAGGCGCTGCGCTCCCAGGCGCACGAGGCGGCCAACCGGCTGCACACGGTGGTGTCGCTGATCGAGCTGGGGCGGGCGGAGGAGGCCGTGGAGTTCGCGACGGCGGAGCTGGAGCTGGCCCAGGCGCTGACCGACCAGGTGGTCAGCGCGGTGAGCGAGCCGGTGCTGGCCGCGCTGCTGCTCGGCAAGGCGGCCCAGGCCAACGAGCGCGGCGTGGAGCTGGTGGTGTCCTCGGACAGCGGCCTGGACGACGGTCTGCTGCCGCGGAGCCTGCCGCCCCGGGACCTGGTGACGATCCTCGGCAACCTCGTCGACAACGCGGTGGACGCGGCGCGGGGCGGCATGTCGGCGCGGGTGACCGTCACGGCGTGCGCGGAGGACGGCGAGCTGGTGCTGCGGGTCGCGGACACCGGGCCGGGCGTGCACCCGGCCCACGCGGACCGGGTGTTCCAGCACGGCTTCTCCACCAAGCCGACGGGTCCCGGCGGACGGGGACTGGGTCTGGCGCTGGTACGGCAGGCGGTACGGCGGCACGAGGGGACGCTGACGGTGGCGGACGCCGAAGGGGGCGGCGCGGTGTTCGAGGCGCGGCTGCCCTTGACGCACGGGACGGAGGACCACGTGACCCGCAAGGCCGTGTCCGGGGCCGAGAGCGGCCTGCCCGGAGGCGTGGCATGACGGACGGCGGGAGCGGGACGCAGCCCATCCGGGTCCTGGTGGTGGAGGACGACCCGGTCGCGGCGGACGCGCACGTGATGTACGTGGGCCGGGTGCCGGGATTCGTCGCGGTCGGCAAGGCGCACACCGGCGCCGAGGCCCGGCGGGCGCTGGAGCGCACCCCGGTGGACCTGCTTCTGCTGGACCTCCACCTGCCGGACGTGCACGGACTGAAGCTGGCCCGGTCCCTGCGGGCGGGCGGCCATCACGCGGACGTGATCGCGGTGACCTCGGCACGGGACCTGGCGGTGGTGCGCGAAGGTGTCTCGCTGGGGGTGGTCCAGTACGTCCTGAAGCCGTTCACCTTCGCCACGCTCCGGGACCGGCTCGTGCGGTACGCCGAGTTCCGCGCGGCGGTCGGGGAGGTGGGCGGCCAGGACGAGGTGGACCGGGCGATAGCGACCCTGCGCGCCCCGAGCCCGGCCGCCCTCCCCAAGGGCCTGAGCGCGCCGACGCTCCAGCGGGTGACGGACACGCTGCGCGAGGCGGAGGAAGGACTCACGGCGGCGGGGGTCGCCGGGGCGGTCGGCATCTCCCGGATCACCGCCCGGCGCTACCTGGAGCACCTGGTGGACGCGGGCCGGGCCGTACGCAGCCCGCTGTACGGGCAGGTGGGCCGGCCGGAACTGGTATACCGGTGGGTGCGGGAGAGCGGCGGGGACCGGTAGGCGGTGACCGCACCCCCGTAGAGGGGTTCTGCAGCCCCGGTAGAGGCGTTCTGTGGAGAGCTTCGCGTCCGCGCGGGCCCCTTCGGGAGACCGGCCCCGCGCGGGCCTCTTCAGAGAACGGCGCCGCCCGGACCACCGGCTCCTAGAACACCGACTCCGTCTCGTCCATGCGGTCCTTGGGGACGGTCTTCAGCTCGGTCACCGCCTGGGCCAGCGGGACCATCACGATGTCGGTGCCGCGCAGCGCGGTCATGTGGCCGAACTCCCCGCGGTGGGCGGCCTCCACCGCGTGCCAGCCGAAGCGGGTGGCGAGGACGCGGTCGTACGCGGTCGGGACGCCGCCGCGCTGGACGTGGCCGAGGATGACCGGCTTGGCCTCCTTGCCGAGCCGGCTCTCCAGCTCGTACGCCAGGGCCGTGCCGATGCCCTGGAATCGCTCGTGTCCGAACTTGTCGATCTCGCCCTTGCCGTAGTCCATGCTGCCCTCGGCCGGGTGGGCGCCCTCGGCGACGCAGATCACCGCGAACTTCTTGCCGCGGGCGAAACGCTCCTCGACCATCTTCACCAGGTCGGCCGGGTCGAAGGGGCGCTCGGGCAGGCAGATGCCGTGGGCGCCGGCCGCCATCCCGGACTCCAGCGCGATCCAGCCCGCGTGCCGGCCCATGACCTCGACGACCATCACGCGCTGGTGCGACTCGGCCGTGGTCTTCAGCCGGTCCATGGCCTCGGTGGCCACGCCGACGGCCGTGTCGAAGCCGAAGGTGCGGTCGGTGGAGGAGATGTCGTTGTCGATCGTCTTCGGCACGCCCACCACCGGCAGCCCGGCGTCCGACAGCATGCGCGCCGCGGTCAGCGTGCCCTCGCCGCCGATCGGGATCAGCGCGTCGATGCCGAACCGGTGGATCATGTCCGAGGCGTTCTCGCAGGCCTCGCGGAGCCGGTCGCGCTCCAGTCGGGAGGAGCCGAGGATCGTGCCGCCGAGGGCGAGGATGCCGCCCACCGCGTTGAGGTCCAGAGCGCGGTACCGGCCGTCGAGCAGGCCCGCGTAGCCGTCCTCGAAGCCGATGACCTCGTCGCCGTACGTGGTGACCGCCCGGTGTACGACCGACCGGATCACCGCGTTCAGTCCCGGGCAGTCGCCGCCCGCCGTGAGAACTCCGATACGCATCCTGCTGTGTCTCCTGCTCGCTGTTGACACCGGTGATCCCGTCCGATTGTTTCATGTCCGGGAGGCGTACACGGCCTGACGGGCGCCATATCTACCGGCGGGGGTATTGTCAAGAGGATTCCGCTCACCCCGGTGGGCGTTTTTTGCAGGACGCCATCCCCGGCCGACGAGTGATCCCCCGAGGAAACGGAGAGCCCGCGTGACCCGCAGCGTGTACGTGACCGGCATCGACCGCGGTGACGGCCGACAGGTCGTCGAGCTGGGAGTCATGGAACTGCTGACCCGGCAGGTGGACCGGGTGGGCGTCTTCCGCCCCCTCGTCCACGACGGCCCCGACCGCCTCTTCGAGCTGCTGCGCGCCCGCTACCGGCTCTCCCAGGACCCGGCGACCGTCTACGGCATGGACTACCACGAGGCGTCCGCCCTCCAGGCCGAGCAGGGCACGGACGAACTGGTGTCGGCCCTCGTCGACCGCTTCCACCTGGTCACCCGCGACTACGACGTGGTCCTCGTCCTCGGCACCGACTACGCCGACACCCAGCTCCCGGACGAGCTGTCCCTCAACGCCCGGCTCGCCAACGAGTTCGGGGCCTCCGTCCTGCCGGTCGTGGGCGGCCGCAGGCAGAGCGCCGAGTCGGTGCTCGCCGAGACCCGCAACGCCTACCGCGCCTACGACGGCCTGGGCTGCGACGTGCTGGCCATGGTCACCAACCGGGTGGCCCGCGAGGACCGCGACGAGATCGCCGAGCGGCTGGCCGGCCGGCTGCCGGTGCCCTGCTGGGTGGTGCCCGACGAACCGGCCCTGTCCGCACCGACGGTCGCGCAGATCACCCAGGCCCTGGACGGCCGGGTCCTGCTCGGCGACGACTCCGGCCTGGCCCGCGACGCCCTCGACTTCGTGTTCGGCGGCGCCATGCTGCCCAATCTCCTCAAGGCGCTGACCCCCGGCTGCCTGGTGGTCACCCCCGGCGACCGCGCCGACCTGGTCATCGGCTCGCTCGCCGCGCACAGCGCCGGCACCCCGCCGATAGCCGGCGTGCTGCTCACCCTGAACGAGGCGCCGCGGCAGGAGATCCTCACCCTGGCCGGCCGGCTCGCCCCGGGCACCCCGGTCGTCTCGGTGTCCGGCAACAGCTTCCCCACCGCCGAGCGGCTGTTCTCCCTGGAGGGCAAGCTGAACGCGGCCACCCCGCGCAAGGCGGAGACCGCGCTCGGCCTGTTCGAGCGGTACGTCGACACCGCCGACCTCAGCAAGCGCGTCTCCGCGCCCAGCAGCGACCGGGTCACCCCGATGATGTTCGAGCACCAGTTGCTCGAACAGGCCCGCAGCGACAGGCGCCGGGTCGTGCTGCCGGAGGGCACCGAGGAGCGCGTGCTGCACGCGGCGGAGGTGCTGCTGCGCCGGGGCGTGTGCGACCTGACGCTGCTCGGCCCGGTGGAGGGGATCCGCAAGAAGGCCGCCGACCTCGGCATCGACCTCGGGGACGCGCAGCTGATCGACCCGGCGACCTCCGAACTGCGGGACGCCTTCGCCGAGCAGTACGCGCTGCTGCGCGCCCACAAGGGCGTCACCGTCGAGCTGGCGTACGACGTCGTCTCGGACGTGAACTACTTCGGCACGCTCATGGTGCAGGAGGGTCTGGCCGACGGCATGGTGTCGGGCTCGGTGCACTCCACGGCCGCGACCATCCGGCCCGCGTTCGAGATCATCAAGACCCGCCGGGACGCCTCGATCGTCTCGTCGGTGTTCTTCATGTGCCTGGCCGACAAGGTCCTCGTCTACGGCGACTGCGCGGTCAACCCCGTCCCGGACGCCGAGCAACTCGCCGACATCGCCATCCAGTCGGCGGCCACCGCCGCCCGGTTCGGCGTGGAGCCGCGGATCGCCATGCTGTCGTACTCCACCGGCGACTCCGGCTCGGGCGCCGACGTGGACAAGGTGCGCGAGGCGACCGAGCTGGTGCGGCTGCGCCGCCCGGACCTGATGATCGAGGGGCCGATCCAGTACGACGCGGCCGTGGAACCGTCGGTGGCCGCCACCAAGCTGCCCGGTTCGGAGGTGGCGGGGCAGGCCACCGTGCTGATCTTCCCGGACCTGAACACGGGCAACAACACGTACAAGGCCGTACAGCGTTCGGCCGGCGCGATCGCGGTCGGACCGGTCCTCCAGGGCCTGCGCAAGCCGATCAACGACCTGTCCCGCGGCGCCCTGGTGCAGGACATCGTCACCACCGTGGCCATCACGGCGATCCAGGCCCAGTCGTCCGGCAACTGACCTCCCGTCGGCCGTGTGTACCGGGGACGCCACCCCCGGCGCACACGGCCGCAGACCTCCACAGCTCCCGACCAGAAAGCGCCAGCGCTCGTGACCGCGACCCGCGTCCTCGTCCTCAACTCCGGCTCCTCGTCGGTGAAGTACCAGCTGCTCGACATGCGCGACGCGACCCGGCTCGCCGTCGGCCTGGTGGAGCGCATCGGCGAGCAGACCTCCCGGCTCAAGCACACCTGCCTGACCACGGGGGCCACCCGCGAGGAGAACGGCCCGATCGCCGACCACGACGCCGCGCTGAAGTCGGTCGCGGAGGAACTGGCCCGGGACGGGCTCGGCCTGGACTCCCCCGAACTGGCCGCGATCGGGCACCGGGTGGTGCACGGCGGCATGTTCTTCACCGAGCCCACCGTCATCGACGACGCCGTGCTCACCGAGATCGAGCGGCTGATCCCGGTGGCGCCGCTGCACAACCCGGCCAACCTCACCGGCATCCGCACGGCCATGGCGCTGCGTCCCGACCTGCCGCAGGTCGCCGTCTTCGACACGGCGTTCCACACGACGATGCCGGAGTCCGCGGCGCGCTACGCGATCGACACGAAGATCGCGGACCGGTACCGGGTGCGGCGCTACGGCTTCCACGGCACCTCGCACGCCTACGTCTCCCGGGCGACGGCGGAGCTGCTGGGCAAGGCCCTCGAGGACGTCAACGTCATCGTGCTGCACCTGGGCAACGGCGCGTCGGCCTCGGCGGTCCGGGGCGGCCGGTGCGTCGACACCTCCATGGGGCTCACCCCGCTGGAGGGACTGGTGATGGGAACGCGTTCCGGTGACCTCGACCCGGCCGTCATCTTCCATTTGCAGCGTGTCGGCGGAATGTCCATGGACGAGGTCGACACTCTCCTCAACAAGAGGAGCGGTTTGTTCGGCCTGTGCGGCGACAACGACATGCGGGAGATTCGGCGCCGGATGGAGGAGGGCGACGATGAGGCACGGCTCGCGTTCGAGATCTACACCCATCGGCTGAAGAAGTACGTGGGTGCCTATTACGCGGTACTCGGCACGGTGGACGCGGTCGCCTTCACGGCCGGGGTCGGCGAGAACGCGGCCTTTGTACGCGAGGCCGCCCTCGACGGCCTGGAGGGGCTGGGCCTGGCGGTGGACCGGGAGCGGAACACCGTACGCGGCGACGGTGCGCGGCTGATCTCGCCCGAGGGCGCGCGGACCGCCGTGGCCGTGGTTCCCACGGACGAGGAAATGGAGATCGCCACCCAGACTTACGCACTGGTCGGAAAGGACGGCTGAGCGCGTCCACGGAATTCCGGCCGGCACTCGACTGAGCGCGAAGGCGCCCATTTGCTGCTTCCACCAGACGGAATATTCCGGAGCGAAACAAACCGATAGGATCGCCCCATGCGCCGTTCGAAAATCGTCTGTACTCTCGGCCCAGCGGTCGACTCCCACGAGATGCTCGTCGCCATGATCGAGGCGGGCATGAATGTGGCCCGTTTCAACTTCAGCCACGGAACGCACGCCGAGCACCAGGCACGGTACGACCGTGTCCGCGCCGCGGCCAAGGAGACCGGCCGGGCCATCGCCGTCCTCGCCGACCTCCAGGGCCCGAAGATCCGGCTGGAGACCTTCGCCGAGGGGCCGGTGGAGCTCGAGCGGGGTGACGAGTTCACCATCACCACCGAGGACGTCCCGGGCGACAAGCACATCTGCGGTACGACGTACAAGGGGCTGCCGGCCGACGTCTCGCGCGGCGACCAGGTCCTCATCAACGACGGCAACGTCGAGCTGAAGGTCCTGGACGTCGAGGGCCCGCGGGTGAAGACGATCGTCATCGAGGGCGGCGTCATCTCCGACCACAAGGGCATCAATCTGCCCGGCGCCGCGGTGAACGTGCCCGCGCTGTCCGAGAAGGACGTGGAGGACCTGCGGTTCGCGCTGCGCATGGGCTGCGACATGGTCGCCCTGTCCTTCGTCCGCGACGCCAAGGACATCTCCGACGTCCACCGGGTCATGGACGAGGAGGGCCGCCGCGTCCCCGTCATCGCCAAGGTGGAGAAGCCGCAGGCGGTGGAGAACATGCAGGACGTCGTGATGGCGTTCGACGGCGTGATGGTGGCCCGCGGCGACCTGGCCGTCGAGTACCCGCTCGAGAAGGTCCCGATGGTGCAGAAGCGCCTGATCGAGCTGTGCCGGCGCAACGCCAAGCCGGTGATCGTGGCGACCCAGATGATGGAGTCGATGATCACCAACTCCCGTCCGACCCGCGCCGAGGCCTCCGACGTGGCCAACGCGATCCTGGACGGGGCCGACGCGGTCATGCTGTCGGCCGAGTCGAGTGTGGGCGCCTACCCGGTCGAGACCGTCAAGACGATGTCGAAGATCGTCAAGGCGGCGGAGGAGGAGCTGCTCGCCAAGGGCCTGCAACCGCTGGTGCCGGGCAAGAAGCCGCGCACACAGGGCGGTTCGGTGGCCCGCGCCGCCTGCGAGATCGCCGACTTCCTGGGCGCCAAGGGCCTGGTGGGCTTCACCCAGTCCGGCGACACCGCGCGCCGGCTGTCCCGCTACCGCGCCTGCCAGCCGATCCTGGCGTTCACCACCGACGAGTCCACCCGCAACCAGCTGGCGCTCAGCTGGGGTGTGGAGCCGCACGTGGTGCCGTTCGTCAACAGCACCGACGAGATGGTCGACCTGGTCGACCAGGAGCTGGTCAAGCTCAACCGCTTCGCCCCCGGCGACACGGTCATCATCACCGCCGGCTCGCCCCCCGGCGTCCCCGGCACCACCAACATGGTCCGCGTCCACCACCTGGGCGGCGGCTCGCGCGACTGAGCCTGACCAGCACACGGTCGATCGGCACACCACTGAGGGCGCCCCCTGCGAACAGGGGGCGCCCTCAGTGGTGTCGCGGCTCCCGGACGGGCCTTTGGCCGGTCAGTCGGTGGTGTACACGTGCATTCCGGGGACGTGCAGGTTGCCGCCGAACTGGGCCGCCTGGACCACTTCGACCTTGGTGAAGTAGATCAGCGGGAGGTTCAGCGGCGGAGGGTTGTCCGGGCTGAAGCAGACGTGGATCAGCCCGAACAGGTTGCCGCAGATGCTCTGGGTGTACATCACCGTGTCGCCACCGCGGATCGTGGACGTCGAGCCCTTGGCGGCCTGCACGTGGTAGGTCTTGCCGGCCTGCTTGTCCTTCACCGTCTGGTGCAGGTCGCCGATGTCGGTGCCATCCGAAATGACGTACTTCAGCACCTTCTTGACGTGTCCGCCGGCCGTGCGCACCTCCACGATGCCCTGGTAGTCGGCACCCTTCAGCAGCAGCGAACTGGCGTTCAGGTACCAGGGGTCGTCGGCCAGCAGCACCTTGTTGTCCACGCCGCCCACGGCGTCGGTGGCGGCCGGGCAGTTCTCCGGGTCCGTCGTGGAACTCGCCGACGGGCTCGGCGAGGCCGTCGCCGCGTCGGCCGCCTCACCGGCCGCGTTGCCGGCTGTGTCCTTGACGCCCTCGACGGCCTTCCCGGCCTCCTCCACCGTCTTGGAGACCGTGCCGGTCGCGTCCTTCACGGTGTCCTTGACCGTGTCGGTGACCTTCTCGGCGGTGTCCTTGACCGTGCCTGCAGCGCCGTCGACGGCGTCCCCGGCCCCGCCCGCCGAAGGCGTGGCGGAGGCGGACGGCGCGGCCGCGGAGTCGGCGGCGTCCCCGGCCCCGGAGCTCTGCTTGCCGCCGGTGAGGACGCCTCCGAGCGCGTCACCGATGGTCCCCAGCAGGCCGTCGCCGCCCGCGGGCGCCGACGGGGCCGCCGTGGCGGCGCCTCCCGTGCCCGAACCGCCCTGCTTGCTCTGCGAGGCGGTGGGGTCGGGCTTGGGCGCGGCCTTGTCACCGGAAGCCGGATCAGGCGAGGGGGACGTGTGCGAGGAGCCCTCGTCTCCCTTGCCGTCCTGGTCCGCCTGGCCGTTCTGGTCCGCCGGGCCCGTGGACGACGTGGCCGAGGGGGCCGGCTGCGCGGTGGCGTCCTCGGCGGGGTCTTCGGCGCCCGCGGAGGCGGACGGCGCCGGCGAGGCCGGAGCCTTGTCCTGGGAGCCGTCCAGCGCCGCGACACAGTCCTTGTACTCGTCGGCCGTCAGGCTCTTGGCGGACGGCGTCGTCGCGTTGTTGTCGGCGACGGCGTGGGTCGATGTGAAGCCCATCCCCATGAGGACCGCCGTCGGCATCGCCGCCATGGCTATCGCCTTGCCGGCCGGCATGTGGAACCTGGTGAACAGCGGCTTCTTGGGTGCCGCGTGACGCGGCCCGGTTCTCACGCGGGACACCTCCACTCCCGTCCCGTGAGTCACCTCGTCAGCCGGCACTTTGCCTCCCGTTCGCCCCGTTGGCCGGGCTCGTTCCTGACAGGTCGTTCTCCCCCAGTGCCTTGAAAGCCTGGGAGGTGCCCCCATCGCTCATCGGGTCCATCGCAGGGCCGGACGGCACCGGGCCGTCCACCACCGGGCCGGGCGCGGCCTCCGGGGCACCGCCCCGTACCGGGCCGGCCCGCTCGGCGTCCTCCCGCGAGGGCGGTGCTCCCTCCGCCCACGCCACGGCCATCGCGCCGCCGATGAGCGCGAGCAGGAAGCCCATGACGAAGCCGCCGAAGTTGGACACGGGGATGGACACCAGCGCCAGCAGGATCGCCGCGACACCCGCGAACACCCGGATGTGCTTCTGGAACCAGAGGCTGACGCCGAGGACGACGAGCAGCACGCCGATGATCAGGGAACCGGCTCCCGCGGTCGTCGCCATCGCCAGCGTCAGATGACCGAGCTGGAGGTGGGCGTACGGGAAGTACATGATCGGAAAGCCGCCGAGCAGGACGAACAGGCCGGCCCAGAACGGACGTGTGCCCCGCCAGGCGCGGAACTGCAGCCTCCGGCGGGTGAACTGGCCGGTTACGGCAGGAGTCTCGGCGCTCATGGAAAACAGCTCCCTGGTGCGGCGTTGCTGTGATGAGGGTGGTGCTTGGTCGGTGTGGGGGGTGTGTGAAGAGCGGGTGGAAGGTGGAACGGGCGGGGGCGCCGTCGGCTCCCCCGCCCGTTCCCGAGTGCCTAGTAGCACTCCTTGGTACCCGTCGCCAGCGACATGCTGAGCCCGCTGAGCTTGAAGGTTCCGGCGGTCGTCGCCCACGCTGTCTGCTTCACGCCGGTCAGCGTGGCCGAGTCGGCCTGCTGGGCGAACCCGAAGGGGCTCGTCTGCTTGTTCGCGACCTCGCCCGGCTTGATGCCCGGACCCTTGCTGGCGGCCCCGGCCGCAACACCGATGTCGATGTTGGTGAACGTGGCGTCGGCCTTGAGGTCGGCGACGTCGATGTAGAGGTTCTCGGCCTCGACCGGCGTCCTGCCGCCACCCGCCTTCAGCAGCAGGCTCACGTTGCCGAAGGGCGTCGGAGTGACGACCGACTGGCACAGGTTGTTGATCGTGGCCGTCCTGAACGCCGAGACCGCGACCGGGTGGTGCTCGTCCTTGCTGCCGTCGAGGCTCTTCCCCGAGTCGATCGCGCCGTACTGGGCGAACCCCTTGCCCTCCAGCCGGTCGGCCGTCACCTTGAACGACTGACCCGACACGCTGAACGACGCGGCGAGGGCACCCTGAGCCAGGGCCACGCCTATCGCCGCCGTCGCGGCAACGCTGGGCACCATGACCACAGCGAACCGCTTCCATCTGGTCCCGCCACGCAGTTGGGACTCCATTTTTCCTCCTTCTCGGACGTACATCTCCTGGCCCGGCTCACCACCGGCCGGCGGTTCGGCCGGGCAGGGATGGGAGAAGTGCTACGTCCTCGGGAAGGAGAGCGCCCGCGCTCGGTGGCGCCAACCGCGCCCGAATCACCGGCGATCACCCCCGAGCGACAACCACTGGTCGCGCCTGACACGCATCACGCACAACCTTGCTGGACAGGCTTCGCCAGCAGGCGAAGACCCCCCTGCCCCAAGGGACGGCGCCACTGCCGCCGGCCCTGCTCGGTGGGGCCCCAGACACCCCATGACCCGACCGGCTGCCGGGGTACGGGGATGGACCGAGCGTCGCCGATCGTGGTGCATTCTCGCCGCCCGCACAAGGGGGGTCGTTACTCACTAGTAACGGCTGGATAACCGGGACACGACTCACCGGTTCCGAACGGCGACACTCGGTGGTAACAAAGGGCAGAACAAAACGGTTCACCCCCGGACGGAACCGGGCGGAACCACACCCCCGATTTACTGCCAGTAACAGCGGCCGCGATTACCAAGTTTTGGTAAAGCGCGGCCGCACTGACGGCTCCCGGGCCAATCTTTCACTCGGGCATCACATGCCGTGGTGTTTAACGACTGGTCAGAACAAGAGGGTTGGCCCGGATCAGAACAGCGCCCGCGCCAACGCCCGGCGCGCCCCCGCCACTCGCGGGTCCTCGGCGCCGACGACCTCGAAGAGCTCCAGCAGCCTCAGCCGCACCGCGTCCCGGTCCTCGCCTGCGGTACGTCGCACGGTGTCGATGAGCCGGCTGAACGCGTCCTCCACGTGACCGCCCACCAGATCCAGGTCGGCGGCGGCGATCTGCGCCTGCACGTCGGCGGGCTTCCCGGCCGCCTCCTCGCGCACCCGCTGCGGGTCGAGGCCCTGCACACGCTGAAGCAACTCCGCCTGCGCCAGGCCGAGTTTGGCCTCCGGGTTGCCCGGATCGTCGGCCAGCACGTTCTTGTACGCCTGGACCGCGCCGCCCAGGTCGCCGGCGTCCAGGGCCTGCGAGGCCGCGTTCAGCAGCGCCTCGTACGGGCCGACCGGGGCCTGCTGAACCGTCTGTGTGCCCGCCTCGGCGTCCGGGTCGACGGTCAGGCCGGTCAGTCCGAACCGCTGCTCGGCGACCTGCACCAACTGGTCCAGCGTCTCCCGGATCTGCGCCTCGCCCGCCGCCCCCTGGAACAGGGGCAGGGCCTGGCCCGCGACCACCGCGAAGACCGCGGGGATCCCCTGGACGCCGAACTGCTGCATCAGCAACTGGTTGGCGTCGACGTCGATCTTGGCGAGGAGGAAGCGACCGTTGTACTCGACGGCCAGTCGCTCCAGGACCGGGCTCAGCTGCTTGCAGGGCTGACACCACTCGGCCCAGAAGTCGATGACGACGGGCACCTCGGCCGATCGCTGGAGGACATCGTGCTCGAAAGTGGCCTCGTCGACGTCGATGACGAGATCGGCCGGGGAGACCGCCCCCGCGCCGCCCTCCCTGGCCGCTTGGGCGCGCGCCTGCTCCGCCTTCGCCTTGGCCTCCTGGGCCGCCTTCACCGCGGCGAGGTCGACGACTCCGCTCATGGACATGTTCCGTGGCTGCATGCGTCTATCCTCCCCCGTTCTGCCCGCCTGAGTGAAAACCGTCGGGAAAGCCGTACTGCGCCGGGCGCCCGGTCCCCACCTGGCACCCTGTGGTCATCGCTCGGACACGGGCTCGCACCCGCGTTTCGCTACGACCCGTAGCGTAATGGCAGCGGATGCTCGCGCGGAAGCACACCGTGGTGATCTCTCTCACGACCGGACAGGAACCACTCGTTTCCGGTCCGGTTATGGTCAGGGGATGCAGAGCCGCACCCCCGCCGCCCGTGCCGGCCGGCCGCGCAGCGCCGCCGCGGACGCGGCGATCCTCGCCGCCACCCGGGCGGCGCTGGTGGACCTGGGCTGGTCCAGGCTCACCCTGGGGGACGTGGCCACCCGGGCCGGGGTCGCGAAGACGACCCTGTACCGCCGCTGGGCGGGCAAGAACGAACTCGTCGTCGACGCCGTCGCCGAACTCTTCGACGAACTCCGCCTCCCCGACCGCGGCAGCCTCGCCGCCGACATCGAGGGCGTGGTCCTCCAGTTCGCGGCGATCCTGGCCCGGCCCGAGGCCAAGAGCGGACTGATGACCGTGGTCGCCGAGTCGACGCGCGACGAGGCCCTGCGCGAACGCATCCGCACCTCGATCGTGGACCGCCAGAAGCGCCTGGTCCTGGAGGGCCGCGCCCGCGCCCAGACCCGGGGCGAACTCCCCCCGGAACCGGACCCGGAGGAAGCCGCCCGCACGGTCGGCCTGATCTTCGACATCGTCGCCGGCGCGGTGGTGCACCGCACCCTGGTCAGCGCCGAACCGGCGGACGAGGAATGGGTGCGCGGCTTCACCCGGGTCCTTCTGACCGGGCTCGCGGCGGACGGCTGACAGGGGCGCCGGGGCGGACGGGCCCGCCCCGGCGCCGGTCCCTCAGAACCCCGCGGGCTCCGTGTACACCCCCCACTCGTCCCGCAGGACCCCGCAGATCTCACCCAGCGTCCCCTCGGCGCGCACGGCGTCGAGCATCGGCTCGATCATGTTGGCGCCGGACCGCGCGGCCGCCAGCATCGCGTCCAGCGCGGAGCGCACGGCACTCTCGTCCCGCCCGGTCTTCCGCTCCCCGAGCACCCTCACCTGCTCCCGTTCCACCTCGTGGCTGACCCGCAGGATCTCCAGGTCGCCGGTGACCGAGCCGGTGTGGACGTTGACGCCGACGACCCTCTTGTCGCCCTTCTCCAGCGCCCGCTGGTAGCGGAAGGCCGACTCCGCGATCTCCCCGGTGAACCACCCGTCCTCGATGCCCCGCAGGATCCCGGACGTGATCGGCCCGATCGGGTGCTGCCCGTCGGGGTGCGCCCGCAGCCCCCGCTCCTTGATCTGCTCGAAGATCTTCTCGGCGTCCGCCTCGATCCGGTCCGTCAGCTGCTCGATGTACCACGAACCGCCCAGCGGGTCGGCCACGTTGGCGACGCCGGTCTCCTCCATCAGCACCTGCTGCGTGCGCAGCGCGATCTCCGCGGCCTGCTCGCTCGGCAGCGCCAGCGTCTCGTCGAGCGCGTTGGTGTGCAGCGAGTTGGTGCCGCCGAGCACCGCCGCGAGCGCCTCCACGGCCGTACGCACGACGTTGTTGTACGGCTGCTGGGCGGTCAGCGAGACCCCGGCGGTCTGCGTGTGGAAGCGCAGCCACTGCGCCTTGTCGGTCTTCGCGCCGTAGACGTCCCGCATCCACCGGGCCCAGATGCGGCGGGCCGCGCGGAACTTGGCGATCTCCTCGAAGAAGTCGAGGTGCGCGTCGAAGAAGAAGGACAGACCGGGCGCGAACACGTCGACGTCGAGACCGCGGCTGAGCCCGAGTTCGACGTACCCGAAGCCGTCCGCCAGCGTGTACGCCAGCTCCTGCGCGGCCGTCGCCCCCGCCTCGCGGATGTGGTAGCCGGAGACGGACAGCGGCTTGTACGCGGGGATCTTGGTGGCGCAGTGCTCCATCAGGTCGCCGATGAGGCGCAGATGGGGCTCGGGCTGGAAGAGCCACTCCTTCTGGGCGATGTACTCCTTGAAGATGTCCGTCTGGAGCGTGCCGTTGAGGACGGAGGCGTCCACGCCCTGCCGCTCCGCGGCGACCAGGTACATGCAGAAGACGGGGACGGCCGGCCCGCTGATCGTCATCGACGTGGTGACGTCACCGAGCGGGATGTCCTTGAACAGCACCTCCATGTCGGCCGCCGAGTCGATGGCCACGCCGCAGTGGCCGACCTCGCCCAGCGAACGCGGGTCGTCGGAGTCACGGCCCATGAGCGTCGGCATGTCGAAGGCGACCGAGAGCCCGCCTCCGCCGTTGCCGAGAATCATCTTGTAGCGCTCGTTGGTCTGCTCGGCGTTGCCGAACCCGGCGAACTGCCGGATCGTCCACGTACGCCCCCGGTAGCCGGTCGGGTACAGGCCGCGGGTGAAGGGGTACTCCCCCGGCCAGCCGATCCGCTCGAATCCCTCGTACGTGTCTCCCGGCCGGGGACCGTACACCGGCTCCACGGGGTCGCCGGAGAGCGTGGTGAAGTCCGCCTCGCGCTTGCGTGCGGTGTCGTACCGGGCCTGCCAGCGGCGGCGGCCCTCCTCGATGGCGTCAGCGTCCATACCCTCGAATTTACTAGGACGTCCAAGTAAATGTCGACGGCTGACCGCCGTACGGGTTCCGCACGGCGGTGGCGCGTGCTTACGCCTCGGCGACCGCGGGGGCCTCGTCCTGCGCGAGCTTGGACTCCAGCTCCTGGCTGACCTTGCGCTCCACGAAGAACGCGGCGGTCGGGATGGTCCCCGCGAGGAGCACCCACAGCTGCTTGGCGACCGGCCACTTGGCCTTGGAGCCCAGGTCGAAGGCGAACACCAGGTACACGACGTACAGCCAGCCGTGCGCGATGCCGACGACGCTCGTGAAGCCCGCCGCGCCGTTCATGTGGAGCAGGTACTTGGCGATCACGCCGAGAGTCAGCAGGACCAGCAGCACACCGGTGACGTAGGCCATGACGCGGTAGCGGGTCAGCACGCTTCGTTTCATGAGGACGAGCGTAACCACCCGTTCCGGGAGATCTTGCCCCGGGTGGCCCTGCCGCGGCGGTCCGTGCCCCGGCCCCTCGGTCCCCGTGGAAGCCGTGCGCGTCAGTCCTCGTGGAAGCCGTGCGCGTCAGTCCTCGTGGAAGTCGTGCGCGGCGATCCGCAGCGGCCGCAGCATCGCGAAGATCTCGCCGCACTCGTCGGCGTCGTAGGCCCCGAGGCCGAACTCCATCGCCATCAGGTCGCGGGTGGCGGCATCGACCACCTCGCGGCCATTGTCGGTGATGACGGCGAGCGTGCCGCGCCCGTCGTTGGGGTTGGGGCGCCTGGCGACGAGACCGGATCTGACCAGCCGGTCCACGGTGTTCGTCACGGACGTGGGGTGCACCATCAGACGCTCGCCGATCTTGGACATCGGCAGTTCGCCGGCCTTCGAGAAGGTGAGCAGCACCAGGGCCTCGTAGCGCGCGAAGGTCAGCCCGTACGGCTTGACCACCGCGTCGACCTCGGCCAGCAGGATCTGGTGGGCGCGCATGATCGAGGTGATCGCGGCCATGGACGGCACGCTTCCCCAGCGCTGCTTCCAGAGCTCGTCGGCACGGGCGATGGGGTCGAAAGGGAGACTGAGGGGCTTCGGCACGTCACCAGACCCTACCGGTCGGTCATATCCGGCTCAGCCCCGTCTCAGCTTTCGGTCCGGCGGGCGGCCACCGCCAGCCCCACGCAGCACACCGTCCCCAGTACCCCGGCCCCCGCGACCGTCGCCGCCACCCCGGCGAACTCCGCCGCGACGCCGGCCAGCGCCATGCCCAGGCCCTGGATCGTCATGAGTCCGGCGGTCATCAGGGTCATCGCCCGGCCGCGCAGTTCCTCGGGCACCGCCCGCACGAACCACTGGTCCAGGCCCAGTGTGTACGCCGCCCCGGTGCCCGAGAGCACGAGCAGGAGAAGGGAGACGGCGAGACCGGGGTGCAGGGCGTAGCCGACGTAGGGCAGCAGGGTCAGGCAGACCAGCGGCAGGGCGATCCGCTCGCGGACGGCGGGCCGCAGCCGGGAGCCGGCGTACACCTCACTCGCGATCGTGCCGACGGGCAGCCCGCACATCAGCAGACCCAGACCGATGGAGCCGGCGCCGAGCGCGTCGGCGTACGGGGCCGTCAGGGCCTCCGGCACGACCGCGAACATCGGCGGCACCCAGAACAGCAGGAGCAGTACGCGGACCCGGCGGTCGGCGAGCAGCTCCCGGGCACCGCGCAGCGAGTCGCCCACCAGGGCGCCGGACTGCCCGGTCCTGGCGGGACGGTGCCGGGTGCCGAGGCGGAGCAGGACGGCGGAGGCGAGGAAGGTGCCGACGGTGATCAGCAGAGCGTGCCGGGGGCTGATCACGGTGAGCAGCAGGCCGCCGAGGCCGAAGCCGACGAGCAGCGCGCTCTGCGAGACGATCCGCAGCAGGGAGCGGCCGAGGACGAACAGCTCGCCGTCCCCGAGGATGTCGGTGAGGCTCGCCATCCGCGTTCCCTGGAACACCGGCGACACGAGGGCGACGGCGCAGCGCAGCGCGAGCAGGACGCCGATGTGGGCCCCTGGCACCACCATCGGCGCCACGCAGGCCGCGCACACCAGGTCGCAGGTGACGAGCACCCGACGGGCCGGGAAGCGGTCGGCGATCCCGCTGAGGAAGGTGCCGCCGATGACGTAGGGCAGCATGCCGAGCGCGAAGGTGAGGGCGCTCATCAGTGGCGAGCCGGTGAGGTCGTAGACGAGGACCGACAGGGCGATCTCGCTGACCATCACGCCGAGCAGGGACAGGGCGTGGGCGGCGAAGACCGCCCGGAACTCGGGTACGGCGAAGACCCGGGCGTAGCCGGCCGCCGGTTCGGGGGCGGGTGCGGGCGCGGGTGGGGGCTCCGGCCGGTCCGGGGCCTGCGGGGTCGGGGTGGGCTCGGGGGCTTGCTGCATGGGCTGCAGCGTGCCGGTGGGAGGGGCGGGCGGCGTAGAGTTTCGGCCACTGCCGAATCTTCGCCCTCTCTCCCTGTCTTTCCTGACCTGTCTTCCCTGTCTTACCTGTCTTCGCCTGTCTTTTCCGGGGGTGCCGTGCCGTTCCGTCTGCACTTCGGGGACGACGACCTCATGCGGTGCCGGTTCGCGGTGTCGCCGCTGTGGGAGACGCAGGAGGCGGTGCGGACGCTGCGGCGGCCGGACCGGCACGGGTACCACCCGCACTGGCTGCGCCGCATCCGGGAGGCCGCACGGGGGCTGGACCTCGCCCCGCTGTGGCTGCTCATGCCCCGGCGCGGGCACAGCCCCGACTTTCTCGGGCCGCCGCCGATCGGACCGGCGGCCGTGTTCGAGGACGAGATCGCCCAGGTGCGGGCGGCGGATCCCGGGGAGGCGCGGGAGGACCTGGCGCGGGCGCTCGCCGATACGCCGGGTGCGCTGGAGTCGTCGCGAGGGCGGGCGATGCTCGCCGATCCGGGGCGGGCGGTGCGGGAGCTGGCCGATCAGCTGGAGGCCGCGTGGCACGCGCTGGTCGAGCCGGAGTGGCCGCGGCTGCGGGCGCTGCTCGAGGCCGATGTGGCCTTCCACTCGCGGCGGCTGGCCGAGGTGGGGCTGGGGGCGCTGCTGCCGGAACTGGACCGGCGGCTGTCCTGGGACGCGCGGACGCTGACGGTCGACTGGCCGGGCGAGCACGGGCGCCACCTCGACGGGCAGGGGCTGGTGCTGATGCCGAGCGTGTTCTCCTGGCCGGACGTGATCAGCGGCTTCGATCCGCCCTGGCAGCCCACGCTGGTGTACCCGGCACGCGGACTGGGCGGTCTGTGGGCACGGCGGGGCGCGGAGGCCGGTGAGGCCCTGGTACGGCTGCTGGGACGCGGAAGGGCCGCGGTACTGGCCGCGCTGACCGATCCGGCGTCGACGACGGCGCTGGCCCACCGTCTGGGCCTGGCCCCGTCGTCGGTGTCGGCGCATCTGACGGTGCTGCGGGACGCGGGCCTGCTCACGTCCCGCCGGTACGGGCACCAGGTGCTCTACGAGCGCACTCCGCTGGGGATGGCGCTGGTCTCGGGCGGGTGAGGCCCGCGCGGCGCGGGACAGGTGTCCCCGGACGCGCCGCCGGGTGTCTACTCCGCTTTCCGGGCCTCTTGGGCGAGGTGCCTCTCGACCCGCTCCACCTTGGCGGTGAGGCCGTCCGTGACACCGGGACGGATGTCCGCCTTGAGGACCAGGGACACACGCGGAGCGCGTGCCTCCACCGCGGCGACGGCTCGCTTGACGACGTCCATGACCTCGTCCCACTCGCCCTCGACGGAGGTGAACATCGCATCGGTGCGGTTGGGCAGGCCGGACTCGCGGACGACCCGGACGGCGTCGGCGACGTACTCCCCCACGTCCTCGCCGACGCCCAGCGGGGTCACGGAAAAGGCGACGATCATGCGTTCACGACCCCTTCGCGGCGGGCGCGGGAGGCGATCACCGCGTCCTCGGCCTCGCGCTTGAGCCTGCGCTCGGCGAAGAAGCCGCCGGTCGGCAGGACCGAGAGGACGAAGTAGAGGGCGGCGGTCCCCACCGACCACTTGGCGCGGTTCCAGGCGTCGGCCCAGAAGATCACGTACAGGATGAACAGGACGCCGTGGATCGCGCCCATCACGGGCACCGCGTTGAAGTCCGTGGTCCGCTTCAGGACCGAGCAGACCAGCAGCAGGAGGAAGGAGACCGCCTCGGGGGCGGAGACCAGGCGGAGGCGGCGGAGGGCGGTGGCGGTCTTGATGTCCACGGGTCACCTTCGGTGGGAGACGGACCGGCGGGCCGCTGAGGTGGTGCCGGCCGGTTTGTGAATGCGAGCACAAACGTTCGTCCATTGTGGCAAACCCGCGGGGCGGGTCCGGTCAGGGGGTGGGCGCGGCCGTCCCGTAAGGGTGTGAATCAGGGTCGTTGTCCCCCCGTGAGCCCTGTCGGCCTCCCCCGTCCGCCGCTACCTTCACTCCGTGGCGATGTTCCGACTTCAAGACAGCAGAGTGCTCGCCGTCGACATGACCGGGGACGCCGTGAAGGCGAAGAACGGCTCGATGGTCGCGTACGACGGGCAGATGGCCTTCAAGAGGCTGACCGGTGGCGGCGAGGGACTGCGCGGCATGGTGACCCGGCGGCTCACCGGCGAGCAGATGACCGTGATGGAGGTGCGGGGGCACGGAACGTGCTGGTTCGCCGATCGGGCGGCCGAGATCAATCTGGTGCAGCTCCAGGGGGACAAGCTGTACGTCGAGTCGAGCAACCTGCTCGCGACGGACGCCGGGCTGCGCACGGGGACGACGTTCACCGGGCTGCGCGGCGCCTCCCAGGGCAACGGGCTGTTCACGACCACGGTCGAGGGACACGGGCAGGCGGCGATCATGTCGGACGGGCCGGCTGTGGTGCTCAGGGTCGGCCCGCAGTACCCGTTGATCGTCGACCCAGGCGCGTACATCGCGCACCAGGGGAACGTCCGGCAGTCCTTCCAGTCCGGGGTGACCTTCCGCACGTTCCTCGGGGAGGGCGGCGGGGAGGCCTTCCAGATCCGGTTCGAGGGGGACGGGCTGGTGTACGTCCAGCCGAGCGAGCGGAACACGATCGCGGGAGACCTGTGAGATGACCTTCCGGGAGATCAACTCGAAAATGGTCGAGGCGACGGTCGTACCCGGCCGACGCCTGTTCAGTCAGCGCGGCGCGATGCTCGCCTACCAGGGTGACGTGGCGTTCACGCCCAACATCCAGGGCGGCCAGGGCGGTCTGATGTCGATGATCGGGCGCCGGGTGGCGGGTGAGGCGACGCCGCTGATGACCGTGGAGGGCAGCGGCACGGTCTTCTTCGGGCACGGCGGCCACCATGTGCACGTGATCGAGATGACGGGCGACACGCTGTACGTGGAGGCGGACCGCCTGCTCGCCTTCGAGGGCACGCTGCAGCAGGGCACGATGTTCATGGGCTCGCAGGGCGGGGTCATGGGCATGGTGCGGGGCCAGGTGACGGGCCAGGGACTGTTCACGACGACCCTCCAGGGACACGGCTCGGTGGCGGTCATGGCGCACGGCGGCGTCTTCGAGGTGCCGATCACCCCGCAACGCCCCGTCCACGTCGACCCGCAGGCCTACGTCGCCCACCACGGCGACGTCCGCAACAAGCTGTCCACCGCGCTGGGCTGGCGCGAGATGGTGGGACGCGGCTCCGGGGAGGGCTTCCAACTGGAGCTGAGCGGCAACGGCACGGTGTACGTCCAGGCGTCGGAGGAGAAGCTGTGAGCGCGTACGGAACGCCCGGCTCCGGGCCGGTGGTCCACGACCCGACGACCCTGCCGGCCGACGACAACGTGAACCCGTACACCTTCTGCGTGGAGCTCAAGGGGAGCCAGTGGTTCCTCCAGAAGGGAAAGATGATCGCCTACTACGGGGCGATCGAGTTCAACGGCATCGGGCACGGCCGGCTGGACCATCTGGTCGGTACGGCCTTTCATTCGCCTCTGCATGCGAGCGACTGGGTGGTGGCCGAGGGTTCGGGCCGGATGCTGCTCGCCGACCGGGCCTTCGATGTCAACTCCTTCGACCTGGACGACGGCAATCTGACCATTCGCTCCGGCAATCTGCTCGCCTTTCAGCCAAGTCTGTCGCTCAAGCAGTCGATCGTGCCCGGCTTCCTCACCCTCATCGGAACCGGAAAGTTCGTGGCCGCGTCCAACGGGCCGGTGGTGTTCATGGAGCCCCCGATCCGGGTGGACCCGCAGGCGCTGGTCGGCTGGGCCGACTGCCCGTCCCCGTGCCATCACTACGACCACGGGTACCTGACCGGCGTACTGGGCGGGCTGCGTTCGATGACGGGCCTCGGGCCGGTCTCCGGGGAGGAGCACCAGTTCGAGTTCGTGGGGGCCGGGACGGTCCTGCTGCAGTCCAGCGAGAGCCTCATGGCCGAACTGGCGGCGGGGGTGCTTCCGGACGAGCCCGGGGTACCCGGAGGGGGAAGGGTGTCCGGAACCCGCGGACAGCAGGGTGGGCAACCGCGCCTTCCCGGACAGCTGGGAGATCTCCAGCGTCGCTTCGGGGTGTGAGCGGTAGCCTGCGGAGTGTGACATCGAACGCGTGCGCGCCGTCACACCGCCCTCACTAGTTCGCCTTTCAACTTCTTAGGTAGACTTCATTCATGGAGACCGAGACGGCCACGCGCTGGCTGACCGATGCGGAGCAGTGCGCCTGGCGCACCCACCTGGAGGTCAACAGGCTGTTGACGTACCAGCTCGAGAAGGACCTGCAGCCGTTCGGCCTGACGATGAACGACTACGAGATCCTGGTGAATCTCTCCGAGTCGGAGGACGTACGGATGCGCATGAGCGACCTCGCGTCCGCCACCCTCCAGTCCAAGAGCCGCCTCTCGCACCAGATCACCCGCATGGAGAACGCGGACCTGGTGCGCCGTGAGAACTGCGAGTCCGACCGCCGGGGCCTGTACGCGGTCCTCACCGAGCACGGCATGGAGACCATGCAGAAGGTCGCGCCGCACCATGTGGCGTCCGTGCGGAGGCACTTCGTCGATCTGGTCGACCACGAGACGCTGATGGAGCTGGACAAGGCCCTGAAGCCGATCGCCCAGCATCTGCGGGGGCAGCGGGGCGGGGCGTAACCACCCCGCGCGGCACCCCCGGCGCGGAGAGAAGGCGGAGAGAAGGCGGAGCCCCCGGGGCTCCGCCTTCCGTGTCACAACGGGTGTCACCAGGGGCGGGTCAGGCCTCGGTCAGACCCGCCACCAGCTCGTCCGCCGCCTGGTACGGGTCCAGCTCACCGGCGGTGATCCGCTCCGCGAGGGCGCTCAGCCGGCGGTCGCCGTGCAGGTCGCCGATGCGCTCGCGCAGGGCCGTGACCGCGATGGTCTCCACCTCGTGGGCGGCGCGGGCGCGGCGGCGCTCCGCGAGGACGCCCCGCTCCTCCATCCAGGCCCGGTGCTTCTCCAGCGCCTCGACCACCTCGTCGACGCCCTCGGAGCGCGCGGCGACCGTCTTGACGATGGGCGGGCGCCAGTCGCCGGGGCCGCGGGACTCGCCGAGGCCGAGCATGTGGTTCAGCTCGCGGGCGGTGGCGTCCGCGCCGTCCCGGTCGGCCTTGTTGACGACGTAGACGTCGCCGATCTCCAGGATGCCGGCCTTGGCCGCCTGGATGCCGTCGCCCATCCCCGGGGCCAGCAGGACGACGGAGGTGTCGGCCTGGGAGGCGATCTCCACCTCCGACTGGCCCACGCCGACCGTCTCGACCAGGATCACGTCGCAGCCCGCCGCGTCCAGTACGCGGATCGCCTGCGGGGCGGCCCAGGCGAGCCCGCCCAGGTGGCCACGGGTGGCCATGGAGCGGATGTAGACGCCCGGGTCGGAGGCGTGCTCCGACATCCGCACCCGGTCGCCGAGCAGCGCGCCGCCGGAGAAGGGCGAGGACGGGTCGACGGCCAGGACGCCGACCCGCTTGCCCTGCTTGCGGTAGGCCGTCACCAGCGCGGACGTGGACGTCGACTTGCCCACGCCCGGGGAGCCGGTCAGGCCGACGACGTACGCGTTGCCGGTCAGCGGCGCGAGCGTCCGCATGACCTCCCGCAACTGCGGGGACGCCCCCTCCACCAAGGAGATCAGCCGGGCCACGGCCCTCGGCCGGCCTTCCCTGGCCTGGGCCACCAGAGAGGAGACGTCCTGCATCACAGCTCCGTTCACGTGATCCACGTACGCGGTCCGCGTACGAGAGGTCCTACGAATGGGATCGGTCGGGTGTTACCCGGCTCAGGCCTTCGGCACCCGGACGATCAGCGCGTCGCCCTGACCGCCGCCGCCGCACAGCGCGGCCGCGCCGACGCCGCCGCCGCGCCGCTTCAGCTCCAGCGCCAGGTGCAGCACGAGACGGGCGCCGGACATCCCGATCGGGTGACCCAGGGCGATGGCGCCGCCGTTCACGTTCACCTTTTCCGTGGACACGCCGAGGTCCTTCATTGACTGCACGGCCACGGCGGCGAACGCCTCGTTGATCTCGACGAGGTCCAGGTCGGAGACCTCGAGCCCCTCCTTCTTCAGGGCGTGCTGGATGGCGTTGGAGGGCTGGGACTGCAGGGAGTTGTCCGGGCCTGCGACGTTGCCGTGGGCGCCGATCTCGGCGATCCACTCCAGGCCCAGCTCCTCGGCCTTGGCCTTGCTCATCACGACCACGGCCGCGGCGCCGTCGGAGATCTGCGAGGAGGAGCCGGCGGTGATCGTGCCGTCCTTGGCGAAGGCCGGGCGCAGCTTGGCCAGGCCTTCGGCCGTGGTGTCGCCGCGGATGCCCTCGTCCTTGCTGAACAGGACCGGGTCGCCCTTGCGCTGCGGGATCTCCACCGGGGTGATCTCGGCCTCGAAGACGCCGTTCTTCTGCGCGGCGGCGGCCCGCTGGTGGGACAGGGCGGCGATCTCGTCCTGCTCGGCGCGCCCGAGGCCCAGGCGGGTGTTGTGCTTCTCCGTCGACGCGCCCATGGCGATGCCCTCGAAGGAGTCGGTCAGGCCGTCGTGGGCCATCGCGTCCAGCATCTCCACCGCGCCGTACTTGTAGCCCTCGCGGGATTTCGGCAGGAGGTGGGGGGCGTTGGTCATGGACTCCTGGCCGCCGGCCACGACCACGTCGAACTCACCCGCACGGATCAACTGGTCGGCGAGCGCGATGGCGTCCAGACCGGACAGGCACACCTTGTTGATGGTGAGCGCCGGAACGCTCATCGGGATGCCGGCCTTGACCGCGGCCTGGCGGGCCGGGATCTGCCCCGCCCCGGCCTGCAGCACCTGGCCCATGATCACGTACTGCACCTGGTCGCCGCCGATCCCCGCGCGGTCGAGGGCGGCCTTGATCGCGAAGCCGCCGAGGTCGGCTCCGGAGAAGGACTTCAGCGAGCCCAGCAGCCGTCCCATGGGCGTCCGCGCGCCCGCGACGATCACTGAGCCGGTCGTACCGGAAGTTCCAGAAGACATGAGCTGCGATCCCCTTACCGGCCTGCACAGCCGAGGAGTGAACGAGGGTTTACTTCGAATGTACTGAGGCGTGCTCCGCCCCGTCATCGGGCCGTCGGTGTGATCGCGCGCACGTTGCGTAACCACCCCGGTGGCGCTGCACTGATTCCATGCTGACGCGAATCGACCACATCGGGATCGCCTGCCACGACCTCGACGCCACCGTCGAGTTCTACCGGACCACATACGGCTTCGAGGTGTTCCACACCGAGGTCAACGAGGAGCAGGGCGTGCGCGAGGCCATGCTCAAGATCAACGAAACCTCCGACGGAGGGGCTTCCTACCTGCAGCTTCTCGAACCGACCCGCGAGGACTCCACCGTCGCGAAGTGGCTCGCGAAGAACGGCGAGGGCGTGCACCACATCGCCTTCGGCACGGCGGACGTCGACGCGGACGCGGCCGCCGTCCGCGACAAGGGCGTACGCGTTCTGTACGACGAGCCCCGACGCGGCTCGATGGGGTCCCGGATCACCTTCCTGCACCCGAAGGATTGCCACGGTGTCCTGACAGAACTGGTCACTTCGGCGGCTGTTGAGTCGGTTGAGCACTGACTCCCGTACATAAGGGCCGGTAGGGTTGGGGGCGGTCGTCCCCCGAGCGGGGACGACCCGGTCCTGCCGTCGAGAGCGACAGGACCGCCGGGGTCCGTGTTTCGGGGGACGAGCGGCGGGGCAGCAGCCCGTGCTCCGCTGTTGATCTGACACCATTCCCCGGGGGCCCCGTTCGGCGGATGGACGGAGCTCGTTTGGACAGGCTTGCAACCAGGGGACGGATGGGACCGCGCAGTGCGGGGCTACGAACGCCAGGAGCGAGAGCCGGCGGCTGACGTCGACCACCTCTCTCGGTTCGAGGCCGAGATGGATCGGCTGAAGACCGAGCGGGAGAAGGCGATCCAGCACGCCGAGGACCTCGGCTACCAGGTCGAGGTGCTGCGCGCCAAGCTGCACGAGGCGCGCCGCACCATCATGTCCCGGCCCGCCTACGACGGCGCCGACCTCGGCTACCAGGCCGAGCAGTTGCTGCGCAACGCGCAGGTGCAGGCCGATCAGATCCGCGCCGACGCCGAGCGCGAGTTGAGCCAGGCCAGGGCGCAGACCCAGCGCATCCTCCAGGAGCACGCGGAGCAGGCCGCTCGCCTTCAGGCCGAGCTGCACGCCGAGGCGGTCAACCGGCGCCAGCAGCTCGACCAGGAGCTCGCCGAGCGCCGGCAGACCGTCGAGTCCCATGTCAACGAGAACGTGGCGTGGGCGGAGCAGTTGCGCGCCCGCACCGAGCAGCAGGCCCGGCGCCTGCTGGACGAGTCCCGCGCCGAGGCCGAGCAGGCCATGTCGGCCGCCCGCGCGGAGGCCGAGCGGCTGGCCGCCGAGGCCCGGCAACGGTTGCAGAGCGACGCCGAGGCGGCCCGCGCGGAGGCCGAGCAGACCCTGCGCCGCGCCCGCACCGACGCCGAGCGGCTGCTGAACGCCGCCTCCGACCAGGCCCAGGAGGCCACCGACCACGCCGAGCAGCTGCGCTCCGCCACCGTCAGCGAGTCGGACGCCGCCCGCCGCCAGGCCGCCGAGCTGAGCCGGTCCGCCGAGCAGCGCATGGCCGAGGCCGAGGACGCGCTGCGCAAGGCGCAGACCGAGGCCGAGAAGCTGGTCACCGAGGCCAAGGATTCCGCGTCCAAGACGCTCGCCGGCGCCGAGTCGGCCAACGAGCTGCGCACGCGCACCGCCAAGGAGCAGGTCGCCCGGCTGGTCCAGGAGGCCACCAAGGAGGCCGAGGCCACCAAGTCCGAGGCCGAGCAGCTGGTCGCGGACGCCCGCGCCGAGGCGGAGAAGATCGTCGCGGAGGCCTCCGAGAAGGCCCGTACGATCACCGCCGAGGAGAGCGCGACCCAGCTGTCCAAGGCGGCGAAGACCGCCGAGGACGTGCTGAACAAGGCGTCGGCGGACGCCAAGGGGACCACGAAGGCCGCGGCCGAGGAGGCCGAGCGGATCCGCGGGGAGGCCGAGGCCGAGGCGGACCGGCTGCGCGCCGAGGCGCACGACCTGGCCGAGCAGCTCAAGGGCGCCGCCAAGGACGACACCAAGGAGTACCGCGCCAAGACGGTCGAGCTCCAGGAGGAGGCCCGCCGGCTGCGCGGCGAGGCCGAGCAGCTCCGGGCCGACGCGGTCGCCGAGGGCGAGAAGATCCGCTCCGAGGCCCGGCGCGAGGCCGTGGTGCAGATCGAGGAGGGGGCCAAGTCCGCCGAGGAGCTGCTGGCCAAGGCGAAGGCCGACGCCGACGAGCTGCGCGGCACCGCGCAGAGCGACAGCGAGAAGGTCCGCACCGAGGCCATCGAGCGGGCCACCACGCTGCGCCGGCAGGCCGAGGAGACCCTGGAGCGCACCCGCCAGGAGGCCGAGCGGCACCGCGCCGAGGCCACCGAGCAGGCCGAGTCCGTCCAGGCGGACGCCGATCGGGCCGCGCGCGAGCTGCGCGAGGAGACCGAGCAGGCGGTCGCCGCCCGGAAGGCCGAGGCCACCGAGGAGCTCACCCGGCTGCACACCGAGGCCGAGGAGCGGCTGGCAAACGCCGAGAAGGCGCTGAGCGACGCCCGCGAGGAGGCCACCCGCATCCGCCGTGAGGCGGCGGAGGAGGCCGAGCGGCTGCGCACCGAGGCCGCCGAGCGCATCCGGACGCTGCAGCAGCAGGCGGAGACGGAGGCCGAGCGGCTGCGGACCGAGGCCGCCGCCGACGCGGCCGCCTCCCGCGCCGAGGGCGAGGCCGTCGCCGTACGACTGCGGTCGGAGGCCGCGGCGGAGGCCGAACGGCTCAAGACGGAGGCGCAGGACACCGCGGACCGCGTGCGCGCGGAAGCACAGGCCGCCGCGGAGCGGCTGGGCGCGGAGGCCTCGGAGACGCTGGCCGCCGCCCAGGAGGAGGCCGCCCGGCGCCGCCGCGAGGCCGAGGAACTGCTCGGCGCCGCGCGCGCCGAGGCCGACCAGGAGCGCGAGCGGGCCCGCGAGCAGAGCGAGGAGCTGCTGGCCTCGGCCCGCAAGCGGGTGGACGAGGCGCAGGCCGAGGCCACCCGTCTGGTGGAGGAGGCCGACCGGCGCGCCACCGAGATGGTGTCGGCCGCCGAGCAGCACGCGCAGCAGGTGCGGGACTCCGTCGCCGGGCTGCACGAGCAGGCCCAGGAGGAGATCACCGGGCTGCGTTCGGCCGCCGAGCACGCGGCGGAGCGGACCCGCCGGGAGGCCGAGGAGGAAGCGGACCGGGTCCGCACCGACGCCTACGCCGAGCGGGAGCGGGCGAGCGAGGACGCGAGCCGGCTGCGCGGCGAGGCCCGGGAGGAGACCGAGGCCGCCAAGGTGCTCGCCGAGCGGACCATGTCCGAGGCGATCGCGGAGGCGGAGCGGATCCGCGCGGACGTCTCCGAGCACGCCCAGCGGGTGCGCACCGAGGCCTCCGACACCATCGCGCAGGCCGAGCAGGACGCCTCCCGCACCCGCGCGGAGGCCCGCGAGGACGCCAACCGCATCCGGTCGGAGGCGGCCACCCAGGCGGACACGCTCATCTCCGAGGCGCGCTCGGAGGCGGAGCGGCTCCAGACGGAGACGGTCGCGGAGGCCGACCGGGTCCGCGCCGAGTCCGTCGCCAAGGCGGAGAAGCTGATCTCGGACGCCACCGGGGACGCGGAGCGGCTGCGCGCCGACGCCGCCGAGACGGTCGGCTCCGCGCAGGCGCACGCCGAGCGGGTCCGCGCCGAGTCCGAGCGAGTCGGGTCCGAGGCGCGGGCGGAGGCCGAGCGGCTGGTGAGCTCGGCCCGCGGGGAGGCCGACCGGACCCTGGACGAGGCCCGCCGGGACGCCAACAAGCGGCGCTCGGAGGCGGCCGAGCAGGTCGACACGCTCATCACCGAGACCACCGCCGAGGCCGACAAGCTGCTCACCGAGGCGCAGGCGAGCGCGGTCAAGACGAAGGCGGACGCCGAGTCCCAGGCCGACACGATGGTGGGCGCGGCCCGCAAGGAGGCCGACCGGATCCTGTCCGAGGCGAGGGTCGAGGGCAACACCACGGTGGAGAAGGCCCGTACGGACGCGGACGAGCTGCTCGTCGGCGCCCGCCGGGACGCCACCCAGATCCGGGAGCGCGCGGAGGAGCTGCGCGAGCGCCTGACGACCGAGATCGAGGAACTGCACGAGCGGGCCCGCCGCGAGTCGGCCGAGACGATGAAGTCGGCCGGCGACCGCTGCGACGCGCTCATCAAGGCGGCCGAGGAGCAGCTGGCCAAGGCGCAGACCAAGGCGAAGGAGATCGTTTCGGAGGCCAACTCCGAGGCGGGCAAGGTGCGGATCGCCGCGGTGAAGAAGGCCGAGGGGCTGCTGAAGGAGGCCGAGCAGAAGAAGGCCTCCCTCGTGAAGGAGGCCGAGGAGCTCAAGGCCGAGGCGGTCCGCGAGGCCCGGCGCACGGTCGACGAGGGCAAGCGCGAGCTGGAGATCCTGGTGCGCCGGCGCGAGGACATCAACGCCGAGATCTCCCGGGTCCAGGACGTGCTGGAGGCGCTGGAGTCGTTCGAGGCTCCGTCCGGGAAGGACGGCGCGATGAAGGCCGGCGCGACGGTGGGGGCACCCCGGTCGGGTGGCAAGTCGTCAGACAGCTAGCCTGTAGGCGGATTCCGGCCTTCTGGGTGCTTTGACCGGTTCTTTGGCAAGCCCTGAAACGGTCAGCCACTCAAAAGAGGTGTCATTCTCCAGATCAAACACGTATCCGCTCGATGACACACCGCTTCGGCCCCTAGGATTCCACCTATCACCTCACCGGTCTCATTCGGACAGGAACCCCATGAGCGACACTTCCCCCTACGGCTTCGAGCTTGTGCGGCGTGGGTACGACCGCGCTCAGGTGGACGAACGTATCTCCAAGCTCGTCTCCGATCGTGACAGTGCTCTCGCCCGCATCACCGCCTTGGAGAAGCGCATCGAGGAGCTCCACCTCGAGACGCAGAACGCCCAGGCCCAGGTCGGCGACGCCGAGCCGTCCTACGCGGGCCTCGGCGCGCGGGTCGAGAAGATCCTCCGCCTCGCCGAGGAGGAGGCCAAGGATCTGCGTGATGAGGCCCGGCGCGCGGCCGAGCAGCACCGCGAGCTCGCCGAGTCGGCGGCCCAGCAGGTTCGCAACGACGCCGAGTCCTTCGCCGCGGACCGCAAGGGCAAGGCCGAGGACGAGGGCGTCCGGATCGTCGAGAAGGCCAAGGGCGAGGCCTCCCAGCTGCGCGCCGACGCGCAGAAGGACGCGCAGTCCAAGCGGGAGGAGGCGGACGCCCTCTTCGAGGAGACCCGCGCCAAGGCCGCGCAGGCCGCCGCCGACTTCGAGACGAACCTCGCCAAGCGGCGCGAGCAGTCCGAGCGCGACCTGGCCTCCCGTCAGGCCAAGGCCGAGAAGCGTCTGGCGGAGATCGAGCACCGCGCCGAGCAGCTGCGCCTGGAGGCGGAGAAGCTGCGCACCGACGCCGAGCGCCGCGCCCGCCAGACGGTGGAGACGGCCCAGCGCCAGGCCGAGGACATCGTGGCCGACGCCAACGCCAAGGCGGACCGCATCCGTTCGGAATCCGAGCGCGAGCTCGCGGCGCTCACCAACCGCCGCGACTCCATCAACGCTCAGCTGACGAACGTGCGCGAGATGCTGGCGACCCTCACCGGTGCCGCGGTGGCCGCCGCGGGCGCGCCGACCGAGGACGAGCCGATCTCCCGCGGCGTTCCGGCCCAGCAGTCCCGCTGACCCGCGTTCACCGGGTTTGACTGCGGCTGACATCCGCCGCTGACCGCGAAGCTCTCCGCCCCAGGGGTGGCGGAGAGCTTCGCGGCGCTCTAGCGTGTCCGGCATGATCGAACTGGAGGGGTTGACCAAGCGGTACGGAGGGAAGCCGGCGGTCGACGGCCTCACCTTCACCGTCCGGCCGGGCACCGTCACCGGGTTCCTCGGACCCAACGGCGCCGGGAAGTCCACGACGATGCGAATGGTCCTCGGCCTCGACCGTCCCACCTCCGGGTATGTCCGCATCGACGGCCGGCACTACCACGAACTCAAGGACCCGCTGACGTACATCGGCGCGCTGCTGGACGCCAAGGCCCTGCACGGCGGACGCAGCGCCTACAACCACCTGCTGTGCCTGGCCCAGAGCAACGGCATCCCCACCCGCCGGGTGGACGAGGTGCTGGACACCGTCGGCCTGACCCCGGTGGCGCGGAAGAAGGCGAAGGGCTTCTCGCTCGGCATGAGCCAGCGGCTCGGCATCGCCGGCGCGCTGCTCGGCGACCCGCGGATCCTGATGTTCGACGAGCCGGTCAACGGACTCGACCCCGAGGGCATCCACTGGATCCGCGGTCTGATGAAGTCCCTCGCCGCCCAGGGCCGTACGGTGTTCGTCTCCTCGCATCTGATGAGCGAGATGGCGCTGACCGCCGACCACCTCGTCGTCATCGGCCAGGGTCGGCTGCTCGCCGACACCTCCATGGCCGACTTCATCGAGCGGAACTCCCGTTCCCACGTCCGGGTCCGCACCCCGCAGCGCGAACGCCTGCTCGACGTGCTGCACGAGGCCGGGATCACGGCCGTGCCGGGCGAGGGCGGGCTGCTTCAGGTCGAGGACGGCAAGGCCGAGCGCATCGGCGAGCTGGCCGCACAGCACCACGTCGTGCTGCACGAGCTGAGCAGTCAGCAGTCGTCGCTGGAGGAGGCGTTCATGCGGCTGACGGCCGGGTCGGTGGAGTACCACGCGCACACCGGCGAGGCCGTGCCGGAAGGGGCGCCCGCGCAGCCGTGGGGCGCCGACAGCAAGAAGGAGGGCTGAGCGATGGCGGCGACTCAGGTCATCAGGTCCGAGTGGACCAAGATCCGGTCGGTGGCGTCCACGGTGTGGACGCTGTCCCTGACGGCGGTCGTCACGATCGCCCTCGGCATGCTGATCTCGGCCCTGTCGAAGAACGCGTTCGACAGCATGGACGAACGGGACCGGTTCACCTTCGACCCGACCTACATCAGCTTCGCCGGCATGGGGCTCGGACAGCTCGCGATGATCGTGTTCGCGGTGCTGGTGGTGTCCAACGAGTACAGCACCGGCATGATCCGCACCTCGCTGGCCGCCGTGCCGCAGCGCGGCGCCTTCCTGGCGAGCAAGGTCGCGGTGGCGACCGGGCTGGCCCTCGTGGTCGGCATGGTCACCAGCTTCGCCTCGTTCTTCCTCGGGCAGGCGATGCTCGGATCGCTCGGCACCTCCCTCGGCGAGCCGGGCGTGCTGCGCGCGGTCGTCGGCGGCGGCCTCTACATGGCCCTCATCGCGATGTTCTCGATGGGCGTCACCGTGATGCTGCGCTCGCCGATGCTGTCGCTGGGCATCCTGATGCCGTTCTTCTTCCTGATCTCCAACATCCTCGCCAACGTATCGGCGACGAAGAAAGTCGGCCGCTTCCTGCCCGACCAGGCCGGCGGCCGCATCATGCAGGTGGTTCCGCAAGCCGACGACACCCCCTACGGCCCCTGGGGCGGCCTCGGGATCATGCTGCTGTGGGTGATCGCGGCGCTCGCCGGAGGGTACGTACTGCTGCGGAAGCGGGACGCCTGAGCCGGCACGCTTTTACTTTCTCTTGGGCGGAACCGTCAGCGCCCGGATATCCTCCTAACCCTTACGGGGGCGTGCGCCCCGCTTACCTGAACCGTTCGATGGGTGCGGAGCATGATCGAGGCAGTCGGCCTGACCAAGCGCTATGGCGACAAAACCGCCGTGCACAACCTCTCCTTCCAGGTACGGCCGGGTGCCGTCACCGGCTTCCTCGGTCCGAACGGCTCGGGCAAGTCGACGACGATGCGGATGATCCTGGGGCTGGACAACCCCACCTCGGGGTCGGTGACGATCGGCGGCTATCCGTACCGCACGCTGCCGAACGCGCCCCGCCAGGTCGGCGCCCTGCTGGACGCGAAGGCGGTGCACGGCGGCCGGTCCGCGCGCAACCACCTGCTGTCCCTGGCGCAGATGTCCGGCATCCCGGCCCGCCGCGTCGACGAGGTGCTCGGGGTCGTGGGCCTCCAGGACGTGGCGAGGAAGCGCTCCAAGGGCTTCTCCCTCGGCATGGGCCAGCGGCTGGGCATCGCCGCCGCGCTGCTGGGCGACCCGCAGGTGCTGCTGTTCGACGAGCCGGTGAACGGTCTCGACCCCGAGGGCATCCTCTGGGTGCGCAATCTGATGAAGTCGCTCGCGGCGGAGGGACGGACCGTGTTCGTCTCCAGCCATCTGATGAGCGAGATGGCGCTGACCGCCGACCATCTGATCGTCATCGGGCGCGGGCAGCTGCTGGCCGACATGAGTGTGACGGACTTCATCTCCGCGAACTCCGCGGACTTCGCGCGGGTCCGCACGCCCGACACCGAGCCGCAGCAGCGGGAGAAGCTGACGTCCGCGCTGACCGAGGCGGGCGGGCACGTGCTGCCCGAGCAGGACGGCGCGCTGCGCGTGACCGGGCTGCCGCTGCCGCGCATCAGCGACCTCGCGCACGAGGCGGACGTACGCCTGTGGGAGCTGTCGCCGCACCAGGCCTCGCTCGAGGAGGCGTACATGCGGATGACCCAGGGGGTCGTCGACTACCGCTCCACCATCGACCAGAAGGCCGGGCTGATGCAGCCCCTGCCGCCCGGTGCCGAGCCGCCCGTGCCGATTCCCGGTCAGGGCCAGCCCGGTTGGTACGCGCCGCCGGCGCCCCAGCCGGGCGGACAGCCGTTCGCGGGCCCGCAGGGCGCCCCCGGCGCGCAGCCGAACCCGTACGCCGCTCCGGGCGCGGGCCATCCCGGCCCCTACGGCGCCCCGAACGCGGGCGTCCCGAACCCGTACGCGCAGAGCGCGCAGCAGGCCCCCCAGGTGCCCACCCAGCCCGTCGGCGCGCCGCATGCAGGGGCCGCCGCGCCCGCCTCCCCCGCGCCGCAGGCCGCCGCAGCGCCCGCGCAGCCGTCCGCGCCGGCCGCCGCGCCCGCCCCCGCCGCCGACTCCACCAAGCCCGAGGACGCCCGATGAGCACGCCGCAGACGCCTGTGCCGCAGGCCGCGCCGCCCGCCTGGGAGGCGGCGGCCGGCTCCCCCCACTCCGGCTACACCTCGCCGATCCCCGTCGTCCCTACGCACCTCGGACACGCCATCGCCTCGGAGTGGACGAAGATCAAGTCGGTGCGTTCCACGATGTGGACGCTCGGGGTGTTCATCCTGCTCGTGGTCGGGATCGGGCTGCTGACCAGCCTGCTCGTCACCAAGGCCTCGGGGGAGGTGCGGGGCGACGAGAACATGCTGGCGCTCGGCTTCTTCGGGCTGCTGCTCGGCAGCATCTGCATCATCACGCTCGGCGTGCTGACCACGGCCTCGGAGTACGGCACCGGCATGATCCGGACCACGATGACGGCGTGCCCGAGCCGTGGGCGGGTGCTCACGGCCAAGGCGGTGGTGTTCTTCCTGGTCGCCTTCACGATGACCCTGGTCTCCAGCGGCCTGGTCGGCCTCGCGCAGACGGCCATGCTCGACGGCACCGGCGCCCGGCAGCCCACCGGCGCCGAGTGGTTCAAGGCCACGGTGGGCGTCAGCCTCTACATGGCCCTGCTCGGGCTGTTCTCGCTCGTCATCGGCTCGGTGCTGCGGCATTCGGCGGGCGCCATCACAATCATGATCGGCGTCGTGCTCGCCCCGCTGGTGATCGCGCTGTTCATGTTCACGCGTTCGCTGGAGAAGGTGCGCCAGTTCCTGTTCGAGTACTCGATCCCGAACCAGTTGAGCGTCTTCTACTCCAACTCCCTCACCGATTCCGGCCCGACCGGCTGGGACCCGCTGTGGATCCTCCTGGCCGCGACCGCCGCCGCGTTCGCCGGCGCCTGGGTCCTGCTGCGGAGCCGGGACGTCTGAGCGACCGGAACCGCGGCTAGAACCGCGGTGCGTTACGGGACCGCTGCACCCGCGTGGTGCGGCGGTCCTTGGCGTTCCAGCACGCCTTGTGCCAGTGCCGGCGGTCGTCCACGCCCGCGTGCTGGGGCCAGGCCACCACGTGCGGGACGCCGGAGTGGATCAGCTGGTCGCAGCCGGGGCAGCGGTACGACTTGCCGTCGGTGCTGGAGCCCGCGACATGGCGCACGCTGAAGTCCTCGCCCTGCCAGCTCTCGGTGGACTGCCAGCCGCCGTAGCGGCCCGCGGTGTCGTCCTCGGCGCTCCGGCCGGACGAGGCGGCGCCTCTCCCATCCTTGGGTCGGTTGCGGCGGGGGGACACGGGACACCTCACGAAGCTGTATGGGAGACAGGGACCTTCTCCAGCCTACGCGGCCCCACCACGGCCGGGTGGGGAGAACCAACCACCACAAGTCCCCTTCCCGGACGACCCATTCCGCAGACAATCCGCAAATCTCTTCGCCAAGCCGTGTCCTCGGCACGTGTCGCCCGGTTATGCCGGGTGGGGGAGCTCCGTGTCGGAGCCGAGGAAGCAGGAAAGAGCAATGCGCGTAGGAAGTTTCGTGCTGGCGGCCCAGTTCCCCGGCCAGGGCCAAGGCGAGGCGCTGCACCGGGCGGTCCGCTCCGCCGAGGTCGCCGAGGAGGCCGGGCTGGACGCGGTCTGGCTGGGCGAACACCACTTCGTCCCGTACGGGACGTGCCCGTCGGCGATCACCCTGGCCGCGCTGCTGCTCGGCCGCACCCGCCGCCTGCGGGTGGGTACGGCGGTCAGCGTGCTGCCCACGGTCCACCCGGTCGCGCTCGGCGAGCAGGCGGCGCTGCTGCACGTGACGAGCGGCGGACGGTTCTCGCTCGGCGTCGGGCGCGGCGGCCCGTGGGTGGACCTGGAAGTGTTCGGCATGGGACTGGAGGCGTACGAGAAGGGGTTCCCGGAGTCGCTGGACCTGCTGGTGCGCTGGCTGCGTGAGCCGTCGGTGTCGGCCTCGGGAGAACGGTTCGCCTTCCGCGAGGTCCCCGTCGTACCGCGCCCGTCGGAGGCGCTGACCCAGGTCCCGGGTCCCGAGGTCGTCGTCGCCTGCACCTCCCCGGCGAGTGTGCGGCTGGCCGCCGAGCGCGGGCTGCCGATGCTGCTGGGGATGCACATCGGGGACGAGGAGAAGGCCGAGATGGTCGCCCTGTGGCAGCGGTGCGCGCGGGCGGCCGGCCGGCCGGGCGAGGAGATCCGGGGCGCCGCCCATGTCTCGGCGGGCGTCTGCCAGATCGCGGACCGGCGCACGGACGCGGTGGAGACGCTGCTGAAGGCGATGCCGGGCTGGCTGAAACAGGGGCTGGACGCTCATGTCACCGTGGACGGCCGGACCCGCAGGATGCGCGATCCACTGGAGTACACCGAACTGCTCTGCGGGCTGCACCCGGTGGGCACCCCGCGGCTGTGCGCCGACCGGCTCGCGGCGACTTCCGAGCGGACCGGTATCACCCGCTTCGCCCTGTTCACGGAGGGCTCGGGCGATCTGGCGGCGACGGAGGAGAACCTGCGACGGCTCGGCGCCGAGGTACTGCCCCACCTCCGCTGACCGGGAGCGCGTCGTGGGAAGCTTGCCGCCCCTGTACTCCAAGCACCTCCCGCGCACGGAGCGGCAAGCAGGCGACTCACGGCGTCAGCAGTCCCGCAGTTCCGGGGACTGGTTGAGGAGCTGGTTGCGCACCGAGGTGAAACGGGCCAGCGTCTCGTCGACCGAGGCGTCCAGCGGGAACACCGCCACCCGGTGGCAGTTCTGGAAGGCGAGCCGCACACCGAAGTGCCGCTGAAGCGCGCCGCGTATGGCGTCGCTCGCCAGCGCACGCAGCAGCTGACCGCGTGCCTGCTCGTCCGGCGGGGGCGTCTGGTTGTCGGCGAACTGGCCGCCGTCCACCTTCAGCTGGGCCACCAGGGAGCTGATCATCTCCCACGCGTAGGGCAGGGAGGTCCGGACGCAGTCGACGAAGTCAGCTTCGTCGACCTCGCCTCGCTCGGCCGCTTCGAGTAGGGCCGGTGAGACGTCGAGCGACATGGGTTCTCCTCTCGCACCCCCGAACAACAGGGGTTGCCGGACAGATATGGGGGCACACGACTCCCAACACGGTGAGTACACGGGTCGCGACCTCCCGTTCACTACGGTAGGCACAAGAACGGACGCCCACCAGGCGAATGCATATACAGACCGGGCTAGTTGGGCACACAATCGGCCACAAGTGAACACGGGTGATCCAGGGAAAAAAGGGGCGACCCATGGGGAGTCCCGGCGGACGCCCGGTGGAAGGCCCCCGGGCGAATCGCGCGCACCGCCGTCCGTCCAGTAGCGTTGCCGACCATGCGTCTCGTCATTGCCCGGTGCGCCGTCGACTACGCCGGCCGGCTCACCGCCCATCTGCCGTCAGCGCCCCGTCTGATCCTGGTCAAGGCGGACGGCAGCGTCTCGATCCACGCGGACGACCGCGCCTACAAGCCGCTGAACTGGATGTCCCCGCCGTGCACGCTGAAGGAGGGCACCGGTGACGAGGAGGGCGTCTGGACCGTCGTCAACAAGGCGGGCGAGAAGCTCATCATCACGATGGAGGAGGTCCTGCACGACTCCTCGCACGAACTCGGCGTGGATCCGGGGCTGATCAAGGACGGCGTGGAAGCGCACCTCCAGGAACTGCTCGCCGACCGCATCGAGACGCTCGGCGAGGGCTACACGCTGATCCGCCGCGAGTACATGACGGCCATCGGCCCGGTCGACATCCTGTGCCGGGACGCCGAGGGCCGGACGGTCGCGGTCGAGATCAAGCGGCGCGGCGAGATCGACGGCGTGGAACAGCTCACCCGCTACCTCGAACTGCTGAACCGCGACCCCCACCTCGCCCCGGTCCGCGGCGTCTTCGCGGCCCAGGAGATCAAGCCGCAGGCCCGCGTCCTCGCCACCGACCGCGGCATCGGCTGCCAGGTCCTGGACTACGACGCGCTGCGCGGCATCGAGGACGACAAGCTGCGCCTGTTCTGAGGACGGCCGCAGGGCACTCGTACGACGCCGGGGGCCGGGTCCGTGTCATACGGACCCGGCCCCCGGTTCTTCGTGGGTCAGGCGAGCGTCGCTGTGCCGGACGACTCCGGAGCCGCACCGCTCTCGGAGACGTCGGCCGGCGGGCCGGCCGAGAGGCCGGACGTCGGCGCCGTGGTGCCGCCTGACGGCTCCCCGGACGAGCCGGTGTCGGTGCCGCCGGTGGGGCCCGTGGTGCTCCCACCCGAGGGGTCGCCGCTGGGATCTCCCGAGCTCCCACCCGTGGGATCGCCGGTGCCGCCGCCGGAGGAGCCGCCGCCGCTCGTGGGGCCTCCGGTGCCGCCGCCGGAGGGGCCTCCGCTGCTTCCGCCCGGCGTGCCGCCGCCCGTGGAGCCGCCGGAGTTCCCGCCGGTCGACCCACCGGTCTTCCCGCCGGTGCCACCGCCCGACGAGTCGGCGGGCCCCGACGGCTTCGGCGGCTTGGACGAGGAGCCCGAGGACGTGCCGGCGCCGGACGGCTCGAGGCTCTCCGACGGCTCGGCGCCGCCCGGCGCCGGGTCCTCCGACGTGCCGGAGGCGGACTCGTGGCCCGGGTCCGTCGGACGGCTGGTCGCCGTGCCGGTGTCCCCTCCCCCGCTGCCGCCCTGCTTCGGTGTGTCGGCGCCCAGGCCGCCGTCGTCCACGTCCTGGCCGGCGGACGGATTGACGTTGTCGGAGGGGGTGTCGGGGGTGTTCTGGGAAGTGGCGCCGAGCGTCACCACCGTGCCGAGGACGGCCGCGAGCAGCGCGCCCGCGCCGGCCGCCACGAGGTTGCGCCGGGCCAGGCCCTTGATGCCGACGCGGTGCTTGGCCGGGGCGTGCGGCGAACCCGGGGCCGCCGCCTGGTGGGTGACCAGCGTGGAGGCGTCCCCGCCGGACTGCTGGAACGCCGGAAAGGGCGCGGGCACCCCGCCGGGCGGGGACGCCGACTCCTCGGTGCGGGCGTCCGGCACCTCCTCGCCCGCCGTCGCGCCGAGGCCCACTGCCGTACCGGAGCGGTCGGTGACCAGGGCGAGGGCGCGGCGCCCGGCGACCGTGCCGCGCTTGTCGGCGAGCGCGCCGCGCAGCCCGATGGAGGCCTCCAGCTCGGCGCGGGCCCGGTCCAGCTGGCCGCCGCAGAGCGCGATGATGCCCAGCTCGTGGTGGAAGTAGGCCTGTTCGGCGACCTCTCCGGCGAGCCGGGAGGCCTCGGTGCCGTAACGCAGCGCCCGTTCCCAGGCGTTCCAGTCGAGGCCGGCGGCGAACGCGGGTGCGGCGGTGCGGGCGAGCCGTACGGCCGTGCTCTCCTCGCCCCCGGCGGACGGCGTGGTGACCGGCACCAGCACGGCCAGTGCGGCGAGCACGGCGTCCGCCTCGGCGCACACCCGCTCCGGGGTGACCGAGGGGTGGCCGGCCCACCAGGTGTAGTGGCGGGCCGCGGTGAGGGCCTGCTCCTCGGCGTCGTCGGCGTATCCGGCGGCCTCCAGCTGGGTCAGCACGCCAGCGGCGAGCCGGTAGCGGGAGCCGGCCGGGGAGACCAGGCCGCAGCTCGCCAGCTCGCCGAGCGCGGCGTCGGCGTGGGTGTCGCCGACCAGCGCGGGCAGGTGCGACTGGTGGGGCACCTCGCCGCCCAGCGCCACGGCGAACCGCAGCGTGGCGCGCGCGGAGGCGCTCAGCCGGGAGGCGAGCAGCGGCGCGGGCGCGGCGGCCTCGCCGAGCGAGGGCAGGGGTACGGCGTCGCCGTCGCCCCCGTCCAGGACGGCGTCCGCGGGAGGTGCGTCCTCGAAGACGCCGAACTCCTCGACGGCACTGGTGCCGGCCCGCAGGTGGTCGTGCTGGCTCAGCAGGGCACCGGCCTGCACGAAGCGCAGCGGCAGGCCCTCGGACTCGAACCAGAGGTCCCCGGCCCAGTTGGCCTCCTCCTCGGTGAGCACACGGGCGACGGCGCGCTCGATGAGTTCGACTCCGCCGGCCCGGTCCAGGCCGCTGAGGGAGACCTCCTCGATCTCCGACTCGGCGGACGGCGCGGGCACGTCCGGGGTCGCGCTGATCAGGAAGGCGCATTCGGGGGTGGCGTCGATCAGCTCGTCGAGCGCGCCACCGCCGACCTCGATGTCGTCCACCACGACGACCGCGCCGATCTCCCGGACGTACGCGAGCAGTTCGTCCCGGTCGGGCCGGTACCGCGGCGCGCTGTACACCGCGTGGAAGAGGTCGTACAGCAGGTCGCTCGCGGTGCGGCGGTGGCCGCTGAGGCGGACGACGCCGTCGGGGGCGAGGTCCGAGCAGTCGTCGGCGACGAGGTCGAGCAGGCTGGTGCGGCCGGAGCCACCCGGCCCGGTCAGGCGTACGGAGCGACCGCGGGCGAGCAGCCGTACCAGTTGCTCGCGCTCGTCCTGGCGCTCCAGAAGCGGCTGTGCGGACGGCGCCGGGCCGGCCGGGACGGGCGGCCCCACCGCGCGGTCGTGCTCGGCGCGCTCGGCCGCTGTGTACTTGCCCGGCCGGTCGGGGTGCTCCCCGGGCGGGCAGGCCTCGATCTCGCTGCCGTCCACGGGGTTGACGGTGAAAAGGAAGTCGCCCGAGACGAGCCGCGCCGTGCGGGCCGGTGCGGGTGCGTGCTGGACGAAGTCGGATGCGAGGGAATCCCTGGGTGGGCGCCGGCCCGGCACGTGGCCGTCGCCGCCATGGCCCATGTCCTCGGGTTCCCGGGTGTTCGGGTCCATAGGTTCCAAGCCCCCCAAAAGCGTCGTGTGCCGACGACGGCCGGCCCCTCCCGGCCTTGCCGCACACCGCGCTGTCGCTTCTGGTCCGGGCCCGCTCGAGGGTTGCTGAGCTGCGGGCGACCGAACCCTAAACCTTCGGCCAGTATCCACGACAGCCCGGGGTACCGACCGGCCCGAGACGTCACGGTCTCATGAGGATTGCGCGCCACGTACGGTTCGCCGACGTGCGCCCGGGTCTCCCCCGTCGCCCGGTTCACACCTGTTCGAACCGGGGTGACGCGGACCGGTCCAGGGCCTGTCCGGCGGATCAAGGCGCAGGAGTTCGACGGTCGTTGTCAGCCCCGGCAGACCCTAGTAGTACTTCGTTAGGTTGGCTGGCGTGGGTGGTGTTCTGGCGGAGCTGAAGCGGGGATGCCGCGGTGGCAGGTGGGGCATGTGCCGGTCC
>NZ_JBIVPK010000051.1:0-51690 GCF_044754605.1 Streptomyces sp. NPDC093064
AGACGGGTTTCCACATCGGCCACCGGAAGCGCCACCGACATCATGCCGCCCCGCCCCGCGAGGCTGCGCCCGATGGCCTGGCTCCGCAGCGCCACCACCCGCGCACCGTCACGCAGCGACAACGCACCGGACACCACAGCCGCGGCGATCTCGCCCTGCGAGTGACCCACCACCGCGTCCGGCTCCACACCCTGCCCCCGCCACACCGCGGCCAGAGACACCATCACCGCGAACGACGCCGGCTGGACCACGTCGACACGCTCCAGCGCCGGCGCACCCTCCGCGCCCCGCAGGACGTCGATCAGGTTCCAGTCCGTGAACTCGGCCAGCACGTCCGCGCACTCGGCGATCCGCCCGGCGAACACCGGCGACTCGTCCAGGAGTTGGGAACCCATGCCCACCCACTGCGAGCCCTGACCGGGGAACACGAAGACCGTACGACCCTCGACGTCGGCGGCGCCCTCGACGAGCCCGCTCCAGGACTGGCCCTCGGCCAGCGCGCGGCTGCCGGTGAGCAGGTCGTCGCGGCCGGCCGCGACGACGACGGCCCGGCGCTCCAGCAGGGCCCGGGAGGAGAGCAGGCTGTGGCCGACGTCCTGGGGGCGCGGCTCGGTGTCGGCGTCGAGGCGGGTGACGAGGGCGGCGGCCTGGTCGCGGAGCGCCTGCTCGGAGTGGGCGGAGAGCAGCCACGGCAGGGCGCCCGGCACGACGGCCGGCTGCTGCGGGGCGTCCTCGGCCCCGGCGTCCTCGGCGGGCACGGGGGCCTGCTCCAGGACGGCGTGGGCATTGGTGCCGCTGATGCCGAACGAGGACACGGCGGCCCGGCGCGGGCGGCCGCTCTCCGGCCAGTCGGTGGCCTCGCTCAAGAGGCGGACGTGGCCCGACTCCCAGTCGACGTGGGTGGAGGGCGACGCGGCGTGCAGGGTCCGGGGCAGCACGCCGTGACGCAGCGCCATGACCATCTTGATGACGCCCGCGACACCCGCGGCGGCCTGGGTGTGGCCGATGTTGGACTTCAAAGAGCCCAGCCACAGGGGCTGTTCGGGGCCGTGCTCCTGGCCGTAGGTGGCGAGCAGGGCCTGCGCCTCGATGGGGTCGCCCAGGCGGGTGCCGGTGCCGTGCGCCTCGACGGCGTCGACGTCGGCGCCGGTGAGGCCGCAGTTGCTCAGGGCCTGGCGGATGACCTGTTCCTGGGCGCGGCCGTTGGGGGCGGTCAGTCCGTTGGAGGCGCCATCCTGGTTGACGGCGGAGCCGCGCAGCACGGCGAGGACGGGGTGGCCGTTGCGGACGGCGTCGGAGAGCCGCTCGACGACGAGGACACCGACGCCCTCGCCCCAGCCGGTGCCGTCGGCCTCGTCGGAGAACGCCTTGCAGCGGCCGTCGGGGGCCAGGCCGCCCTGGGCGCTGAACTCCACGAAGACGGACGGCTCGGCGAGGATGGTGACGCCGCCGACGACGGCGAGCGAGGACTCCCCGCTGCGCAGCGACCGGGCCGCCATGTGCAGGGCGACGAGGGAGGAGGAGCACGCGGTGTCGACGGTGACCGCCGGGCCCTCGAGACCGTAGACGTAGGAGAGACGGCCGGACAGCACGCTGGCGGCGGTGCCGGTCAGGGCGTGGCCGTGGAGTTCGGCCGCGGTGTCCGCGGAGGGGGCGCCCCAGTGGTAGGAGCCCACGAACACGCCGGTCGCGCTGCCGCGCAGGGAGGTGGGGGCGATGCCGGCCCGCTCCAGGGCCTCCCAGGAGACTTCGAGCAGCAGGCGCTGCTGCGGGTCCATGGCGGTCGCCTCGCGCGGCGATATGCCGAAGAACCCGGCGTCGAAGTCGGTGGCCTCGTAGAGGAATCCGCCTTCGTGTGTGGAGCTGCTTCCCTCGCCGTTTCCGGTGAGCGCCTCGATGTCCCAGCCGCGGTCGGCGGGAAATCCGGAAATGGCGTCCCCGCCGGATTCCACGAGTTCCCACAGGGATTCCGGCGAGCTCACTCCGCCGGGCAGCCGGCAGCTCATTCCGACGATCGCGACGGGCTCGTTGTCGCGGGATTCCAGCTCGCCTATCCGGCGGCGGGCGCGTCGCAGATCGTTGGTGACCCGGCGAAGGTAGTCGACAACTTTTTCCTGCTGGTTCTGCTGGGGTTCCGGCATCGGGTCCGTCCTCGTCATCGGGTCGCGAACGAAAGCTGAGAATCCGCTATGTGGTTTCGAACTCTTCATCGATGATGTCGAGCAGCCTGTCGACCGACACCGAGCCGATGTCCTCGTCGGAGAAGTCCTCCTGAGGGGCGGAGTTCCGGCGGAGCGAGGCGACGAGTGCGTCCAGTCGGTCGGCGACGGCCCGGCGTTCGGGATCGTCGTCCGGCAAGGTCCGCACGATGGCCTCGAACCTGGTGAGTTCGTCGTCGCACGATCCCTGGGGCGGGGAGCCGGATGCGACGAGGAGTTCCCCGATGCGCCGGGCGGCGAGTTCGGGGGTGGGGAAGTTGAAGACGAGGGTGGCCGGCAGCCGCAGTCCGGTCAGCGCCGTGAGGCGGTCGCCGAGTTCCACGCCGGCCAGCGAGTCGAAGCCCAGTTCCTTGAAGACCGCGCGGGGTCCGACCGCGTCCGGGCCCTGGTGGCCGAGGACCGCCGCCGCCTGGGTCCGCACCAGGCCGACGAGCCGGCGGTCGCGCTCGGCCGGGGCCAGGGCGGCAATCTCGGCCGCGAAGGCGTCGGGCGCCGGGACCGCGGACGGCTCGGCGGGGGCGGCGCCGGGTGCGGCGGCGACGGGCCGGGTGCGGCGCGGCGGCGCGGTGTCCTGGATCCGGGTGCGTGTGGGCGGCCGGGGGGCGGTGCGCTCCTGCTCGGTGAGCTGCCGTACGACGACGGCGTCGGCGGTGAGCACCGGGGCGCCGGTGACGTCGGCGGCGGTCAGGGTCGGGGCGCCGACGTCGGCGGTGCCGATCCGCACCCGCAGGGCGGTGGCGCCGACGGCGTGCAGCCGGACCCCGCGCCAGGCGACGGGGAGCGTGCCGGTCGTGGTGAGGGCGGCGTGCCGGGCGGCGTCGAGGAGCGCGGGGTGCATCCCGTAGGCGCCGGGGTCGTCGGTGGTGCCGGCCGGGAGTTCGACCTCGGCGAGAACCGCCCCGTCGTGGCGCCAGGCGGCGCGCAGGCCGCGGAAGGCGGGTCCGAGGTCGAGGCCGTCGTCGACGAGCCGCTCGTAGTGGTCGTCGAGGTCGAGGGGTTCGGCGCCCGGCGGGGGCCAGGCGGTGGCGAAGGAGGTGTCGGGGGCCGCGGCGGTGCCGGGTGCGGTGCCGAGGAGGCCGCCGGCCCGCTGGGTCCAGGGCTCGGTGGGGGTGCCGCCGGGGCGGGAGTGGACGGTGACGGTGCGCCTGCCGGCCTCGTCGGCGGAGCCGACCCGGACCTGGAGGTTCAGGGTGTCGCCGTCGTACAGGACGGGCGCCTCGACCAGGGCGAGTTCGTGCAGGACGTCGCATCCCGTGTCGTCGCCCGCGCGGACGGCGAGTTCCACGAGCACCGCGGCGGGCAGCAGGACGCGTCCGGCGACGGCGTGGTCGGCGAGCCAGGGATGGGTGGCGGCGGAGAGCGTCGCCACGGACACCGTGCCGCCGTCGGCGAGTTCGACGGCCGGGCCGAGCAACGGGTGGCCGCCGCCCGCGGGGGCGGCGCTGCCGGGGCGGCCCGGGGCGGGCCAGTGCCGGGCGCGCTGGAAGGCGTACGTCGGCAGGTCGGTGCGGCGGGCTGCGGTGCCGGTGTAGAGGGCGGACCAGTCGACGGGCACGCCGAGGACGTAGAGCCGGCCGAGCGCGGCGGTGAGGGCCGCCTCCTCGTGCTGGTCCTTGCGGAGGGTGGGGACGGTGTCGACCGGGGTGTCCGGGCCGAGGACGGTGCGGGCGAGGGCGGTGAGGACGCTGCCGGGCCCCAGCTCGATCAGCAGGTCGGTGCCGTGCTCGCGCAGGGCCGTCACGCCGTCGGCGAAGCGGACGGTGCCGCGCACGTGCCGCACCCAGTACTCGGGGGTGGCGATCTCGGCACCGGCCAGTTCACCGGTGAGGTTGGACATGACCGGCAGCGCCGGCTCGTGGAAGGTGAGCTGGGCGACGACGTCCCGGAAGGCGTCGAGCATCGGCTCCATCAGCGGCGAGTGGAAGGCGTGCGAGACCGCGAGGCGGCTGGTGCGGCGGCCCTGGGCGGCGAAGTGGGCCGCGACCCGCTCCACGGCGTCCTCGACGCCGGAGACGACGACCGCGGTGGGGCCGTTGACGGCGGCGAGGGAGACGTCGCCGCCGAGCAGCGGGAGGACCTCGTCCTCGGACGCCTCGACGGCGGACATGGCGCCGCCGGCGGGCAGTGCCTGCATCAGGGTGGCGCGGGCGGCGACCAGGCGGGCGGCGTCCTGAAGGGTGAACACCCCGGCGACGTGCGCGGCGGCGATCTCGCCGACGGAGTGGCCGCCGACGGCGCCGGGGCGCAGTCCGAAGGACTCGGCGAGCCGGTAGAGGGCGACCTCGAAGGCGAACAGGGCGGGCTGGGTCCATCCGGTGCGGTCGAGTTCGGCGGGGTCCTCGCCCCACATCACGGACCGCACCGGACGCTCCAGTTCAGGGTCCAGGGCGGCCAGGACGGTCTCCAGGGCTTCGGCGAACACCGGGAAGCGGGCGGCGAGTTCACGGCCCATGCCGAGCCGCTGGGAGCCCTGCCCGGAGAAGAGGACGGCGGCGGCGCGGGGGGCGGCCTCGCCGCGGGCGCGCTCCACGGCGCCGTCGCCGGACGGCGTCAGCACGGCGCGGTGGCGCAGCGCGGCCCGGCCGGTGGCCAGGGAGTGGCCGACGTCCAGCGGGTCGAGGCCGGGGCGGGCGCGGACGAAGGAGGTGAGGCGGTCGATCTGGGCGTCGAGGGCCTGCGGGGAGGCCGCGGACACCGGCCACGCCACGGCGTCCGCCGCGGGCACGGCGATGGCGGGGGCGGGTGCGGCGGGCTCGGCGGCGGGTGCCTCCTCGACGATGACGTGCGCGTTGGTGCCGCTGATGCCGAAGGAGGACACGGCGGCCCGGCGCGGGCGGCCGGTACCGGGCCAGGGCAGGGCCTCGGTGAGGAGTTCGACGGCGCCGGCCGGCCAGTCGACGTGCCGGGTGGGCGCGGAGACGTTCAGGGTCCGCGGCATCAGGCCGTGGCGCATCGCCTGGACAGCCTTGATGAGTCCGCCGATGCCGGCGGCGGCCTGCGCGTGCCCGATGTTCGACTTCAGGGAGCCGAGGCGCAGCGGTTGTCCGCCGTCGCGGTCCTGGCCGTAGGTGGCGATCAGGGCTCTGGCCTCGACGGGGTCGCCGAGCCGGGTGCCGGTGCCGTGGGCCTCGACGAGGTCGATGTCGGCGGGACCGAGTCCGGCGTCGGCGAGGGCCTCGCGGACGACGCGTTCCTGGGCCGGTCCGCTGGGGGCGGTGAGCCCGCCGGAGGCGCCGTCCTGGTTGACGGCGGAGCCGCGCAGCACGGCGAGGACGGGGTGCCCGGCGGCGCGGGCGGTGGACAGGCGCTCCAGCACGACCATGCCGGCGCCCTCCGCCCAGGTGGTGCCGTCGGCGTCGTCGGAGAAGACCTTGCAGCGGCCGTCGGCGGCGAGACCGCCCTGCCGGGTGTAGGCGATGAACCCGACCGGCGTGGACATCACGGTGACGCCGCCGGCGAGGGCCGTGGTGCACTCCCCCGACCGCACCGAGCGCAGCGCGTAGTGGAGGGCCACCAGGGACGAGGAGGACGCCGTGTCGAGGGTGACGGCGGGTCCTTCGAGGCCGAGGAAGTAGGCGAGCCGCCCGGAGGCGATGCTCGGCGACAGGCCGGTGAGGGCGTGTCCGGTGAGGTCCTCGGAGGAGGCGTTGGTGACGGCCGCGTAGTCCTGGCCGTTGGTGCCGACGAAGACGCCGGTGCGGGCGCCCCGCAGGGTGTGCGGATCGATGCCGGCGTGTTCGAGTGCCTCCCAGGAGGTCTCCAGGACGAGCCGCTGCTGCGGGTCGGTGGAGACGGCCTCGCGGGGCGACATCCCGAAGAAGCCGGCGTCGAAGTCGGCGGCCGCGGCGAGGAATCCGCCGCGGTGGGTCACGCTGTGGTCCGGCCCGTCGCCGGTCAGGGCGGCCAGGTCCCAGCCGCGGTCGCCGGGGAACGGCCCGGTGGCGTCGCGGCCGGAGCGGACCAGTTCCCACAGGTCCTCGGGTCCTTCGACGCCTCCCGGGAAACGGCAGGCCATTCCGACGACCACCACCGGGTCCTCGTCGGCTCCGATCGTCATGCCTCGCTCACCCCTGCGGAAAAGTCGGTCCTGTGGCCACCTCTGCGTGCCGGATCGTAGGGGCGCGAAGGCTGTACTTTTCCCTAAGGAATCACGCCGTTCGGTGCCCGGCCGCGTCCGAACGGCACCAAAAACCCCCGCTCTCGGGCGAAGACTAGGGATTCCCCGGACCCTGGCGTGAGACGAAGTCAGCGGCACGCTTCTCCCGAGCGGCGCGGTGCGCCGCGCGGCGGGGTCGGCGGTGTCCTGTGACGGCGTGCGCGACAGGCGGCGGCGTCGGCGAATGCGGTCATCCGGCGACATTCGGTGGGTGGACGCGAGGCGTGCGGGCCCGCGCGGTCCGCGACTTTCCGAAGGGTGTTGTCCATGGGCGCGCACAAGCGGCCGATCCTGTTCGTCAGTTATGCCGAAAGCGGTCTTCTCAATCCGCTGCTCGTACTGGCCGAGGAATTGTCCCGGCGTGGTGTGGAGGATCTGTGGTTCGCCACGGACGAGAAGGCGCGGGACCAGATCGAGTCGTCGTCGGTGGGCAGTTCGCTGCGGTTCGCCTCGCTCGGCGACACGGTGTCGCAGATGTCGGCGGTCACCTGGGACGACGACACCTATGCCGAGGTGACGCAGCGATCCCGTTTCAAGGCGCACCGCGCGGTCATCCGGCACTCCTTCGCGCCCGAGACCCGGGTGGAGAAGTACCGGGCGCTGGAGAAGGTCGTCGAGGAGGTCCAGCCCGCCCTGATGGTGATCGAGAGCATGTGCCAGTTCGGGTACGAGCTGGCGATCACCAAGGGGATCCCGTTCGTGCTCGGGGTGCCGTTCCTGCCGAGCAACGTGCTGACCTCGCACGTGCCGTTCGCCAAGTCGTACACGCCGTCCGGTTTCCCGGTGCCGCACTCGGGCCTGCCCGGGAGGATGACGGTCGCTCAGCGCGTGGAGAACGAGCTGTTCCGGGTGCGCACGCTCGGAATGTTCATGTCGAAGGAGATGCGCGAGGTCGTCGAGGAGGACAACCGCATCCGCGGCGAGCTGGGCATCTCCCCCGAGGCGCGGCAGATGATGGCGCGCATCGACCACGCCGAGCAGGTGCTGTGCTACTCGGTGGCCGAACTGGACTACCCGTTCCCGATGCACGAGAAGGTGCGGCTGGTGGGCACGCTGGTGCCGCCGCTGCCGCAGGCGCCGGACGACGACGGTCTTTCGGACTGGCTGGCGGAGCAGAAGTCCGTGGTCTTCATGGGCTTCGGCACCATCACCCGTCTCACCCGGGAGCAGGTCGCCTCGCTGGTGGAGGTGGCCCGCCGACTGGAGGGCGAGGGCCATCAGGTGCTGTGGAAGCTGCCGCGCGAGCAGCAGCACCTGCTGCCGGCGGCCGAGGAACTGCCCGCGAACCTGCGGATCGAGAGCTGGGTGCCCTCGCAGCTGGACGTGCTGGCGCACCCGAACGTCAAGGTGTTCTTCACGCACGCCGGCGGCAACGGCTACCACGAGGGCCTGTACTTCGGAAAGCCGCTGGTGGTACGGCCGTTGTGGGTGGACTGCGACGACCAGGCCGTGCGCGGCCAGGACTTCGGCGTGAGCCTGACCGTCGACCGCCCCGAGACCGTGGACACGGACGACGTCCTCGACAAGATCACCCGCGTGCTCGACGAGCCGTCCTTCACCGAACGCGCCGAGCACTACGCCGGGTTGCTGAAGGCCGCGGGCGGTCGTACCGCCGCCGCGGACCTGCTGCTCGGCCTCCCCGTCCTGGCAAACGACTGACCGAGGAATTCGAGGAAGTCAAGGATGTCCTATACGTATCCGGTCTCCATGCCGTGGCTGAAGGGCCGCGAGCTCGAGTATGTGACGGAGGCCGTCGGCGGCGGCTGGATCTCGTCGCAGGGCCCGTACGTCCGGCGGTTCGAGGAGGCGTTCGCCGCCTACAACGACATGCCGCACGGTGTCGCCTGCTCCTCGGGCACCACCGCGCTGACGCTGGCGCTGCGGGCGCTGGGCGTCGGCCCCGGCGACGAGGTGATCGTCCCGGAGTTCACGATGATCGCGAGCGCGTGGGCGGTCACCTACACGGGGGCGACCCCGGTGTTCGTGGACTGCGGCGACGACCTGAACATCGACGTCTCCCGCATCGAGGAGAAGATCACCCCGCGCACCAAGGTGATCATGCCGGTGCACATCTACGGCCGGCAGTGCGACATGGACGCCATCATGAACCTGGCGTACGAGTACAACCTGCGGGTCGTCGAGGACTCGGCCGAGGCGCACGGGGTGCGGCCGGTGGGCGACATCGCCTGCTTCTCGCTGTTCGCCAACAAGATCATCACGGCGGGTGAGGGCGGGGTGTGCCTGACCCGGGACGCCCATCTGGCCGAGCAGATGGCGCATCTGCGGGCGATGGCGTTCACCAAGGACCACAGCTTCCTGCACAAGAAGCTGGCCTACAACTTCCGCATGACGAACATGCAGGCCGCGGTGGCGCTCGCGCAGACCGAGCAGCTGGACACCATCCTCGCGACCCGCCGCGACATCGAGAAGCGCTACGACGAGGCGCTGCGGGACGTGCCCGGCATCACGCTGATGCCGGCCCGCGACGTGCTGTGGATGTACGACCTGCGGGCCGAGCGGCGCGACGAGCTGTGCGCGTACCTGGCCGACCAGGGCATCGAGACCCGGGTGTTCTTCAAGCCGATGAGCCGCCAGCCGGGCTACTTCGACGCCGACTGGCCGTCGCTGAACGCCTCCCGGCTCAGCGAGGACGGGTTCTACCTGCCGACGCACACCGGACTGACCGCGCAGGAGCAGGAGTTCATCACCGACCGGATTCGCGACTTCTACGGAGCCAAGTGATGACCGCCGACGCCGAGACGACGACGTTCGCTCCGGGCTGCCCGGTCGCCTTCCCACTGCGGCGGCCGGGACGTCCCTTCCCGCCGCCGGAGTACGCCGACTACCGGGCGGGCGAGGGCCTGGTCCGCTCCGAACTGCCCGCCAGCGGCCCGGTGTGGCTGGTGACGCGGCACGAGGACGTGCGGGCCGTGCTGACGGACCCCCGGATCAGCGCGGACCCCTCCCGCCCGGGCTTCCCGAGGGCGCGACGCACCGGCGGCGCCCCCTCGCAGTCGGAGGTCCCGGGCTGGTTCGTGGCACTGGATCCCCCGGAGCACGACCGGTTCCGCAAGACGCTGATCCCGGAGTTCACCGTGCGCAAGGTGCGGGAGCTGCGTCCGGCGATCCAGCAGATCGTGGACGAGCGGATCGACGCGATGCTCGCCGCGGGTGACTCGGCCGACCTGATCGCGGACTTCGCGCTGTCGGTGCCGTCGCTGGTCATCTCCGACCTGCTCGGGGTGCCCAAGGCGGACCGGGACTTCTTCGAGGCGAAGACGAGGGTCCTGGTGACCCTCAGCTCCACCGACGAGGAACGCGACGCGGCCTCCAAGGCGCTGCTGCGCTATCTGAACCGGCTCATCCAGATCAAGGACCGCCGCCCCGGCGAGGACCTGATCAGCCGACTGATCCAGGCCGGCACCATGTCCCGGCAGGAGCTGTCCGGGGTGTCGATGCTCCTGCTCATCGCGGGGCACGAGACCACGGCGAACAACATCGGCCTGGGCGTCGTCCAGTTGCTGACCAACCCGAAGTGGATCGGCGACGACCGCATCGTGGAGGAGATGCTGCGCTACTACTCGGTCGCCGACCTGGTGTCCTTCCGGGTGGCGGTGGAGGACGTGGAGATCGGCGGCCAGCTGATCAAGGCCGGTGAGGGCATCGTGCCGCTGATCGCCGCGGCCAACCACGACGGTTCGGTCTTCGACAAGCCCGACGAGTTCAACCCGGAGCGTTCCGCGCGCTCGCACGTGGCGTTCGGGTACGGCGTCCACCAGTGCCTCGGGCAGAACCTGGTGCGGGTGGAGATGGAGATCGCCTACCGGACCCTGTTCGAGCGCATCCCGACCCTCGAACTGGCCGTGCCGGTCAAGGAGTTGTCCCTGAAGTACGACGGCGTGCTGTTCGGTCTGCACGAGCTGCCCGTCACCTGGAGCTGAGCGACGGGCCGGCCGCCGCGGCGGCCGGCCCGATGGAACGACCCTGGAGGAATGATGGTGCGCGTCAACGTGGACATCGATCGCTGCGTCGGTGCCGGACAGTGCGTGCTGACCGTGTCGGACGTGTTCGACCAGGACGACGACGGCCTGGTGACCGTCCTCGTACAGCCGTCGGACCCGGCCACGCTGGACGCGGTCCGGGAGGCGGCGGTGGTCTGCCCGTCGATGGCGATCACAGTCGTGGAGGACTAGGGGCTCTCGTTCGGATCACGCCGGGCTCGCGAGGTCTGGCCTGATCCGAACGAAAGACCCCAGGGCCTCTCGTCCGGCCCTGAGTACGGGAAAAGCGGCGGCCCCCACTCGTCAGGCAGCGGGGGCCGCCGCTGGTCTCGGGGCGCGCGGTGTCACCAGGTGACGGGGAGTTCGGTGAGGCCGCCGTTGAGCTGGCCGGACGTCACCTGGAGCTCCTCCACCGGGCGGGCCAGCTTCAGACCGGGCAGCCGGGTGAACAGCTGCGTGTAGGCGGTCTTCAGCATCATCCGGGCCAGCGGGGCCCCGATGCAGTGCCACATGCCGTGCCCGAACGTGAGGTGCTCGTTGGGCGCGCGGCGGATGTCGAAGACCTCCGGCTCGTCGAAGACCGCCTCGTCGAAGTTGACCAGCGTGAAGTCGAGCAGCACCAGGTCGCCGGTGCGCATGGTGACGTCGCCGATCGTGATGTCGTCGGTGGCGTAGCGCGGCAGCGCGGCACCCGAGCCGCCGGCCTTCGCGGCCCGCAGGATCTCCTCGACGCCGCTCTTCATCAGCTTCTCGTCGGCGAGTGCCTCCGCAAGCTGGTCGGGGTACTGCGTGAACAGCACGACGCCCAGGTCGACATGGGTGGCGACGCTGTCAAGGCCGGCGAAGAGCAGGCTCGCGGCGATGGGGCCGATGCGCTCGTCCTCGGGGACCGTCTGGCACAGCCGGGAGATCACGTCGTCCCCGGGCTCGGCCCGCTTGCGGCCGGCCAGTTCGACCAGCATCCCGAACAGCTCCGCCTGGCTCTTGGCGACGCTCTCCGCGTCGTTCAGCGTGGCCATCTCGCCCAGCACCGCCAGCAGCCGGCCCTGCTCCTGCATCGGGATGCCGATCAGGGCGCACAGCACGGTCAGCGAGTACGGCAGCGAGAAGTTGCCGCGCAGGTCGGCGGGGCGCTCCTGGGCGGCGAAGCCGTTCAGGATCTGCTCCGCGATCCCCTCCACCACGGGCATCATGTTGAGCACCCGGCGGGCGGAGAACTGCGGGGTGAGCAGGGTGCGCAGCTCGGCGTGCGCGGCGCGGGCCGCCTCGACGTCGCCCATGATGAGCAGGTCCATCAACGGGTTCTTGACGTAGCGGGGCGCGTTGGCCGGGTCGGCGTGCGCGCGGGCCAGACGCTCGTCGTGCAGCAACTGCTTCAGCTCGGCGTGCCGGGTCACCAGCCAGCCCTCGTCGCCGGCCGGGGTGGTGATCCTGGTGACGGGAGCGCGCATCTGGAGCTCGCGCAGCAGCGGGCTGAGGCGGAGCACCGAGGGCGCGGCGTCCTCGAGAGAGGGCGGCGGCGTGGGGTTGACCATGGGACTGCTACTCCTTGGGGCAGTGGTGATGTGCGCGGGTCCCCGGCTGGGGTCTTTCGTTTGGATCAGGCCGGATCAGGGAGCGGGGCCTGGTGCCGTGCCTCGCAAGGCGGAGGAGGGCGGCAGGGCGGAGCCCTGACAACCGACGACAACGCCGCGAGGTGCGGTGCGAGGCCCCGCGAGCCCGGCATGATCCAAACGAGAGGCCCTGGGGGCCGCTGTCGCACCCGGGGCGACGCCGTGTGAGAGGGCGGCGCCCCGGATGCGGTGGGGGGACAGGAAGGACCCGGCCGGGTTGGCGTGCACCGACCGGACCCGGCTCAGGCCTCGCAGGCCGGAAGTTCGGCGAGCCAGTTCTCGATGGCCTCGGCGGTCAGTGCCGAGTGCTCCATGGCCAGGGACAGATGGTCGGCCTCGATGTCCTGTACCGCGTCCGCCGGCACCGCGGAGGTGTCGAGTTTGAAACCGTTGTTGGCCTGCGTGGCGCGCAGGAGCAGGGTGGGGGCGGTCGTGGCGGGTGCCTCGATGTCCGTCATCAACATGAACCAGTGCGCCATCGCGGACATCCGGGCGCTGTTGAGCGTCACGGACGGCGAATCGATGTCGGCCAGGTAGAAGCGGGTCGTCCGGTCGAGGTTGTTTTCTTCCGAGGGGTCGTACCGGATGGACGCCGTGTCGAGCAGGACGACCGCCTCCGGCTTCACACCCCAGGTGTCCTCCAGGACACCGGCCGCGAGGTAGGCGAGGGAACCACCGGTGGAGTGGCCGATCATCACGAACGGTTCGCCGTCGCTCGCCATCAGGACGCTCTCGGCGACGATCCGGGCCGCCGCGTCGCTGCCCGCGGGCAGCAGCTCGCCGGGGGCGAACCCCATCAGCGGCAGCGCCGACACATGGCGTTTGCCGCGGAAGTGGGCGGCGATGCGGGCGTACTGGTGGACACCGCCGGTGGCGCCGGGCGCGCTGACGAAGATCAGCCGCGGGGTGCCGGGACCGGTGGCCAGGGTGACGGCCTCGGACAGCTCCTCCAGGTCCGCGGGCGTCTCGAAGGTGGGCCGGGTGTTGGCGACCGCCTTCAGCATCCGCATCGCCTCGACGAGCTTGCCGCCGCGCACCGCGTTGTGGAACAGGCCGACCAGCGTGTCGTCGGGATGCACCGTGGTGCCGGCGACGGCGGTACCGGACGCGGGGCCGGAAGCGGACAGGTCGCCCAGTTCCTCGTTGAGGTGGCGGGCCAGCTTCACCGGCGTCTTGCTGTCGAAGACCACCGACGTCGGCAGGCGCAGCCCGAGGAGTTCGCCGAGCTGGTTGCGCAGGCTGACCGAGACCAGCGAGTCGAAGCCCAGCTCCAGGAAGCCGCGCTCGGGGTCGACGGCGGAGGGGTCGGCGTGGCCGAGCAGGCCCGCGGTGAAGCCGACGACCAGCTCGGTGAGCAGCTTCTCCCGGCCGGCGGTGTCGAGCGTACGCAGCCCGTCGAGCACGGTCTTCGGCGAGCGGTCCGCGGCGGCGGCGCGCCGGGTGCGCGGCACCAGGCCGCGCCAGAGGGCGGGCAGCGACTGCTGGACCTGGAGGCCGGCGACGTTGATCCGGGTGGGCACGACCACCGGCTCGGGGCGGGCGAGGGCGGCGTCGAACAGGGCGAGGCCGTCCTCGATGCTCATCGGCGGGGTGCCGCCGCGGTCCATCCGCCCCAGGTCGGTGTCGCTGACCTGGCTGGTCATGCCGCTGCCCCGGTCCCAGGGTCCCCAGGCGAGGGACAGGCCGGGCAGACCGGCCGCCCTGCGCATATGGGCGAGCGCGTCGAGGGAGGCGTTGGCGGCGGCGTAGTTGCCCTGGCCGGGGCCGCCGATGACGCCGGAGATCGAGGAGTACAGCACGAACGCGGCGAGGTCGTGGCCGAGGGTCGCCTCGTGCAGGTGCAGGGCCGCGTCGGCCTTGGGGCGCAGCACACCGGCCAGTTGTTCCGGGGTGAGCGAACCGATCAGGGCGTCGTCCAGGACACCCGCGGTGTGCACGACGGCGGTCAGCGGGTGCGCGGCCGGCACCGACGCGACGAGCGCGTCGACGGCGTCGCGGTCGCCGACGTCGCAGGCGGAGACGGTCACCTGGGCGCCCAGGCCGGTCAGTTCGGCGACCAGTTCGGCCGCGCCGGGTGCCTGCGGGCCGCGGCGGCCGGCCAGCAGCAGATGCCGGGCGCCCCGGGCGGTGACCAGGTGCCGGGCGAGCGCGGCGCCGAGGCCACCGGTGCCGCCGGTGATCAGGACGGTGCCGTCGGGGTTCCAGTCGGGGGCGGCGGGGGCGTCGTCGGCCGTGCGCGGCAGCCGGGCGAGCCGGGCGGCGCGCACCTGGTAGTCGCGGACCGCGAGCTGCTGCTCGTCGAGCGTCAGGACGTCGGGCAGCACGCCGGCGGACAGGAACGTGTCGTCGAGGTCGACGAGCAGCAGGCTCCCGGGGTTCTCGGTCTGCGCGGACCGCACCAGGCCCCAGACGGCCGCGCCGGCCGGGTCGAGGACGTCCTCGTCGTCGAGGGCGACGGCGCGGCGGGTGACGAAGACGAGGCGGGTGCCCGCGAGCCGCGGCTCGGACAGCCACTCCTGGAGATAGCCGAGGACCCGGGCGGTGAGGGCGTGCACCCCGTCCACTCCGGAGTCCTTCTCCCCCGCCAGCGGGATCAGGAACACGTCGGGCGCGACACCGCTGTCGCCGATGGCACCGCCCAGGGACTCCGCGTAGGCGGTGACGGTCTCGTCGGCGCGGTGCATGGCGTAGCCGAGGTCGAGTTCGTCGGAGCCGACGACGGCCCAGCGGGTGCCGGTGGCGCGGGCGGAGGCCTTGACGGGCACCCACTTCAGCGCGAACAGGTCGCCCTGGCCGGTGGCGGCCGGGGTCCCGGCGGTGCCGTCCGGGGTGCCCAAACGTACGGTGTCGGCGGTCAGGACGAGGTTGCCCGCCGGGTCGACGGCGGTGAGGGCGACGGTGTCGGGCCCGGTGGTGCTCAGCCGCACGCGCAGCGCGGTGGCGCCGGTGGCGTGCAGCGTGAGCCCGTCGAAACCGGCCGGCTCGCCGGCCGTGGCGCCGTCGAGGGCGGCGGCGCGCAGGGCGGTGGACAGCAGCGCGGGGTGCAGTCCGAAGCCGCTGTCGGGTCCTGCGGGCAGCTCGACCTCGGCGAACACCTCGCCCTCGTGCCGCCACACCCCGGTCAGGCCGCCGAAGAGCGGGCCGAGGGTGCGCCCGTCGGACTCCAGCTCCGTGAGCGGGACTTGGCGGGCGTCGGCGGGCGGCCACTGAACGAGGTCCGTGGCATCGTCCTCGGCGTCCTCGGCGCCCTCGTCGGGGGAGAGGACACCGCGGGCGTACGTCGTCCAGGGGGCGTCGTCCGCGGTCGCCGGGTGGGCGTGCACGGAGAGCGGCCGGTGGCCGGAGGCGTCCGCGGGGCCGACGCGCACCTGGAGCAGGACCGCGTCGCGGTCGCCGAGGGTCAGCGGGGCGAGCAGGTCGAGCCGGTCCAGGCGCGGGGTGCCGTTCTCGTCGCCCGCGCGGACCGCGATCTCCACGAAGGCGGCGCCGGGGACGGTGATCCGGCCGTCGACGCGGTGCTCGGCGAGCCAGGGGTGGGTCAGCGGCGAGAGGCGTCCGGTGAGGACGGACTCGTCGGCGTCGGCGAGGGCGATGGTGGCGCCGAGCAGCGGATGCGCGGCGGCGCCGAGGCCCAGTCCGGCGGGGTCGCCGGAACGGGCGCGCACGGTCGGCCAGTACCGGCCGCGCTGGAAGGCGTACGTCGGCAGGTCCACGGGGACCGGACGCCCAGGGAGGGCGCCCTCGAACACGGCGTCCCAGTCGGCCCCGGCGCCCCGGGTCCACAAGGTGCCGAGCGCACCGAGCGCGGCGGCCTCCTCCGGCTGGTCCTTGCGCAGCGCGGGCACGGCGGTGACGGCAGTGACGTCAGTGATCTGCGTGTTCTCGCCGACGAGCGCGGACAGCACGCCGTCCGGGCCGAGTTCGAGGAAGGTCCGTGCGCCTTCGTCGACGAGGGTGCGCACGGCATCGGCGAAGCGGACGGCCTGCCGGGCGTGGCACACCCAGTAGTGCGGCGTGGCCAGTTCCTCGGCGGTGACGACGTCGCCGGTGAGGGTGGAGACGACGGGCACCGACGGCTCGCCGAAGGTGAGCTCGGCGACGACGTCCCGGAACGCGTCGAGCATCGGGTCGACGAGCGGCGAGTGGAAGGCGTGGCTCACGGAGAGCCGCGTGGTGCGCCGGCCCTGCTCCCGGAAGTGCTCGGCGATGGCGAGGACGGCGTCCTCGGCGCCGGAGACCACCACGGACTCGGGGCCGTTGACCGCGGCGAGCGAGACCCGCTCGTCCAGCAGCGGCCGCACCTCGGACTCGGTGGCGCGCAACGCGACCATGGCTCCGCCGGCCGGCAGGTCCCGCATGAGGCCGGCGCGGGCGGCGACCAGCGTGCAGGCGTCCTCCAGGGACAGTGCGCCGGCCACGTGCACAGCGGCGATCTCGCCGACGGAGTGTCCGGCGAGGTGGTCGGGGCGCAGCCCCCAGGAGGCGAACAGGCGGTAGAGGGCGACCTCGATCGCGAACAGGGCGGGCTGGGTGTGGCCGGTGTCGTCGAGGGCCGCGGGGTCCTCGCCCCACAGCACGTCGCGCAGCGAGTGGCCGAGGCGCTCGTCAAGGAGGGCGAGGGTCTCGTCCAGGGCGGCGGCGAACACCGGGAAGCCGGCGTGGAGTTCACGGCCCATGCCGAGGCGCTGGGCGCCCTGGCCGGAGAACAGGACGGCGAGGCCGGGGCGGTCGCCGGAGGGGACGGTGCCGCGGGCGGCCTCGGTGAGCCCGCCGTCCGCGGCGACGAGCAGCGCCCGGTGTTCGAAGGGGGTGCGGGTGCCGGCCAGCGCGTGGCCGACGGCTACGGGGTCGCAGCCGGACGCGGCGAGCGGCCGGACCCGCTCCAGCTGGGCGTCGAGGGCGGCGGCGGTACGGGCCGACACGGGCCAGGGCACGGCGCGCGGGACGACCGGCGCGGGCTGCGGCTCGGCGTCGGTGTCCTCCTCGGCCGCGGGGGCCTCTTCGAGGATGACGTGGGCGTTGGTGCCGCTGATGCCGAAGGACGACACACCGGCCCGGCGCACCTGCTCGCTCTCGGGCCAGGGGGTGGCCTCGGTGAGCAGGCTGACGTGGCCGGCGTCCCAGTCGACGTGTGTGGAGGGCGCGTCGACGTGCAGGGTTCGGGGCAGCAGCCCGTGGCGCAGGGCCAGGACCATCTTGATGACGCCCGCGGCACCGGCGGCGGCCTGGGTGTGGCCGATGTTGGACTTCACCGTGCCCAGGCGCAGCGGGCGGCTCGCGTCGCGGTCCTGGCCGTAGGTGGCGAGCAGGGCCTGTGCCTCGATGGGGTCGCCGAGGGTGGTGCCGGTGCCGTGCGCCTCGACGGCGTCGACGTCGGCGGGCGAAAGCCCGGCGGAGGCCAGAGCGTCGCGGATGACGCGCTGCTGGGCGGGCCCGTTGGGGGCGCTGAGGCCGTTGGAGGCGCCGTCCTGGTTCACGGCGGAGCCGCGCAGCACGGCGAGCACCGGGTGGCCCTTGCGCCGGGCCTCGGAGAGCCGCTCGACGAGGATCATGCCGACGCCCTCGGACCAGCCGGTGCCGTCGGCGGAGTCGGCGAACGCCTTGCAGCGGCCGTCCGCGGCGAGGCCGCCCTGGAGGCTGAAGCCCACGAAGCTGGACGAGGTGGTCATGACGGTGACCCCGCCGGCCAGCGCGAGGTCGGCCTCGCCGGAGCGTACGGACTGGGCGGCCAGGTGCAGGGCGACCAGGGCCGAGGAGCACGCGGTGTCGAGCGTGACGGCGGGTCCCTCGAAGCCGAGCGCGAAGGACAGCCGGCCGGACATCACGCTGGCGGCCAGGCCGTTGCCCGCGTAGCCGCCCATGTCGTCGTCGGAGGCGAGGACGAGGTGGGCGTAGTCCTGCGAGTTGGTGCCGACGAAGACACCGGTGCGGCTGCCGCGCAGGCTGCCGGGGGCGATCCCGGCATGTTCCACGGCCTCCCAGGCGGTTTCGAGGAGCAGCCGCTGCTGCGGGTCCATGGCCAGCGCCTCGCGGGGCGAGATGTCGAAGAAGCCCGGGTCGAAGTCGGCCACGTCGTGCAGGAATCCTCCCTTCTGCGTGCTGCTGCTGCCTTCTCCGTCACCGGCCAGCGTCTCCAGGTCCCAGCCGCGGTCGGCCGGGAACCCGCCGATGGCGTCGCGGCCGTCGGCGAGCATCTCCCAGAGGTCCTCCGGGGAACGCACACCGCCCGGGAAGCGGCACGCCATGCCGACGATCGCCACGGGCTCGTGGCGGCCCGCCTCGGCTTCCTGGAGGCGTCTGCGGGTCTGGTGGAGATCCGCCGTGACCCACTTCAGGTAATCGACGAGCTTTCTTTCGTCCGGCATCGTCCGTGAACCTTCCTCAAAATGTTTCGCGCGTAGTCGGGGTGGGCCCAGGTCAGGAGTTCGACGACCGGCCGAGTTCGTTGTCGATGAAGGCGAAGATCTCCTCGGCGCTCGCCGCCTCGATCCGTTCGCCGACGGCCGGTCCTTCCCCGTCCGGGCCGGTGCCGTCCCAGGCGGCCAGCAGCCGCTGGAGCCGGCCCGCGACCCCGCGGCGGGTGGCCTCGTCCATGCCGTCGGCGGACAGTTCCGCCTCCAGCCGGTCGAGCGTCGCCAGCGGGGAGGCGGCCGTGTCGCTCCGGTCTCCGCCCGCCAGGGACCCGGCCAGGTGCCGGGCGACGGCGGTGGGCGTCGGGTGGTCGAAGACGAGCGTGGACGGCAGCCGCACACCGGTGGCCGCGGAGAGCCGGGTGCGCAGTTCGACCGCCATCAGCGAGTCGAAGCCCAGCCGGCTGAAGTCCCGGTCGGCGGGGACCGCGTCGGCACCGGAGTGGCCGAGCACCCCGGCCGTCTCCTGGCGTACCAGGCCGACGAGGGCCTCGTGCCGCTGCTCGGCGCCGAGGCCGGCCAGCCGGCGGGCGAGCCCGTCGGCACCGGCCGTGGCCGCCGCGCGGCGCCGGGCGCGGACCAGGGAGCGCAGCACCGCGGGGACGTCGCCGGCGTCGGGGGCGGCGGACCGGGAGACCCGGATCGCCACGGCGAGTGTCTCGTCCTGGCCGTTCGCCGCGTCGAACAGGGCGAGGCCCTGGTGTTCGGTGAGCGGCGGCATCCCGGAACGCTCCATGCGCTCGATGTCGGCGGCGGTGAGCGTGCCGGTCATGCCGGCGCCCTGGCCCCAGGGTCCCCAGGCGAGCGACAGGGCGGGCAGGCCCTGAGCGGCACGGTGCGCGGCGAGCGCGTCGAGGAACGTGTTGGCGGCGGCGTAGTTGCCCTGTCCGGGGCCGCCGGTGACGCCGGCCACGGAGGAGTACAGGACGAATCCGGCGAGCGGCAGGGCCCGGGTGGCCTCGTGCAGGTGCCAGGCGGCGTCCGCCTTGGGCCGCAGCACGGTGTCGAGTTGTTCGGCGGTGAGGGTGCCGATCGTGGCGTCGTCGAGGACGCCCGCCGTGTGCACGACCGCGGTCAGCGGGTGCTCGGGCGGCAGTCCGGCGAGCAGCGCGTCGACGGCGGCCCTGTCGGAGACGTCGCAGGCCCGTACGGTGACCTCGGCGCCCAGCGCGGAGAGTTCCTCGCTCAGGGCGGTGGCCCCGGGCGCGTCGGGTCCGCGGCGGCCGGCCAGCAGCAGGTGCTTGATGCCGTGGCCGGTCACCAAGTGGCGGGCGAGTACGGCTCCGAGGCCGCCGGTACCGCCGGTGATCAGTACGGTGCCGTCGCGGTCCCAGGCACGGACCTGGTCGGCGGCCGGGGTGGTCGTGGACGCGGTGCGGGTGAGGCGGGCGACGGTGAGCGCGCCGCCGCGGACGGCGGCCTGGGTCTCGCCCGCGTCGAACAGGGCGGGCAGCAGGGCCAGGACGGCGGCGTCGGTCGCGTCGGCGCCGTCGGCCGGGTCGAGGTCCAGGAGCAGGAAGCTGCCCGGGTTCTCGGACTGGGCGGAGCGGACCAGGCCCCAGACGGCTGCCGCCGCCAGGTCGGTCACGTCCTCCCGGCCGGCCGCGACGGCGCCACGGGTGACGATCGCGAGGCGGGAGTCCGCGGTGCGGGGGTCGGAGGTCCAGCGGCGCAGCAGGTCGAGCACCGGCACGGTGGCGGCGCGGACCGCGGCGGGCAGGTCGTCCCCGGCGGCGGGACCGCCCTCGACCGGCAGGAGCGTCAGCGGCGGCAGGGGTGCCCCGCTGTCCAGCAGTTCGGTGAGCGAGTGCGCGCGGCCGGCGAGGACGCCGTCCACCGCGGCGAGCGCGGTGTCCAGGCTGGGCAGCCCGTCACCGAGCACCGTCCACGGTCCGCTGTCGCCGGGGCGCGGGGCCGGGGCGGGCGCGACCCAGTCCAGGGTGAGCAGTGCGGCGTCGTCCGTGGCGGGGGCGTCAGTACCGTGTTCGGCGGTGGTGGCGCCCAGGGTGAGGGAGGCCACCGACAGCACGGGGCCGCCCTGCGGGTCGGTCGCCTCCAGCGCCCAGGTGTCGTCGCCGGTGGCGGTGAGCCGTACCCGCAGGAGGGCGGGGTGCGCGGCGTGCAGGACGAGCCCGTCCCAGGCGACGGCGTCGAGGGTGTCGTCGCCGTCTCCGTCTCCATCGAGGAGGGCGGCGGCCCGGACCGCGGTGTCCAGGAGCGCCGGGTGCAGGGCGAACGCCTGCTCGGCCGGGCTCTGTTCGGTGATCTCGACCTCGGCGAAGACGTCCCCGCCGCGCCGCCAGGCGGCGCGCAGCACGGCCGCGCCTGCGGGTTCGGGCAGGTCGTCGACCGGGGTGGCGTCCGCGGGCGGCCATGCGCTGTCGGCCGCGGCGGGGGCGGCGGGCGCGTCGGTGAGCGCCGCGGTGGCCCGCTCGATCCACGGGGCGCCGTCGCCGTCCGCGCGGGTGTGCACGGTGAGGGTGCGCCGGCCTCTCTCGTCGGGGGCGCCCACCAGTACCTGGAGGCGCTGGGGGCGCTTACCGGTGAGCACCAGGGGCGCGCTGACGGTGAGGTTCTCGACGGTGGTGCGGTCGCAGGCCTCGGCGGCGTGCAGCGCGAGTTCGGCGAGGACCGCGGTGGGCAGGGTGGTGGTGCCGTCGCTCACGCGGCCGGTGAGCCAGGGCTGTGCGGCGGCGGCCAGGCGTCCGCTGAGCAGTGTCTCGTCCGAGCCCGCGACCGCCGTGGCGGCGGTGAGCAGCGGGTGCCCTCCGGCGTCCAGGCCCAGTCCCCCCGCGTCGCCGCGGGCGGCGGTGGTGTCTGGCCAGAAGCGGGTGCCCTGGAAGGCGTACGTGGGCAGCGGCACCCGGCGGGCCCCGGTGCCGTCGAAGACGGCGCTCCAGTCGGCGTCGAGGCCGGCGGTGTGCAGCCGGGCCAGGGCGGTGAGAACGGACACGGTCTCGTCGCGGTCCTTGCGCAGCGCCGGCACGACGACCGTGCCGGTGTCGGGCAGGGAGGCGGCGGCGAGCGCGGAGAGCACACCGTCGGGACCGACCTCCAGGAAGGCGGTGACGCCCCGGTCGGCGAGCGCGCGGACACCGTCGGCGAACCGCACGGCCTCGCGGACATGACGCACCCAGTAGTCGGCGTCGGTGTGCGTGCCCGCGGAGGCGATCTCGCCGGTCAGGTTGGACACGACGGGGATGCGCGGCTCGTCGTAGGCGATGCTCTCGGCGACGGTGCGGAACTCGTCCAGCATCGGCTCCATCAGGGCCGAGTGGAAGGCGTGACTCACCCGCAGCCGGGAGACGCGGCGGCCGGACGACTCCAGCCGGGCGACGACCTGGCCGACGCCGTCCTCGGGGCCGGAGACGACGACGGAGGTGGGGCCGTTGACGGCGGCGACGGCGACGCCGTCGGCGAGCAGCGGCAGGACCTCGTCCTCGGTGGCCTCGACGGCGGCCATGGCGCCGCCCTCGGGCAGCGCGTCCATGAGGCGGGCGCGTGCGGCGACCAGCCGGCAGGCGTCCTCCAGCGAGAACACCCCGGCGACATGCGCGGCCGCGATCTCACCGACCGAGTGACCGGCCACGTAGTCCGGGGTGACGCCCCAGGACTCCATCAGGCGGAACAGGGCGACCTCGACCGCGAACAGCGCGGGCTGCGTGCAGCGGGTGCGGTTGAGCTGTTCCGGGTCGCCGCCCCACATGATCTCCCGCAGGGAGAAGCCGAGTTCGGCGTGGAGCAGGTCCAGCACGGTGTCCAGGGTGCGAGCGAACACCGGGAAGCCGGCGTGGAGTTCGCGGCCCATGCCGAGGCGCTGGGCGCCCTGCCCGGAGAACAGGAACGCCGGTGTACGGGCGGCGCCGGCCTCGGCGCGCGCGGCCTCGGTGACTCCGTCGGGGCCCGCCAGCAGGACGGCCCGGTGCTCGAAGGAGGACCGGCTTGTCACGAGGGACAGGCCGATGTCGGCGCGGGACACCTCCGGGTGTGCGGCGGCGTGGGCGCGCAGCCGCTCCAGTTGGGCGTCGAGCGCCTGCTCGGAGCGGGCCGAGACGACCCACGGGGTGACGGCGGGGATCACGGTGTCCTCGGCGGGGCGCTCGTCCGCGGCGGGCTCGGGGGCGTCTTCGAGGATGACGTGGGCGTTGGTGCCGCTGATGCCGAACGACGACACACCGGCCCGGCGGACCCGGCCCGTCTCCGGCCAGGCGGCTTCCTCGGTGAGCAGCCGGACGGCGCCGAGGGACCAGTCGACGTGCGAGGACGGCTCGGTGACGTGCAGGGTGCGCGGGAGCGTGCCGTTGCGCATCGCCATGACCATTTTGACGAGTCCGGCGGCACCGGCCGCGGACTGGGTGTGGCCGATGTTGGACTTCACCGAGCCGAGCAGCAGCGGCTGCTGCGGGTCGCGGTCGGAGCCGTAGGTGGCGATCAGGGCCTGGGCCTCGATCGGGTCGCCGAGCGGGGTGCCGGTGCCGTGCGCCTCGACGGCGTCGACGTCGCCGGGCCGCAGGCCCGCGTTGGCCAGCGCCTGCCGGATGACGCGCTGCTGGGAGGGGCCGTTGGGGGCGGTCAGGCCGTTGGAGGCGCCGTCCTGGTTGACGGCGGTGCCGCGCACGACGGCGAGCACCCGGTGTCCGGCGCGGCGGGCGTCGGAGAGGCGCTCCAGGACGAGCACCGCCGCGCCCTCGGACCAGCCCGTGCCGTCGGCGGAGTCGGAGAACGTCTTGCAGCGGCCGTCCTGCGCGAGACCGCCCATCTTGGAGAACCCGGCGAAGTTGGCGGGGGTGGTCATGACGGTGACACCGCCGGCCAGCGCCATGGTGCACTCCCCCGCCCGCAGTGCCTGCGCGGCGAGGTGCAGGGAGACCAGCGAGGAGGAGCAGGCGGTGTCGACCGAGAGGGCGGGGCCCTCCAGGCCGAGCGTGTAGGCGAGGCGGCCGGAGACGACGCTGACGGCGAGGCCGGTGGTGGCGTGGCTCGCGATGTCGTCGCGGGAGCGCATGACCAGACCGGAGTAGTCCTGGCCGCTGACGCCCATGAAGACACCGGTACGGCTTCCGCGCAGGGCGGCCGGGTCCAGGCCGGCGCGCTCCACGGCCTCCCAGGTGACTTCGAGAAGGATGCGCTGCTGCGGGTCCATGGCCAGGGCCTCGCGCGGCGCGATGCCGAAGAAGTCGGCGTCGAAGTCGGCGATGTCGTGCAGGAATCCGCCCTGCCCGGACAGGTCGCCGAGCTCGCCGCCGATCGTCGAGGACTCCCACTCGCGGTCGGCGGGGAAACCGGTGATGGCGTCGGTACCGGACGCCACGAGGTCCCACAGGTCCTCGGGCGATCCGACACCGCCCGGGAAGCGGCAGCCCATCCCGACGATGACCACGGGGTCGTCGTCGGACGCGGCGGCAGCGGTCTGGGGGGCGGTGAAGGCCTCCGCGGCGTCGGCGCCGAGCAGTTCGTCCAGGAGATGCTCGGCGAGCCGCTGGGGCGTCGGGTAGTCGAAGACGAGGGTGGCGGTCAGAGTGAGGCCGGAGGCCTTGCCGAGCCGGTTGCGCAGCTCGATCGCGGTGAGCGAGTCGAAGCCGAGGCCGCGGAACTCGCGGCGGGCGTCGACGGCGTCGGCGGAACCGTGCCCGAGGACCGTGGCGGCCTCGGCACGCACCAGGTCGACCACGAACGGCAGGCGCTGCTCTTCGGGCAGGACCGCGAGACGCTCGGCGAGTCCGGCGCGGGCGATCGCGGCGGTGCCGGCCCGGGCCCGGCGTCCGCCGGTGCGGACCAGTCCGCGCAGGATCGCGGGGACGCTCATGCCGGGGGGCAGCGAGCCACCGCCGCCGAGGCCCAGCGGCACGACGAGCGGTTCGTCGGCGAGGGTGGCGGCGTCGTACAGGGCCAGGCCCCGCTCGACGGACAGCAGCGGCATGCCGCTGTTGTCGTTGATGCGGCGCATGTCCTGGTCGCTCAGGCCGCTCGTCATGCCGCTGCCCTGCTCCCAGGCGTTCCAGGCGAGCGAGGTGGCGGGCAGGCCGAGGGTCTGGCGGTGGGCGGCGAGGGCGTCCAGGAAGGTGTTGCCCGCCGCGTAGTTGGCCTGCCCGGGGCTGCCGAAGACACCGGAGGTCGAGGAGTACAGGACGAAGGCGGCCAGGTCGAGGTCGCGGGTGAGGTCGTGCAGGTGCCAGGCGGCGTCGACCTTGGGCCGCAGCACGGAGTCGAGGCGGTCGGGGGTGAGGGAGGCGAGGATGCCGTCGTCGAGGACACCCGCCGTGTGCACCACAGCAGTCAGCGGGTGCGCGGCAGGGACGGAGGCGACCAGTGCGGCGAGGGCGTCGCGGTCGGCGACGTCACAGGCGGCGACCCTGGCCTCGGCACCGAGATCGGTCAGTACCTGGACGAGATCAGCGGCACCGGGGGCGTCGGGCCCGCGGCGGCTGGTGAGCAGCAGGTGCTTGATGCCGTGCTCGGCGACCAGGTGGCGGGCCAGCTCGGAAGCGAGGCCGCCGGTGCCGCCGGTGACCAGGACGGTGCCCTCGGGATCCAGGGGCCGGGGCACGGTCAGCACGATCTTGCCGATGTGCTTGGCCATGCTCATGAAGCGGAAGGCCTCACGAGAGCGACGGACGTCCCAGGCACGGACCGGGAGCGGGGACAGCACGTCCTGCTCGAAGAGGTCGACGAGGTCGAGCAGCATCTGCTGGATGCGGTCGGGATCGACCATGCCCAGGTCGAAGGACTGGTAGCTGATGCCGTCCGGGGCGGAGCCGGTGTCCCGGACATCGGTCTTGCCCATCTCCAGGAACCGGCCGCCCGCACCGAGCAGCCGCAGCGACGCGTCGACGAACTCACCGGCCAGGGCGTTCAGGACGACATCAAGGCCCTCCTCACCCGCGACCTCGGCGAACGCCGCCTCGAAGTCGAGGGTGCGCGAGGAGGCGATGTGGTCGTCGGCGACCCCGAGGGAGCGCAGCACATCCCACTTGCCCTCACTGGCCGTCGCGAAGACCTCCGCACCGAAGTGACGGGCGATCTGGATCGCCGCCATACCGACACCACCGGCACCGGCGTGGATCAGGACCTTCTCCCCCGCCTTCAGCCCGGCGAGATCCTTCAGCGCGTAGTAGGCGGTGAGGAACACCAGCGGCACGGACGACGCGGTCTCCCAGGACCAGTCGTCGGGGATCCGGGTCAGCAGACGCTCATCGGCGGCCCCCAGCGGACCGAACCCGCCGAACACCATGCCCATGACCCGGTCGCCGGGGGCCAGTTCGGTGACGTCCGGACCGACCTCGGTCACGACACCCGCGGCTTCGGAGCCGAACAGGCCCGCCTCACCGGGGTACATACCGAGCGCGTTGAGGACGTCGCGGAAGTTGAGGCCCGCGGCGCGGATCCCGATGCGCACCTGGCGGCCGACCAGCGGCTCCAGAGCCTCCGGATACGGCAGCAGGGCGAGACCGTCGAGGCTGCCCTTGACGCGGCTGCCCAACCGCCACGGCGTCCCGGCCGGCGGAACGAGAGAGGAACCGGACTCCAGCCGGGCGAGCCGACCGACGCGGACGGTGCCTTTACGGACCTGTGCCTGCGGCTCCTCCGCGTCGAACAGCCCTGCCAGCAGCGGCAGTCGGGCCATGGACTCGGCCGTGTCATCGACATCGGCCAGCAGCAGCCGGCCCGGGTTCTCGGACTGGGCGGAACGCACCAGACCCCACACGGGGGCAGCGACCAGATCGAGCGGACCACGCTCGCCGTCGGCGACGGCGTTCCGGGTGACCACTACGAGCCGGGAGGAGGCGAAAGCGGGCTCGGCCAGCCACCGCTGCACCAGGGCAAGCACCTCATGGGCCAGCTCATGGGCGACTTCGGGCCCCCGGTCGACGTCGCCACACACCGTCACGGCGACCATGTCCGGCGCGGCTCCGCTCCGGGCGGCCAGCTCATCGAGCGTGACAGCCGGGGCGTGCACGCCCGCGACCGCCCCGGAGTCCGCCGCGAGCACAGAGGTCAGCCCGAAGGGGTCATCACCGAGCACGGCCCAGCTAGCAGGAGCAGCCGGGGCGGCGACCGTACGAGGCGTCCAGTCGACGCGGAGAAGAGAGTTGGCGTCATCCCGGCGCGACTCGGCCCCGGGCTCCGGGCCCGCGGCACGCAGCGTCAGCGACTCCACGGAGACAACGGCCTGCCCCCCCGGGTCGACCGCGGCGATCTGCACCGCGTCCTCACCGCAGGAGGCGATCCGCACCCGCAGGGAGGCGGCTCCGTCCGCGTGCAGGGACACGCCCTCCCAGGCGAACGGCAGCAGACTGCGATCGTCGCCCTCGGCGGACAGGAAGACCGTGCTGTGCAGGGCGGCGTCGAAGAGTGCCGGGTGCAGGCCGAACGCGTCGGCGTCCTCGACGCTGTCGGGCAGCGCGACTTCGGCGTAGACCGTGTCGTCCTGGCGCCACACGGCACGCAGTCCACGGAAGACCGGGCCGTACTCCAAGCCGTCGGAGGCATAGCGCTCGAACATGTCGTCGATGTCGACGGCCTCCGCGTCACGGGGCGGCCACACGGTGGTGTCGAAGCCGAGAGCATGCCCACCCGAGCCGATGCGGCCGGTGGCGTGCTGGACCCAGTCGGCGTCCTGGTCCTCGCCGGGCCGGGTGAAGAAGCGCAGCTCGCGGGAGCCCTCCTCGTCGGCGGCGCCGACGGAGATCTGCATCTGCAGGGCGCCCGTGGAGGGCAGCACGAGCGGCGCCGCGATCATCAGCTCCTCGACCCGGTCACAGCCGGCCTGGTCGGCGGCGCGCACGGCCAGCTCCAGGAATCCGGTACCGGGGAAGAAGATCATGCCGCCGACGACGTGGTCGGCGAGCCACGGCTGGGTGGCAACCGACAGGGTGCCGGTCAGCAGGAGTTCGTCGGATCCGGCCACCGACATGGCGGCGCCGAGCAGCGGGTGGTCGACGGCGGCCAGACCGAGACCGGAGGCGTCCGCGGCGAGCGGGGCCGCCTTGGGCCAGTAGCGCTCGTGCTGGAAGGCATAGGTGGGCAGTTCGACGGTGCGGGCGCCGGTGCCGGACAGGGGAGCCGACCAGTCGACGTCGGCACCGGCGGTGTGCAACCGGGCCAGGGCGGTGAGGACGGACACGGTCTCGTCGCGGTCCTTGCGCAGCGCCGGCACGACGACCGTGCCGGTGTCGGGCAGGGAGACGGCGGCGAGCGCGGAGAGCACACCGTCGGGGCCGACCTCCAGGAAGGCGGTGACGCCCCGGTCGGCGAGCGCGCGGACACCGTCGGCGAACCGCACGGCCTCGCGGACATGACGCACCCAGTAGTCCGCGTGGGTGTGCGTGCCCGCGGAGGCGACCTCACCGGTCAGGTTGGAGACCACCGGAATCCGCGGCTCGTCGTACGAGAGCGTCTCGGCGACCGCCCGGAAGTCCTCCAGCATCGGGTCCATCAGCGGCGAATGGAACGCGTGGCTGACGCGCAGGCGGCTGGTACGGCGGCCCCGCGCGGCAAGCTGCTCGGCCACCACGAGAGTGGCCTGCTCCTCACCGGAGACCACGACCGAGGTCGGACCGTTGACCGCGGCGACGGCGACAGCCTCGGTGAGCAGCGGCAGAACCTCGTCCTCGGTGGCCTCCACGGCCACCATGGCACCGCCGCGCGGCAATGCCTGCATCAGACCGGCACGCGCGACGACCAGCCGGCAGGCGTCCTCCAGCGAGAACACCCCGGCGACATGCGCGGCCGCGATCTCACCGACCGAGTGACCGGCGACGAAGTCAGGGGCTAGACCCCAGGACTCCACGAGGCGGAACAGGGCGACCTCGACGGCGAAGAGCGCGGGCTGGGTGAACGCGGTGGCGTTCAGGGCCGTTTCGTCGCTGCCCCACATCACGTCGCGGACGGACGGACCGTGCCCGGTCTCCAGGAGGGCGGCGGCGGAGTCGAATGCCTCCGCGAACACCGGGCAACGGGCGTGGAGTTCACGGCCCATGCCGAGGCGCTGGGCGCCCTGACCCGAGAACAGGAAGGCGGTACGGTGCGGTTCGGCGACACCCCGGGCGAGCTCGGTGACGGTGCCGTCGGCGGCGAGCAGGACGGCCCGGTGCTCGAAACTGGAACGGCCGGTGGCCAGGGTGTACGCGGTGTCGAGCGGGGGCAGCGCGTCGGCGGACGCCCGCAGCCGCTCCACCTGGGCGTCGAGCGCGGCGTCGGACTTCGCCGAGACGGGCCAGGCGAGCGCGCCGGGCACCGGTCGGACGGCAACCGGCGCAGACACCGGCTCCTCAGGAGGGCCCTCGAGAATGACGTGGGCGTTGGTGCCGCTGATGCCGAACGACGACACACCGGCCCGGCGCGCCCGGCCCGTCTCCGGCCAGTCGGTCTCCTCGGTGAGCAGCCGTACAGCACCCAGAGACCAGTCGACGTGCGAGGACGGCTCGGTGACGTGCAGCGTGCGCGGGAGCATGCCGTTGCGCATCGCCATGACCATCTTGACGAGTCCGGCGGCACCGGCCGCAGCCTGGGTGTGGCCGATGTTCGACTTCACCGAACCGAGCAGCAACGGCTGCTGCGGGTCACGGTCGGAGCCGTAGGTGGCCAGCAGGGCCTGGGCCTCGATCGGGTCACCGAGCGGGGTGCCGGTGCCATGCGCCTCGACCGCGTCGACATCACTCGTGTTCAGGCCCGCGTTGGCCAGCGCCTGCCGGATCACACGCTGCTGGGAGGGGCCGTTGGGGGCCGTGAGTCCGTTGGAGGCACCGTCCTGGTTGACGGCGGAGCCACGCACCACGGCAAGTACCCGGTGCCCCGCGCGACGGGCGTCGGAGAGACGCTCGACGACGAACACAGCCGCGCCCTCGGCCCAGCCCGTGCCGTCGGCGGAGTCGGAGAACGCCTTGCAGCGGCCGTCCTGCGCGAGACCGCCCATCCGCGAGAACCCGGCGAAGTTGGCGGGAGTCGTCATCACGGTGACACCGCCGACCAGCGCCATGCTGCACTCCCCCGCCCGCAGCGCCTGCGCAGCGAGATGCAGGGACACCAGCGACGAGGAGCAGGCCGTGTCGACGGACAGGGCAGGCCCCTCGAGGCCGAGCGCATAGGAGAGGCGGCCGGAGACCACACTGACCGCCAGGCCGGCGGTGGCGTGGCCCGCGACGTCGTCGCGGGACCCCATGACCAGACTGGAGTAGTCCTGACCGTTGACGCCCATGAAGACACCCGTACGGCTTCCGCGCAGGGTGGCCGGGTCGACACCGGCGCGCTCGATGGCCTCCCAGGTGACTTCGAGCAGGATGCGCTGTTGCGGGTCCATGGCCAGGGCCTCGCGCGGGGAGATGCCGAAGAACCCGGCGTCGAAGCCGGCGATGTCACTCAGGAATCCGCCCTGCCCGGACACAGCACCGGCCTCACCGCCGACGAGCGGCGACGACTCCCACTCACGGTCGGCGGGGAAGCCGGTGATGGCGTCGGTTCCGGACGCCAGGAGGTCCCACAGTTCCTCGGGCGATCCGACACTGCCCGGGAAGCGGCAGCCCATCCCGACGATGACGACAGGATCGTCGGTCACCTCGGCGGCGGTCTCCGGGGGGGCGAAGACCTCGATGGCATCGGCACCGAGCAGTTCGTCCAGGAGATGGTCGGCGAGCTGCTCGGGCGTCGGGTAGTCGAAGACGAGCGTGGCGGGGAGAGTGAGACCGGTTGCCCTGCCGAGCCGGTTGCGCAGCTCGATCGCGGTGAGCGAGTCGAAGCCGAGACCGCGGAACTCGCGGCGGACGTCCACGGCGTCGGCGGAACCGTGCCCAAGGACCGCGGCGGCCTCGGCACGCACCAGATGGACCACGAACGGCCGACGCTGCTCCTCGGGCAGAACGGCGAGACGCTCGGCGAGTCCCGCGCGGGCGACCGCGGCGGTGGCTGCCCGGGCCCGGCGCCCACCGGTACGGACCAGTCCACGCAGGATCGCGGGGACGCCGGCACCGGCGTGCAACGGGCCGCCGCCCAGACCGAGCGGCACCACGAGCGGCTCGTCGGCGAGCATGGCGGCGTCGTACAGGGCCAGGCCCCGCTCGACGGACAGCAGCGGCATCCCACCGGCGTCACTGATCCGGCGTGCGTCCTGACCACTCAACTGGCCCGTCATGCCGACGCCTTGCTCCCACGCGCACCACGCGAGCGAGGTGGTGGGCAGGCCGAGGGCCTGGCGGTGGGCGGCGAGGGCGTCCAGGAAGGTGTTGCCCGCCGCGTAGTTGGCCTGCCCGGGGCTGCCCATGACACCGGCCGTCGAGGAGTACAGGACGAAGGCGGCCAGGTCGAGGTCGCGGGTGAGGTCGTGCAGATGCCAGGCGGCGTCGACCTTGGGCCGCAGCACGGAGTCGAGGCGGTCGGGGGTGAGGGAAGCGACGATCCCGTCGTCGAGGACGCCGGCCGTGTGCACCACAGCAGTCAGCGGGTGCGCGGCAGGGACGGAGGCAAGCAACTCGGCGAGCGCGTCACGGTCGGCGACGTCGCACGCGGCGACCCTGGCCTCGGCACCGAGATCGGCCAGCGCCTGCACGAGATCGGCGGCACCGGGGGCGTCAGGACCGCGGCGGCTGGTCAGCAGCAGATGCTTGACGCCGTGCTCGGCGACCAGGTGACGGGCCAGCTCGGAAGCGAGACCGCCAGTACCACCGGTGACCAGGACAGTGCCCTCGTCATCCAGGGGCCGAACGGCAGAGCCACCGGACTCCAGCCGGGCGAGCCGCCCGACACGGACCGTGCCCCCGCGGACCACGGCCTGTGGCTCCTCCGCGTCGAACAGCCCAGCCAGCAGCGGCAGTCGGGCCAGCGAGTCAGCCGTGTCATCGACATCGGCCAGCAGCAGCCGGCCCGGGTTCTCGGACTGGGCGGAACGCACCAGACCCCACACAGGGGCGGCGGCAAGATCGAGCGGACCACGCTCGCCGTCGGCGACAGCGCTGCGGGTGATCACGACCAGCCGGGAGGAGGCAAAGGCAGGCTCGGCCAGCCACCCCTGCACCAGAGCAAGCACCTCGCGGATCAACTCATGGGCGGCCTCGGGTCGTTGATCGCCATCGCCACGAACCGTCACCACGACCATGTCCGGAACGGCGCCACTCCGGGCAGCCAACTCCTCAAGCGTCGCAGCCGGAACCTTCACGCCCGCGACCGCCTCGGAGCCCGCCGCGAGCACAGCCGTCAGACCGAACGGATCATCACCCAGCACAGCCCAGGTGGCAGGAGCAGCCGGGGCGGCGACCGTACGAGGCGTCCAGTCGACGCGGAACAGCGAGTTGGCGTCATCACGGCGCGGCTGGGCGCCGGCCTCCGCGTCCGCGGCACGCAGCGCCAGCGACTCCACGGAGACGACCGGCTGACCCGCCGGGTCGACCGCCGCGATCTGCACCGCGTCCTCACCGCACGAGGCGATCCGCACCCGCAAGGTGCTCGCCCCGTCCGCGTGCAGGGACACGCCGTTCCAGGCGAACGGCAGCAGGCTGCTGTCGTCGGAGAGGAAGACGGTGCCGTGCAGGGCAGCATGCAGAAGCGCCGGGTGCAGACCGAAGGCACCGGAGTCCTCGACCGAGTCGGGCAGTTCGACGTCGGCGTAGACCGTGTCGTCGTGGCGCCACACGGCGCGCAGCCCGCGGAAGACCGGACCGTACTCCAGGCCGTCCGAGGCGAAACGGTCGAACAGGCCCTCGATGTCGACGGCCTCGGCGTCACGCGGCGGCCACACGGTGGTGTCGAAGCCGAGGACGTGCTCGCCGGAGCCGATGCGGCCGGTGGCATGCTGGGTCCAGTCGGCGTCCTGGTCCTCGCCGGGCCGGGTGAAGAAGCGCAGTTCGCGGTGGCCGTTCTCGTCGGCGGCGCCGACGGAGATCTGCATCTGCACGGCGCCCGTGGGGGGCAGCGTGAAGGAGGTGGCGATCGTCAGTTCCTCGACCCGGTCGCAGCCGGCCTGGTCGGCGGCCCGGACGGCCAGCTCCAGGAATCCGGTGCCGGGGAAGAGGACCGTGCCGCCGACGCTGTGGTCGGCGAGCCACGGGTGGGTGGCGAGCGACAGGGTGCCGGTGAGCAGGAGTTCGTCGGATCCGGCCACCGACATGGCGGCGCCGAGCAGCGGGTGGTCGGCGCAGGCGAGGCCGAGACCGGTGGCGTCGACGGCGGTCGGGGTCCCCTTGGGCCAGTAGCGCTCGTGCTGGAAGGCGTAGGTGGGCAGTTCGGTGGTGTGGGCGCCGGTGCCGTCGTGGAACGCCGCCCAGTCGACGGTGACGCCGGCCGAGTGCAGCCGGGCCAGCGCAGTGACGGCGCTGTGCTCCTCGGGGCGGTCCTTGCGCAGGACCGGGATGGTGACGGCGGTGGCGGACTGCTGGGCCAGGGCGGCCAGTACGCCGTCGGGGCCGAGTTCGAGCAGGACGTCGGCGCCGGCCTCGGTGAGCGCGCGGATGCCGTCGGCGAACCGGACGGCCTCGCGGACATGACGCGCCCAGTACTCCGGGTCGGTCAACTGCCCGTCGGCAGCGACCGTGCCGGTCAGGTTGGAGACGACCGGGATCCGCGGTTCTTCGTACGAGAGCGTCTCGGCGACCGCCCGGAAGTCCTCCAGCATCGGGTCCATCAGAGGCGAATGGAACGCGTGGCTCACCCGCAGACGGCTGGTACGACGACCCTGCGCGGCGAGCTTCTCCGCGACCGCGAGGGTGGCCTCCTCCGCACCGGAGACGACAACAGAGGTCGGGCCGTTGATCGCGGCGACGACAACGCCCTCGGTGAGCAGCGGCAGTACCTCGTCCTCGGTCGCCTCGACGGCGACCATGGCACCGCCACGCGGCAGCGCCTGCATCAGACCGGCGCGAGCGGCGACCAGCCGGCAGGCGTCCTCCAGCGAGAACACCCCGGCGACATGCGCGGCGGCGATCTCGCCGATGGAGTGGCCGGCGACGAAGTCGGGGGTGACGCCCCAGGACTCCACCAGGCGGTAGAGGGCGACCTCGATGGCGAAGAGTGCGGGCTGGGTGAAGCCCGTCTCGTTCAGCGGGGCTTCCTCGTCCCCCCAGATGATGTCGGCGAGGGAGGCGCCGAGTTCCTCGTCGAGCAGGTCGAGGACGCGGTCCAGGACTTCGGCGAACACCGGGAAACGGGCGTGGAGTTCACGGCCCATGCCGAGGCGCTGGCCGCCCTGGCCGGAGAACAGGAAGGCGCTGCGGGTACGGCCGACGGCCTGGCCCTCGTGGGCGTCCGGGGCGGGGTCGCCCGCCAGCCAGACGGTGAGCGCGTCGCGGCCGGTGGTGCCGTCCGCGTCGGTGACGACGGCGAGCCGGTGCTCCAGGGCCGCGCGGGTGGTGGCCAGCGAGTACGCGGTGTCCAGTGCGCCGGGGGCGCCGGTGGTGTCCAGGTGGGCGAGAAGGGCGGCGGCCTGCTCGCGCAGGGCGGCGGCGGAGCGCGCCGAGAGCACCCAGGGCAGGACGCCGGCGGTGCGAAGGGCGGCCGGCGCCTCTTCCGGCTGGGCGGCGGGGGTGTCGGGCGCCTGTTCGACGATGACGTGCGCGTTGGTGCCGCTGACGCCGAAGGAGGAGACGCCGGAGCGGCGGGGGCGGTCGGGCGCGGTGGGCCAGGGGCGGTTCTCGGTGAGCAACTCGACCTTGCCCGCCGTCCAGTCGACGTGGGTGGAGGGCCGGTCGACGTGCAGGGTCTTCGGCAGCAGCCCGTTACGCATCGCCATGATCATCTTCATGATCCCGGCGACGCCGGACGCGGCCTGGGTGTGGCCCATGTTCGACTTGATCGAGCCGAGCAGCAGGGGCTGTTCGCGGTCCTGGCCGTAGGTGGCGAGGATGCTCTGGGCCTCGATGGGGTCGCCGAGCGGGGTGCCGGTGCCGTGCGCCTCGACCACGTCGACGTCGCCGGCGTTCAGGCCCGCGTTGGAGAGGGCCTGCGTGATGACGCGCTGTTGGGAGGGGCCGTTGGGGGCGGTGAAGCCGTTGGAGGCGCCGTCCTGGTTGACGGCGGAGCCGCGGATGACGGCGAGCACGGGGTGGCCGTTGCGCTGGGCGTCGGACAGGCGCTCCAGGACGAGCACGGCCGCGCCCTCCGACCAGCCGGTGCCGTCGGCGGAGTCGGCGAACGCCTTGCAGCGGCCGTCGCGGGCGAGACCGCCCTGCCGGCTGAACTCGACCAGGGAGCCCGGCGTCGACATCACGTTGACACCGCCGGCCAGCGCCAGGGTGCACTCGCCGTTGCGCAGCGACTGCACGGCGAGGTGCAGCGCGACCAGCGAGGAGGAGCAGGCGGTGTCGACGGTGATCGCCGGCCCCTCCAGGCCGAAGGTGTACGACAGCCGGCCGGAGACGGCGCTGGCGGCGATGCCGGTGCCGACGTCGCCGGTGGCGTCGTCGAGGGACCGCACCAGCAGGTAGGCGTAGTCCTGCCCGTTGGTGCCGATGAACGTGCCGGTGCGGGTGCCGCGCAGCCGGGTGGCGTCGACGCGGGCGCGCTCGATCGCCTCCCAGGACGTTTCCAGGAGCAGCCGCTGCTGCGGGTCCATGGTGACGGCCTCGCGCGGCGAGATCCCGAAGAAGCCGGGGTCGAAGTCGGCGATGGAGTCGAGGAACCCGCCGCGCTGGCTGACCGAGGTGTCCCGGTCGTCGGTGCCGCTGGTGCGCAGCGCCTCCAGGTCCCAGCCGCGGTCGTCCGGGAACTCGGAGATCACGTCGGTGCCGCCGGCGACCATCTCCCACAGGGCCTGTGGGGAGTCGACGCCGCCGGGGAAGCGGCAGCCCATGCCGACCACGGCGATGGGCTCCCGGGCCGCGGCCACGATCGTCCGGTTGCGGCGCCGCAGCCGCTCGGTCTCCTTGACCGCGGCGCGCAGTGCCTCGACTACGTTCTCAGCGGGGGCGTTCATCTCTGCTCCATCACTTCGCGCTACAGGTCGGACTGGCCGCCCAGCGCGGCCCGCACCAGGTCTGCCACTGTCATCGAGTCGACGGACTCGTCGTCTTCGTCGTCGCCGGCCCCACCGCCGCGTCCGGCGAGCCGGAGCAGGGGCTCCAGGACACCGATCTCACGCAGCCGGTCGAGCGGGACGGAGGCCAGTACGGCCCTGATCTCGGTCTCCTCGTCGGACTCGGCCGGCTCGTCGGGGACGAGGCGGGCGAGGACGAACTCGCCCAGCGCCAGCGGCGTCGGGTGGTCGAAGACCAGCGTCGCGGGCAGACTCAGGCCGGTCGCGGCGCCGAGCTGGTTGCGCAGCTCGACCGCGCCGAGTGAGTCCACCCCGAGGTCCCGGAAGGACCGTTCGGCACCGACGGCGCCGGTGTCCGGGTAGCCGAGAACCTGCGCGGCACGGGTGCGCACCAGGTCCACGACGGTGTCGAGGCGGCGGGCCGGCGGCATGCCCGCCAGCCGGTCGGCGAGAGTGCCCTCCGTGGGCTCGGGCGCCGCGGCGGCGACGGTCTCCCGGTAGCCGGGGAACTCCCGCAGCAGGGCGCTCGGCCGGGTGCCGCCGAAGGCGGAGGCGAACCGGTCGAGGGCGACCTCGGCGACCACCGCGGTCGGCTCCTTGCCGGTGACCAGCCGCAGCAGCGACTCCACGGCGAGGTCCGGTTCCATGGCGGCGACGCCGGCCCGGCGGGCCGCGTCGTCCGCGCCGTGGCCGTCGGCCATGCCGCCGCCGCCCCAGGCGCCCCAGGACACGGAGGTCGCGGGCAGGTTCCGCGCCCGGCGCGCCTCGGCGAGGGCGTCCAGGACCGCGTTGGCCGCCGCGTAGTTGGCCTGGCCGGGGTTGCCGACCGCGGAGGAGGCGGACGAGAACAGCACGAACGCGGCGAGGTCGAGGTCGCGCGTCAGCTCGTCGAGCAGCAGCGCCGAGGTCACCTTCGCGCGGAACACCTTCTGGTACCGCTCCGGGGTGAGCCGGTCGATGACGCCGTCGTCGAGCACGCCCGCCGCGTGGATCACCGCGGTCAGCGGCCGGTCGGCCGGGATCGCGTCGAGCACCGCGGCCAGCTGGTCACGTTCGGAGACGTCGCAGGCGGCGAGGGTGACGCCGGTGCCGAGCGCCTGGAGTTCGTCGCGCAGGGCGGTGGCGCCGGGCGCCTCGGGGCCGCGGCGGCCGAGCAGCACCAGGTGCTGGGCGCCGTCCTTGGCCAGGCGGCGGGCCACATGGGCGCCGAGGGCGCCGGTGCCGCCGGTGATCAGCACGGTGCCACTCGGGTCCCAGGCGCCGCTCTGCCCGCGGTCCGGGGCCGGCACAAGGCGGCGGGCGAGGACGGCGGAGCCGCGCACGGCGACCTGGTCCTCCCCGTCGAGTCCGGCGAGGACGGCGGCGAGTCCGGCGGCGGCCCGCTCGTCGGCGCGCTCCGGCAGGTCCACCAGGCCGCCCCAGCGGTCCGGGTACTCCAGCGCGGCCACCCGGCCCAGGCCCCACACGGCGGCCTGGAGCGGCCGGCGCGGGCGGTCGGTGCGGTTGGCGGACACGGCGCTGCGGGTGACGCACCACAGCGGGGCCTCGATCCCGGCGTCGCCGAGTGCCTGGAGCAGCGTGCCGGTGAGGGCGACGCCCTCCGGCACGTCGCCGTGCACGGTCTCGCGCAGGGCGAGCAGGGAGACGACGCCGGCGACGCGGGTGCCCTCCCCGGCGGCTTCGCGCAGGGTGGCGGTCATGGCCTCCCGGTCGGCGCCGCCGACCTCGGCGCGTACCACCCGGGTGCCGAGGGCGTCCAGCGCGGTGGTGACCCACGGGTCCTCGCCGAGGCCCTCGGGGACGACGGCCAGCCAGGTGCCGGTGAGCGGCTTGCGGTGGGCCATCGCCGCGCCGGTCAGACGCTTCCAGACGATGCGGTGGCGCCAGCTGTCGAGCCGCGTCTCCTCGGAATTGCGGCGACGCCAGTCGAGCAGCGCCGGCAGCACCTTGGACAGGGCGTCGCCCTCGACGTCGAGGACGGACGCCAGCGAGCCGAAGTCCTCCTGTGCGACGGCGTCCCAGAAGGCGGTGTCGGTGCCGTCGGCCTCTCCGGCGGACCCGCCGCCCTGCGCGGTGGCGGGCAGGGTGTCCGGCCAGAACCGGCCACGCTGGAAGGCGTACGTCGGCAGGTCCAGCCAGGAGCCGGGGGCGGCGTCGAAGAAGGCGTCCCAGCGGGGTCCGGCGGCGTGCGCGTGCAGCCGGCCGAGGGCGGCGACCAGGGTCTCCACCTCGTCGCGGTTGCGGCGCTGCGCGGGGATGGCGACGGTGTCCGGGGCGCTCTGCTCGGCGAGCGCGGACAGCACCGCGTCGGGGCCGAGTTCGAGGAAGACGCGGACGCCCCGGCCGGCCAGCGCGGTGACGCCGTCGGCGAACCGGACGGTGCCGCGCACATGGCGCACCCAGTAGTCGGCGCCGCACAGCTCCTCGGCGCCCGCCACGTCGCCGGTCACGTTCGACACGACGGCGATGCGGGGCGCCTCGTAGCGCAGGCTCTCGGCGACCTTGCGGAACTCGGCCAGCATCGGGTCCATCAGCGCCGAGTGGAAGGCGTGGCTGACCTTGAGGCGGGTGGTGCGGCGGCCCCGCTCGGCGAGGACGGCCGCCAGGGCGAGCACCGGGTCCTCCGCACCGGCGAGCACCACGGACGTGGGACCGTTCACCGCGGCGATCGACACCGCGTCGGTGAGTTCGGCGGCGACCTCCTGCTCGGTGGCCTCGACCGCGACCATCGCGCCGCCGCGCGGGAGTTCCTGCATCAGGCGGGCCCGTGCGGCGACCAGCCGGCAGGCGTCGTCCAGGGAGAGGACGCCCGCGACGTGGGCGGCGGCGATCTCGCCGACGGAGTGGCCGGCGACGAAGTCCGGCGTCACGCCCCAGGACTCCACCAGGCGGTACAGGGCGACCTCGAAGGCGAACAGCGCGGGCTGGGTGTGCCCGGTCTCGTTCAGGGTCTCCTGGTCGCCGTGCCAGACGATCTCCCGCAGCGAGGCGCCGAGGTGGCCGTCGAGCCGGGCGAGGACCGCGTCGAACGCCTCGGCGAACGCCGGGAACCGCTCGTACAGGTCCCGGCCCATGCCGAGTTGCTGGGAGCCCTGGCCGGAGAAGAGCACGGCGTGCTTGCCGGTGCGCTCCACGTGGTGCTCGACGACGTGCGCGGCGGTGGTGCCCTCCGCGACGGCGGTGAGTCCGGCGAGCAGTGCGTCCCGGTCGGCGGCGGTGACCGCGGCCCGGTGTTCGAAGACGGCGCGGGTGGTGGCCAGGGTGCGGGCCAGGTCGGTGACCGTCTCCTCGGGGTGTCCTGCCACATGGGCCAGGAGCTTGCGGGCCTGGGCGCGCAGCGCGTTCTGCGAGCGGCCGGACAGCAGGATGGGGACGGGCGAGCCGTCGGCGGCGGGCCGGGCCGGCTGCGCGGGCTGCTGGGTGGGTTCCGGCTGCTCCAGGATCAGGTGGGCGTTGGTGCCGCTGGCCCCGAAGGAGGAGACGGCGGCCCGGCGCACCCGCTCGGACTCGGGCCAGGGGGTGAGCTCGGTGAGCAGGCGCGCGTTGCCCGCGGTCCAGTCGACGTGCGAGGAGGGGTTCTCGGCGTACAGCGAGCGCGGCAGCAGACCGTGCCGCATGGCGAGCACCATCTTGATGACGCCGCCGACACCGGACGCGGCCTGCGCGTGGCCGATGTTGGCCTTCAGGGAGCCGACGAGGACGGGCCGTTCGCGATCCTGGCCGTAGGTGGCCAGCAGGGCCTGCGCCTCGATCGGGTCGCCGAGCCTGGTGCCGGTGCCGTGCGCCTCGACGGCGTCGACGTCGGCGCTCTCCAGCCGGGCGTTGGCGAGGGCCTGGCGGATGACGCGCTGCTGGGCGGGGCCGCTGGGCGCGGTCAGGCCGTTGGAGGCGCCGTCCTGGTTGATGGCGGAGCCGCGCAGCACGGCGAGCACGCGGTGGCCGCCCCGCCGGGCGTCGGACAGGCGCTCGACGACGAGCATGCCGACGCCCTCCGACCAGCCGGTGCCGTTCGCGTCCTCGGAGAAGGCGCGGCAGCGGCCGTCGAGCGACAGCGCGCCCTGGGCGCTGAACTCGACGAAGCCGACCGGGGTGGCCATCACGGTGACACCGCCGGCCAGGGCGATCGAGCACTCGCCCGAGCGCACGGCCTGGGCGGCCAGGTGCAGGGCTACCAGAGAGGACGAGCAGGCGGTGTCGACGGACACCGTGGGGCCTTGGATGCCGAAGGTGTAGGCGAGGCGGCCGGACAGGAGGCTGGCGGACTGGGCGGTCTGCCACTGGCCGTACTCGGCCGGCGGCCGGTAGTCGCCGGAGCCGCCGCCGACGAAGACGCCGGTGGTGCCGCTGCCCCGCAGGGCCGCCGGGTCGATGCCGGCCCGCTCCAGGGCCTCCCAGGACGCCTCGAGGAGGATCCGCTGCTGCGGGTCCATCACCATGGCCTCGCGCGGCGAGATGCCGAACAGGCCGGGGTCGAAGTCGGTGGCGTCGTAGAGGAATCCGCCCTGGTCGGTGGCGCTGCGGCCCGGGCCGTCGCCGGCGAGGGCGTCGAGGTCCCAGCCGCGGTCGGTCGGGAAGTCGCCGACGGCGTCGGCCTCGTCGACGAGGAGCTGCCACAGGTCCTCGGGCGAGTTGACACCGCCGGGGTAGCGGCAGGCCATGCCGACGATGACGACCGGGTCGTCGCCGGTGGCGACGGGCGCGGCCACCGGGGCGGCCATGTCCGTGGCGCCGCCGAGCAGTTCGGTGCGCAGGTGCGCGGCGAGCGCCGCCGGGTTGGGGTGGTCGAAGACCAGGGTCGCGGGCAGGGTGACGCCGGTGGCCGCGGTGAGCTGGTTGCGCAGGTCGACGGCGGTCAGCGAGTCGAAGCCGAGGTCCCGGAAGGGCAGGTCGGGTTCGACGAGCGCGGTGTCCGCGTGGCCGAGGACCAGAGCGGCCTTCTCTCCGACGAGGGCGAGCAGGATGTCGTCCCGGTCGGCGGCGGGCTGCTCCAGGAGCCACTGGCCGTAGCCGTCGGAGACGGCGGCCCCCTCGGTACGGGCGCGGGCCGCACCGGCGAGGGCGGTCCTGGCCTCGGGCAGGCCGTCGAACAGCGCGGTGGGCCGGGCCTCGTGGTGCGCCGGGGCGAAGGTGTCCCAGCGGACGTCGGCGACGGTGACCGCGGCAAAGCCGTCGGCGACGGCACCGGCCAGCGCGGTCAGGGCGGCGTCGGCGTCCATCACCGGCAGGCCGTTCATCCGCAGATGGGCGGTGGTCGACGGGTCGGCCAGCTCGGCCCAGGCGCCCCAGGAGACGGCCAGCGCGGGCGTCCCGTCCGCGCGCAGGGCGCGGGCGAGGGCGTCGACGTAGGCGCCGCCCGCGGCCTCGTCGGACCGGCCGCGCACGCCCCAGACCCCGGCGATGGAGCCGAAGAGCACGAACGCGTCCAGGGTGCGGCCGGCGACGGCCTCGGCGAGGGCGTCCACCGGGGCGAGGGCGGCGGCCAGGCCGTCCGTCGGGGCGTCGTCGGCGTACACGACCGCGGTGAGGTCGGTCAGACCGTCCAGGAGGGCGGTGGCCATGTCCCGGTCGCCGGTGTCGTACGGCGCGACGGTGACCTCGGCGCCGAGCCGGGCGAGTTCGGCGCGCAGTCCCTCGGTGTCGGTGGCGCCGTCGGCGGGCGAGGCGGTCAGCACCAGACGGGCGGCGCCCTCGCGGGCGAGCCAGCGGGCGGCGCGGGCGCCCATGGTGCGGGTGCCGCCGACGACGAGGACGGTGCCGTGCGGGCGCCATCCGGTGTCGCCGGGGGCGATGGCGGTGCGCACGAGGCGGCGGCCGAGAAGACCGGCGGCGCGGACGGCGATCTGGTCCTCGGTGCCGGGCTCGGCCAGGTGAGCGGCGAGCAGGCCCGCGGTGGCGGCGTCGGCGTCGGGCGCGAGGTCGGCGAGGCCGCCGAAGCGCTCGGGGTGCTCCAGCGCGGCGACCCGGCCCATGCCCCACAGGGCGGCCTGGCCGACGGCGGCGGGTGCCTCCCCGGCGACGGAGACGGCGCCGCGGGTGACGCACCACAGCGGGGCGTCGACGCCGGCGGCCCGCAGGGCCTCCAGGACGGCGGCCGGTGCGGCGTCGGGCGCCGGCAGGGTGCCGGTGCCCGCAGCGAGCAGGGAGACGACGACGCTCCAGCCGGCGCCGAGGTCCGTGAGTTCCTGGGCGAGGGAGCCGGGGACCCCGTCGACGACGAGTGGGTCGGCGCCCAGGGCGGCGACGAGGGTCTCCGCCCAGTCGGCGCCGGCGTGCTCGGCGGGCACGAGGGCCAGGACGCGGCCGGCCGGTGCGGATCGCTCCGGGGTGCCGAGCGCGGTCCAGCTCTCGTGGTAGCGCCAGCCGCGGGCGGTGGAGCGGGCGTCGTTGCGGCGGCGCCAGGCCGACAGCGCGGGCACCATCGTGGTGACGGTGTCGCCGTCCAGGCCCAGGGAGGCCGTGAGGCTCTCCAGGTCCTCCCGCTCGACGGCGGCCCAGAAGGCGGCGTCGACGGGGTCCGGTGTGCCGGTGGCGCCGGGCGCGGCGGGCTCGGGCCAGTAGCGCTCGCGCTGGAAGGCGTACGTCGGCAGCTCGACGCGGTGTCCGCCGGTGCCGGCGAACCAGGCGGTCCAGTCGGGTCCGGTGCCCTGGGTGTGCAGGGTGGCCAGCCCTTCCAGGAGGGCGGTCTCCTCGGCGCGGTCGCGGCGCTGGAGCGGGACGACGGTGGCGGGTGCCTCGTCGGCGGACGCGTCCAGGGTCTGCTGGGCGGCGGCGGTGAGCTGCCCGTCCGGGCCGATCTCGACGAAGGCGGTGACGCCGGCCTCGCGCAGGGCGCGCACGCCGTCGGCAAACCGGACGGCCTCGCGGACGTGCCGCACCCAGTAGCCCGGGGTGAGGAGTTCGACTCCGGCGGGGGCGCCGGTCACGGTGGAGACCAGCGGGATGCGGGGCTCGTGGTAGGTGAGGGACTCCGCGACCCGGGCGAAGGCCGTGAGCATCGGGTCCATGAGCGGCGAGTGGAAGGCGTGGCTCACCTTGAGCCGGGTGGTCTTGCGGTCCTGTGCCTCGAAGTGGGCGGCGATCGCGGCGACTTCGTCCTCGTCACCGGCGACGACCACCGACGACGGCCCGTTGACCGCGGCGATCGACACCCGCTCCGTCAGATGCGGGAGCACCTCCTCCTCGGTGGCGCGCACCGCGAGCATCGCACCGCCCCGAGGCAGCTCCTGCATCAGGGAGGCGCGGGCGGCCACCAGTCGGCAGGCGTCCTCCAGCGAGAACACCCCGGCGACATGCGCCGCGGCGATCTCACCGATGGAGTGACCGGCGACGTGGTCGGGGGTCAGGCCCCACGACTCGAGGAGGCGGTAGAGGGCGACCTCGACGGCGAACAGCACGGGCTGGGTCCAGCCGGTCTGGTCCAGGAGCGCGGCGTCGGACGTGTCCGGCGCGGCGAACAGGACCTGGCGCAGCGGGAAGTCCAGCGCGGTGTCGAACTGCGCGAGGACCATATCCAGCGCGTCGGCGAACGCCGGGAACCGCTCGTACAGGCCGTGGCCCATCATGGCGCGCTGGGCGCCCTGGCCGGAGAACAGGAAGGCGGTGCGGCCGGGGGTGCGGGACGCGACCGCGCGGGCCGTCTCGCGCACCCCGTCGGGGCCGGCGAGCAGCACGGCGCGGTGCGGGAAGAGGGTGCGGTCGGTGGCCAGGGAGCGGCCGACGTCCAGCGGGGAGAGCTCCGGGTGGGCGGCGGCGTACGCGGTGAGCCGGTCGACCTGGTCCTGGAGGGCCTCGCGGCTGCGGCCGGAGACGATCCACGGGACGGTGGTGACGTCGGTGGCGGGGGCGGGCTCGTCGGTGGGGGTGGGGGCGGGCTCGTCGGTGGGGGCCTGCTCCACGATGACGTGCGCGTTGGTGCCGCTGACGCCGAAGGCGGAGACACCGGCGCGCCTCGGCCGTCCGGTCTCGGGCCAGTCGCGTTCCTCGGTGAGCAGCGACACGGCACCGCCGCTCCAGTCGACGTGGCTGGTGGGGCTGGTGACGTGCAGGGTGCGCGGCAGGGTGCCGTGCTGGATCGCCAGCAGCATCTTGATGACGCCGGCGACGCCCGCGGCGGCCTGGGTGTGGCCGATGTTCGACTTGACGGTGCCAAGGAGCAGCGGCTGCTCGGCATCCCGGTCCCGGCCGTACGTGTTCAGCAGAGCCTGCGCCTCGATCGGGTCGCCGAGGGTGGTGCCGGTGCCGTGCGCCTCGACCGCGTCGATGTCGGACGGCGCAAGGCGGGCGTCCGCGAGGGCCTGGCGGATGACGCGCTGCTGGGACGGGCCGTTGGGGGCAGTCAGGCCGTTGGAGGCGCCGTCCTGGTTGACGGCGGTGCCGCGGATGATGCCGCGGACCTCGTGGCCGTTGCGGATCGCGTCGGAGAGCCGTTCCAGGACCAGGATGCCGACGCCCTCGGACCAGGCGGTGCCGTCGGCGTCGTCGGAGAACGGCTTGCAGTGGCCGTCGGGGGCCAGGCCGCCCTGGGTGCTGAACTCGACGAAGGAGTCGGGGGTCGACATCACCGAGACGCCGCCCGCGACGACGAGGTCGCACTCGCCGGCGCCCAGCGCGCGGCCCGCCCAGTGCAGGGCGACCAGGGAGGAGGAGCAGGCGGTGTCGACGGTGACCGCGGGGCCCTCCAGGCCGAGGGCGTAGGAGAGGCGGCCGGACATCACGCTGGCGGTGTTGCCGGTGGCGACGTAGCCGGCGACGTCCGAGGCCGAGCGGCGCAGCAGGTTCGGGTAGTCCTGGCCGTTGGTGCCGACGAAGACACCGGTGGTGGAGCCGCGCAGTGCGGCCGGGTCGATGCCGGCCCGCTCCAGGGCCTCCCAGGTGGTCTCCAGGAGCAGTCGCTGCTGCGGGTCCATGGCGAGCGCCTCGCGGGGCGAGATGCCGAAGAAGCGGGCGTCGAAGTCGGCGACCCCGGCGAGGAATCCGCCGTGCAGCGTGTCGGAGGCGCCGGCGCCGAGCGCCGCCATGTCCCAGTCGCGGTCGTCGGGGAAGCGGGTGATGCCGTCGCGGCCCTCCGCCAGCAGCCGCCACATCTCCTCGGGCGTGGTGACGCCGCCGGGGAAGCGGCAGGCGAGGCCGACGACCGCGATCGGGTCGTCGTCGACGGCCCGGGTGGCGACGGCGTGGGCGGTGGACTCCGGGAGCGTGCCGAGGAGTTCGGCGAGCAGGAAGTCCGCCATCTCGCGTGGCGTGGGCTGGTCGTAGACGAGGGAGGCGGGCAGGCTCAGGCCGGTGATGGCGTTGAGCGCGTTGCGCAGTTCCAGGACGGTGAGCGAGTCGAAGCCGAGGTCGCGGAAGGCCAGGTCGTCGTCGACGGTGCGGGCGTCGGCGTGGCCGAGGACGGCCGCCACCTGGGTGCGCAGCAGGTCGAGGACGTGTGCGGCGCGCTCCTCGGCGGGCATGTCGGCGAGTTGCTGCCGCAGGCCGGACGCGCTGGCGGTGGCCGCCGCCGGGGCGGTGGCGCCGGCCGTCTCCGGGAGGTCGGCGACGAGCGGGAGCGGGCGGGCCGCCGCGAAGGCGCGCAGGAAGCGTTCCCAGTCGATGTCGGCGATGGCGACGGTGGTGTCGCCGTTGTCGACGGCGCGCAGCAGCGCGGCGACGCCGGAGGCGGGGTCGAGCGGTTCGAATCCGCCGCGGCGTACACGGGCGGCAATCTCGGCGGCGTCGGCGACCATGCCGGAGCCGGCCCAGGGTCCCCAGGCCACGGACAGGGCGGGCAGGCCCTGGGCGCGGCGCTGCTCGGCGAGGGCGTCGAGCTGGGCATTGGCGGCGGCGTAGTTGCCCTGTCCGGCGGCGCCGATAAGGCCCGCGGTCGAGGAGAACAGGACGAACGCGGCGAGGTCGTGGCCGGCGGTGAGGTCGTGCAGATGGCGGGCGGCGACCGTCTTGGCGTGCAGGACGGTGGCGAAGCTCGCCGGGGTCAGCTCGTCCACCACGTGGTCGTCGACGACGCCCGCGGTGTGGAAGACGGCGGTGAGCGGCGCGTCCTCGGGCACCGCCGCGAGGAGCGCGGCGAGCGCGTCGCGGTCGGCGGCGTCGCAGGCGGCGACGGTGACGCGGGCGCCCAGCTCCTCCAGTTCGGCGCGGAGTTCGGCGGCGCCCGGAGCGTCGGGGCCGCGGCGGCTGCTGAGCAGCAGGTGAGCGGCGCCGTCGCGGGCGAGGCGGCGGGCGACGTGTCCGCCGATGCCGCCGGTGCCGCCGGTGATCAGGACGGTGCCGGCCGCCGGGTCGAAGGCGGAGCGGACGGTGTCGGCGACGGGGCTGTGGGCCAGCCGGCGCACGAAGACACCGCTGGCGCGGACGGCGACGGCGTCCTCGCCGTCGCCGGCGGCCAGGATCCCGCGCAGTCGGCGGGCGGCCTGCGGGTCGAGGTTCTCCGGGAGGTCGACGCTGCCGCCGAAGCGGGCGGGCAGTTCGAGGGCGGCGGCCCGGCCGAGGCCCCACACGGCGGCCTGCTCGGGTGCCGTGACCTGCTCGGAGCGGCCGACGGCGACGGCTCCCCGGGTGACGTTCCACAGCGAGGCGTCGAGGCCGGCGTCACCGAGCGCCTGGAGGGCGGTGACGGTGAGGGTGAGCGCGGCCGGGGCGCCGGGGTGTCCGGCGTCGCCGGGCGCGAGCGGCAGCAGTGACAGCACGCCCTGGAAAGTGCCGCCGTCGGCGGCCTCGGTGAGCCGGGCGGCGAGGGCGGCGCGGTCGGTGCCGGTGACCTCCACGCGGACGGTGGCGGTGGCGAGGGCGGCCTCGACGTCCGCGGCCCAGGCTGCGGTGGCCTCGTCGCGGTGTTCGGCCGGGACGAGGACGAGCCAGCGTCCCGTGGGTGCGGCGGCGGGGGCGCCGCCGCGCGGCTTCCAGGTGACGCGGTAGCGCCAGGAGTCGAGCGCGGACTGTTCGCCGCGGCGCCGCCGCCAGGCGGTGAGCGCCGGGACCATCGCGGTGACGGTCGTGTCGTCCAGGCCGAGGGAGGCGGCGAGCGAGGCGACGTCGGCGTGTTCCACCGCGGCCCAGAACCCGGCGTCGAGCGCGGAGCCGGGGGCGGCGGCGGTGGTGCCGGCCGCGGTGGTGTCGGGCCAGTACCGCTCGCGCTGGAAGGCGTAGGTGGGCAGGGCCACGCGGCGGGCGCCGCCGCCCTCGAACCAGGCGGCCCAGTCGACGTCGAAGCCGTGGGTGTGGGCCGCGGCGACGGCGGTGACGAGGGCCTGCTCCTCCGGGCGGTCGCCGCGCAGCGTGGGCAGCAGCGCCGTGCGGGAGGCGTCGGTGAGGCTCTCGCGGGCCATGCCGCTGAGCACGCCGTCGGGCCCGAGCTCCAGGAAGGTCTGGACGCCGCCCTGGGTGGACAGCCAGCCGATGCCGTCGGCGAAGCGCACGGCGGAGCGGACGTGGGAGACCCAGTAGTCGGCGGTGCACACCTGCTCGGGGGTGGCGAGGGCGCCGGTCACGTTGGAGACGAACGGGATCGTCGGCGCGTGGTACGTCAGCGTGCGGGCCACGGCGGCGAAGTCGTCCAGCATGGCGTCCATGAGCGGCGAGTGGAAGGCATGGCTCACCCGCAGGCGCTTGGTGCGGCGCCCCTGCTCGGCGAAGTGCGCGGCGAGGGCGAGCACGGGCTCCTCCTCGCCGGCGACGACGACGGACCGGGGCCCGTTGACGGCGGCCACGGAGACCTGGTCGGCGAGACCCTCCAGGTGCGGCAGCACCTCGTCCTCGGCGGCCTCCAGGGCGACCATCGCGCCGCCTTCGGGCAGGGCCTGCATGAGCCGGCCGCGGGCGGCCACCAGGGCGCACGCGTCGTCGAGGTCGAGGACGCCGGCGACGTGCGCGGCGGCGATCTCGCCGACGGAGTGCCCGGCCAGGTAGTCGGGGGTGATGCCCCACGACTCCAGCAGCCGGAACAGCGCCACTTCGAGGGCGAACAGCGCGGGCTGCGCGTAGCCGGTGCGGTCGAGCAGGGCGGCGTCCTCGGCGCCCTCGGCGGCGAACAGCACGTCGCGCAGGGGGAGTTCGGTGGTGCCGTCGATCCGGGCGAGGACCGCGTCCAGGGCGTCGGCGAACACCGGGTGGCGCTCGTAGAGTTCGCGGCCCATGCCGAGGCGCTGGCTGCCCTGTCCGGTGAACAGGAAGGCGGTGCGTCCGCGGCCGGTGCGGCCCTGGACCAGTCCGGCGCCGGGCAGTCCGTCGCGCAGCGCGGTCAGGCCGCGCACCAGTCCTTCGTGGTCGTCGGCGACGACGGCGGCGCGGTGCTCAAGGGCGGCGCGCGAGGTGGCGAGGGAGAACGCCAGATCGGTCGGGTGGACGCCGGGGCGGTCCGCCAGCAGGTCGAGCAGGGCTCCGGCCTGGGCGCGCAGGGCCGCCTCGCCGCGTCCGGAGACGAGGACGGGCACGAGGACGTCCCGCAGCGCGGGGGTGTCCTCGGGGGCGGCCGGGGCGCTGTCGGCGGGGGCCTGCTCCAGGACGGTGTGGGCGTTGGTGCCGCTGAGGCCGAAGGACGACACGGCGGCGCGGCGCGGGCGGCCGGTCTCGGGCCACTCGGTGCGCTCGGTGAGCAGTTGGATGGCGCCGGAGGACCAGTCGACGTGGGTGGACGGCTCGTCGATGTGCAGCGACTTGGGGACGACGCCCTCGTTGAGGGCGTGGACCAGTTTGATGACGCTGGCGACGCCGGAGGCCATCTGGGTGTGGCCGATGTTGGACTTCACCGAGCCGAGCAGCACGGGCCGCTCGGGGTCGCGGTCCCTGCCGTAGGTGGCGAACAGGGCCTGCGCCTCGATGGGGTCGCCGAGGGAGGTGCCGGTGCCGTGGCCCTCCAGGACGTCGATGTCGTCCGCCTCGACGCCGGCGTTGGCGAGGGCCTGGCGGATGACGCGCTGCTGCGACGGTCCGTTGGGGGCGGTGAGTCCGTTGGACGCACCGTCCTGGTTGATGGCGGAGCCGCGGATGACGGCGAGGACCTCGTGGCTGTTGCGCCGGGCGTCGGAGAGCCGCTCCAGCAGGATCAGGCCGACGCCCTCGGCGAGGGTCATGCCGTCGGCGCCCTCGGCGTACGCCTTGCAGCGGCCGTCCTCGGCGAGGGCCCGCTGCCGGCTGAAGCCGATGAACGACATGGGGGTGGACATGATGCTGGCACCGCCGGCGAGGGCGAGGGAGCTTTCGCCGTTGCGCAGCGACTGGCAGGCCAGGTGGATGGCGACCAGCGAGGACGAGCAGGCGGTGTCGAGGGTGACGGCCGGGCCCTCGAAGCCGAAGAGGTAGGAGACGCGGCCGGACAGCACGCTGGGGAGCGAGCCGGTGATCATGTGGCCTTCGGAGCCCTCGCTGCCGGGCACGGCGGCGCCGTAGTCCTGGTAGCTGGCGCCGATGAAGGTGCCGGTCAGGCTGCCGCGCTGGGCGACCGGGTCGATGCCGGCGTTCTCGAAGACCTCCCAGGCCGTCTCAAGGAGCAGGCGCTGCTGCGGGTCCATCGACAGGGCCTCACGGGGCGAGATGCCGAAGAAGCCGGGGTCGAAGTCGGCGACGTCGCGCAGGAAGCCGCCCTGGACCGAGTAGGTGCGCCCGGACGCGTCCGGGTCGGGGTCGTAGAGGGCCTCGGCGTCCCAGCCGCGGTCGGCCGGGAAGACGGAGATCGCGTCGACCTCGTCCAGCGCGACCCGCCACAGTTCCTCGGCGGAGGTGACGCCGCCGGGGTAGCGGCAGCTCATGCCGACGATGGCGATCGGGTCGTCGTCGACGGGCGCGCCGGTGGCGACGGCTATGGAGCCCGCCAAGTGGACGTCGGCCAGTTCGGAGTGGAGGAAGCCGGCCAGGGCGGCCGGGTTCGGGTAGTCGAAGACCATCGTGGACGGCAGCGTCAGCCCGGTGACGGACGCGAGCCGGTTGCGCAGCCCGACGGCGGTCAGCGAGTCGAAGCCGACGTCGCGGAAGGCACGCTGGTCGGTCAGGTCCTCGGCGGAGGACAGGCCGAGCACGGAGGCGGCCTCGGTGCGGACGGTCTCCAGCAGCTTGCGGTGCTGTTCGGCGGCGGGCAGGGCCAGCAGCGCGGCGGCGAACTCGCCCTGGGCGGCGGTCCCCACGCTCCGCGCGGCAGCGGCCGTGAGCTCCTGCACTTCGGGGACCTCGTCGAACAGCGGGGTGGGCCGGGCCGAGGTGTAGACGGGGTGGTACGTCTCCCAGTCGACGTCGGCGACCGCGATGACCTGCTCGTCGTCGTCGAGGGCCCGCTTGAGGCCGCTCAGCGCGAGCTGCGGGTCCATGAACTCCAGGCCGCTGCGGCGGATCATCTGCGGGTCGACGCGACCGAGTTGGAGGTCGTCGGCCCAGATGCCCCAGGACAACGACATGGCGGTCAGGCCGCGTCCGCGCCGGTGCTCGGCGAGGGCGGCCAGATAGGCGTTGCCCGCGACGTACGCGGCGTGCGCGCCACTGCCCCACATACCGGCGGTGGAGGAGTACAGGACGAAGTCGTCCAGCGCCTCGTCGTCGAGGAGTTCGTCGAGGATCCGCGCTCCGGTGACCTTGGCGGCGAGGACGCGGTCGAAATCGTCGAGCGTGGTGGCGTCGAGGGTGTGCAGTTCGATGGTGGCCGCGGTGTGCACGACCGTGCGGACGGTGCGGCCCTCGGCCTTCAGACCGTCGAGCAGGGCCGCGACCGCGTCGCGGTCGGTGATGTCGCAGGCGGCGAGGGTGGTCGCGGTGCCGCGTTCCTCCAGTTCGGCGCGGAGTTCGGCGGCGCCGGGCGCCTCGGGGCCGCGCCTGCTGACCAGGACCAGGTGCTCGGCGCCCTGTTCGGCGAGCCAGCGCGCCAGGTGGGGGGCGAGGGTGCCGGAGCCGCCGGTGACCAGGGTGGTGCCGCGGGGCTTCCAGTCGCGGGCGGGGCCGTCGGGGGCGGCGCCGGCGCGGACGATACGGCGGGTGAAGACGCCGGAGGAGCGCAGGGCGATCTGGTCGTCGTCGCCGAGCGCGCCGGCGAGGACGGCCGCGAGCCGCTGGGCGGCGCGGGTGTCGAGCGTCTCGGGCAGGTCGACGACACCGCCCCAGCGTCCCGGGCACTCCAGCGCGGCGGTCCAGCCGATGCCGGCGACCTGGGCCTGGACGGGCGCGGTGAGCTTGTCGGAGCGGCCGGTGGAGACGGCGCCGCGGGTCAGCGCCCACAGCGGGGTCTCGATGCCGGCGTCTCCGAGCGCCTGGACGAGGGCGACGGTGAGGGCGACCCCGAGGGCGAGTCCGGTGCCGGGGACGGCACCGGTCCGTTCGGCGCCGGCGAGGACGGAGACGATGCCGGTGAGGCCGTCGGTGTCGGTGAGGCGCCCACGCAGGACGGTGCGGTCGGTGCAGGTCTCGTCGAGGACGAGGCGGCGCACCTCGGCACCGCCCGTCTCCAGCGCCTCGGCGACGTCGGTGCCGTCGACGCCGTCGGCGGAGACCAGCAGCCAGGTGCCGTCGAGGGCACGCTGTGGGAGCTTGGTGACGGGCTTCCAGGTGGCGCGGTAGCGCCAGGAGTCGACGGTGGAACGCTCGCGGCGGGCCCGGCGCCAGGAGGACAGCGCGGGCAGCACGGCGGCGACGGAGTCCTCGTCGGTGCCGAGGGCCGCGGTCAGGGTGGAGACGTCCCCGTCCTCGACGGCGGTCCAGAACGCGGCGTCCTCGGGGTCGGCCGCGGTGACGGCCTCCTGGACGGCCGGGACGACCCACAGGTTCTCGTGCTGGAAGGCGTAGGTGGGCAGGTCGACGCGGATCGCGCCGGTGCCCTCGAACAGCGGGGCCCAGTCGACGTGGACGCCGCGGACGCACACCTGGGCGGCGGAGAGCAGGAAGCGGTCCAGGCCGCCGTTGTCGCGGCGCAGGGTGCCGGAGGCCACACCCGGCACTCCGGCGTCGTCGATCATGTCCTGGACGGACATCGACAGCACGGGGTGGGAGCTGACCTCGATGAAGGCGCGGTGCTCGGTAGCGAGCAGACCGCTCACCGCGTCGGCGAACAGGACCCGGCCGCGCAGGCTGCGGTACCAGTAGCCGGCGTCCATCGCGGTGGTGTCGAGCCAGTCGCCGGTGACCGTGGAGAACAGCGGGATCTCGGACGCGGACGGCTCGACCTCGGCCAACAGCTCCAGGATCTCGTCGTGCAGGTCCTCGACGTGGTGGGAGTGCGAGGCGTAGTCCACGGGGACGCGGCGCACGCGCACGTCCTCGACGGTGAGCAGGTCGGACAACTCGTCCAGGGCGCCGGGTTCGCCGGAGACCACGCAGGAGCGGGGGCCGTTCTCGGCGGCGACGGACACCCGTCCACCGAACGCCTC
>NZ_JBIVPK010000052.1:0-46100 GCF_044754605.1 Streptomyces sp. NPDC093064
GACGTCTACAAGCTGGCCGAGGAGGTCACGGCGGGTCTGACCGGTATGGAGGTGCCGCTGCGCGTCGCGGTCATGGGCTGTGTCGTCAACGGTCCGGGTGAGGCCCGTGAGGCCGACCTGGGTGTGGCCTCCGGCAACGGCAAGGGGCAGATCTTCGTCAAGGGGCAGGTCATCAAGACCGTCCCGGAGTCGAAGATCGTGGAGACCCTGATCGAGGAGGCCATGAAGATCGCCGAGCAGATGGAGCAGGACGGCGTCGCCTCGGGCGAGCCGGAGATCTCGGTCAGCGGCTGACCCCCGGGCGGCGCCCGCCCGCGCCGCACCCGCCGCCCCACACCGAAGCCCCGCCCCTGAAGGGCGGGGCTTCCTGGTCTTCGGAAGGCGGGATCTTCGGAAAGCGTTTTCATCGAAATGTTGCGACGGTTCACCCGCCGCGGCCGTCCACGGCCTCTTCCCGCTCGCTGGTGACTGCTAACTTGCTGACGAGCAGGCTGAGGAAACGCTATCTCAGCACGGGACGACTCCAGGGGGGATGCGATGACCACAGCGCGGCGCAGCGGAGAGCGCGCCGGACACGGTGGCGAGGGGTCCGTGAGACGGCCCTCCGTGCGGGGGCAGAAACGCGTCACCATCGCCGATGTGGCCCGCGCCTCCGGCGCCTCCGTGGCGACCGTCTCGCGGGTGATCAACCAGGTCGGCACCGTCGCCCCGGACCTCGCCGACCGGGTCCGCGAGGCCATCGCCGACCTGGGCTACCGCCCGAACGCCGCGGCGCAGGGCCTGGCCCGGGGCCGTTCCGGCACGCTCGGGGTGCTCGTCCCGGACCTGGCGAACCAGTACTTCCACGACATCATCAAGGCCCTCTCCGCGGTGGCCAGATCCAACGGGTCCCGCGTCCTGGTCATGGACTCCAACGAGGACCCCGCCGCCGAGCGGGAGCTGGCCGAGGACCTCATCCGGTACGCGGACGGCCTGCTGCTCTGCTCCCCGCGCATGCCGCGCGCCGACCTCATCGCACTGACCGGCCGCGACAACCCGATCCTGGTCACCAACCGGCAGGAGCCCGGCCTCGGTCTGCGGGCGATCACCGTCGACTTCTTCCGTGGCGTCCTCGCCCTCTGCGGCCACCTCGCCCAGCTCGGGCACCGGGACGTCGTCTACGTCGCCGGCCCCGGGGGCGCCTGGGCCCACCACGAGCGGATGCGCGCCCTCGCCGCCGCCGAGGACTTCGGGCTGCGCGTGCGCACGGTCGACGCAGGCTCCACCGCCGACGCCGGATACGCGGCGGCCGACGCCGCCCTCGGCACCGGCGCGAGTGCCGTGATGGCCTACAACGACTTCGTGGCGCTCGGGCTGCTCGCGCGGTTCGCCGAACTCGGCGTACGGGTGCCGGACGATGTGTCCCTGACGGGCTTCGACGAGATCGACATGGCGCGCTTCTCGGCGCCGCCCCTCACCACGGTAGCGATTCCCCGAGGGCGACTCGGGCAGGCCGCCGGTGCGGCGCTGCTGCGGCTGATGGCCGGCGAGGACGACATCGAGGGCGAATCCATCCCGGTCGACCTGCACGTTCGCAGTTCGACCGGCGCACCTTCTTGACAGATCCGATGGCTCGCAGGATTTTGTTCGGGCACCAGGCTGAGAAAGCGTTTCCTCACTGTCGCTGACGCATATCGGGCCGACGCCCGCAGGGAGTTGCTGTGTCCCGCACCGTCCACAGAGCCAGTCTTCGTGTGCCGTCCGTTCAGCGCCTCGTCGCCGCCGGCTTGTTGCTCGCGGTCACGGTGGTCGGATGCAGCGCACCGAGCAGTCAGTCGTCGGGGGACGAGGGGCAGTCCGCCGCCCAGAAGGTGCCGGACAAGCCGAGCAAGCCGGTCTCGCTGGAGATCCTCGACGTCGCCGGGAACCTCCAGTTGACCCAGGGCATGATCGACGAGTTCCGGAAGACGCATCCGGAGATCGTCGGCAAGATCTCGTACTCCAAGGCACCCGCTCCGGAACTCGCCGGCAAGATCAAGGCGCAGCAGCAGGCAGGCCGCGTCCAGATCGACATGGTCCTCACCGGCACCGACGGCCTCGCCGCTGGGCTCGAGCAGGACCTCTGGGCGGACATGGCCGCGCACCAGGACGCCATCGGCAATCCGGACTACCTGCCGCCGGCGGCGGAGATGGCGAAGCTGGCGCAGGGCAAGGGCACGGCCGTCGTGTACTACCCGTCGGGGCCGCTGTTCGAGTACGACCCGGCCAAGGTGCCGAACCCGCCGAAGACCCCGCAGGAACTCCTCGACTGGGCCAAGGCCCACCCCAAGCGCTTCCAGTACGCCGACCCGGCCAACTCGGGGCCCGGCCGCACCTGGCTGATGGGGCTGCCGTACCTCCTCGGCGACAAGGACCCGTCCGACCCCGAGAAGGGGTGGGACAAGACATGGGCGTACCTGAAGGAACTCGACAAGTACGTCGACGTGTACGGCTCGGGCACCTCCGAGACCATGAAGAACCTGGCCACCGGTCAGGTTGACATGATCATGAGCACTACGGGCTGGTACATCAACCCGCGTGCGCTCGGCACCGTGCCGAAGAAGATGAAGGCCGGTCACTTCGACGACATGACCTGGGTGACCGACGCCCAGTACGCCGTGGTCCCCAAGGGCGTCAGCGCCGACAAGATGTCCGCGGTGCTCAACCTGCTCCACTGGATGCTCACCCCCGAGCAGCAGGCGAAGGCCTACGACGACGGCTACTTCTACCCGGGCCCGGCCGTCAAGGACGTGCCGCTGTCGATGGCGCCCGCCAAGTCCCAGCAGGTCGTCAAGGAGTACGGCGTCCCCGAGTTCGACACCTGGATCGACCAGTTCCCGAAGAAGCCGTCGCTGTCCGCGCAGGCGCAGGTCAAGGCGTTCGACCTGTGGAACCGTCAGGTGGCCGGCCAGTGACGGGGGCCCGTATCTCGACCCTGCGCCTGGCCGGGGTCACCCGCAGCTTCGGCGGACACCAGGCCCTGCGGGGACTGGACCTGGAGATCTCGGGTGGCGAGTTCGTGGCGCTGCTCGGCCCTTCCGGCTGCGGAAAGTCCACCGCCCTCAACTGCCTGGCCGGACTGCTGCCGCTGACCGGCGGCGGGATCTTCCTCGACGGGGAGCGCATCGACCAACTCGCCCCCGAGCGACGTGGGTTCGGCATGGTTTTCCAGAACTACGCCCTGTTCCCGCACATGACCGTACGGAACAACGTCGGCTTCGGCCTGAAGATGGCGAAGGTCCCCAAGGCCGAGGCCGCCGAACGGGTCACCAGGGCTCTGGACATGGTCCAGTTGGCCGCTCACGCCCACAAGCGGCCCGGTCAGCTCTCCGGCGGCCAGCAGCAGCGGGTCGCCATCGCCCGCGCCATCGTCCTGGAACCGCGACTGGTGCTGATGGACGAGCCGCTGTCCAACCTCGACGCCGCGCTGCGCCTGGAGATGCGGGCGGAGATCCGCCGCCTGCACCAGCGGCTCGGACTGACCACCGTGTACGTCACGCACGACCAGGAGGAGGCCCTCTCCCTCGCAGACCGGCTCGTCGTGCTGCGCGACGGCCGCACCCAGCAGATCGGCACCCCGGAGGAGGTCTACAGCCGCCCGGCCAACCGCTATGTCGCCTCCTTCATGGGCTACCGCACCCTGCTGGACGCCACCGTCACCGGGACCCGCGGCCCCCATGTGGTCGTCGACATCGCGGGCAGCCCGCTCGTCGGGCTCGACCGTGACGGCGTGGCGGCCGGCGGCCGGGTCACGGCGGCCATCCGCCCCGAGGACCTGGACGCGGTGACCGGGGACGACCCCCCGGATGGCACCTCCGGCACCTCCGGCACCTCCGGCACCTCCGGCACCTCCGGCACTCCGGGACTGCCCGCGACGGTCGAGGTCGTCGAGTACCACGGACGCGAACTCGCCGTGCAGGCACGGCTGACGGACGGGCGCCGCGTCCACTTCCGCACCCGGAAACGGCTCGCGCCCGACGAGTCGGTACGGCTCGTCGCACCTGCCGACCGGGTCCTGGTCTTCGCCACCGACGACGGCGACGGACAGCCGAACGACCTTGGCAAGAGGCCGTCTCGCGGCCCCGGCGCCGGGGACGGACCGGCCCCCGAGCAGTCCGCCCCCGAGGCCGGGGAGCCGGGCTCCCGCGACCCGCGGAACCCGGCGGACGCACCGGCGGACGAGGGCGCGAAGGAGCCTTCCGAGAAGTCGCGGGAGGCGCGCGACATTCCGAAACAGGTGGCCACATGAGCGCCACCGACACCCGCGCGGTCCCGCCGCCCGCGCCGCCGGAACCCCCGGCCGCGCGGCCCGCGCTGCGCCACCGCCTGGCCGAGCGCGGGGTCGACCGGCTCCTGCTCCTCGCGGTCCCGGGCGTGCTCTTCCTCGCCGTGCTGTTCTGCTACCCCTTCTTCTACGGTCTTGGACTGTCGTTCCAACCCGCCCAGGGCGGGGGGCTGTTCGCCAACTACCGGCTCTTCTTCAGCGATCCGTACCTGCGGGAGACCCTGTGGATCACCCTGGGCCTGGCCGTGCCCGCCGCGCTGATCAACTGCCTTGCCGCCGTGCCGGTCGCGTTCCGCACCCGCGGAGCGTTCCGCGGCCGGCGGCTGATCACCACGCTGCTGGTCATGCCGATCACCCTCGGGACGGTCCTCACCGCCCAGGGCCTGCTCGGCTACCTCGGCCCCAACGGCTGGTTCAACAAGACCCTGCTGGGACTCGGCCTCATCGACGAGCCGCTCGCCCTCGTGCACAACTACTGGGGTGTGCTGGCCTCGCTGATTATCACCGGCTTCCCCTTCTCCTACCTGCTGACGCTGTCGTACCTGACGGGTATCGACCCCAGCCTGGAGCAGGCCGCCGCGACGCTCGGCGCGGACTGGCGCAAGCGGCTGCGGTACGTGCTCCTGCCGCTGCTCGCACCGGGCCTTGCCATCACCTTCTGCCTGTCGTTCGTCCTGGCGTTCGCGGTGTTCCCGTCCGCCCAACTGGTCGGTGACCCGCGCAAGACCACGCACGTCATCTCGATCGAGGCGTACCAGGCGGCGTTCCAGAAATTCGACTACTCCCTCGGTTCCGCCATCGCCATGATCATGGCCGCGGTGATGCTCGCGGTCGTCGTCCTCGTGCTCGCCTGGCGGTCGCTGCTGTACCGAGGAGCGACGGGAGGCAAGGGCTGATGGCCGACCTCGTCCAGACCTCCGCGGCGCAGTCCGGTACGGACCCGGCCGCCCCCTCCCGGTGGCGCCGGATCCGCCCGGGCACCTGGATCGCCGCCCTCGTCTTCGGGTTCTTCTTCCTCCAACTCGCCGGAGTCATCGGCGTACCGCTCGTCGACTCCCTGGGCACCCGCTGGTTCACCAGCTGGCTGCCGCAGGGCTGGACGACGAAGTGGTACGGCTCCGCCTGGCGGGAGTTCCAGCTAGGCCAGGTCTTCTGGACAACCGCGCTGGTGTCCGTGCTCGTCGTCGCCTTGTCCGTGGTGATCGGGGTGCCGGCCGCCTACGCGCTGGCCCGGAGGGACTTCCCCGGCAAGAAGGCCGTGCTGCTGCTGTTCGTGCTGCCGATCCTGGTGCCGCCCCTCACCTACGGCATCCCGCTGGCCACCGTCCTGTACAAGTTCCAGCTCGCCGGGACCCTGACCGGGGTGGTGCTGGCGAACCTGGTGCCGTCGGTGCCGTTCGTCGTCCTGACGATGACCCCGTTCATCGAGCAGATCGACCCCAGGATCGAGGCGGCCGCCCGGATGTGCGGGGCCCGAACCGGCTCCGTCCTGCTGCGCGTCCTCGCGCCGCTGCTCGTGCCCGGCATCCTCGCCGCCTCCGTACTGGTCCTGGTCCGCACGGTCGGCATGTTCGAACTCACCTTCCTCACCGCGGGACCGGACAGCCAGACCCTCGTCGTGGCGCTCTACTACGCCGTCTTCTCGGCCGGTATTCGCACCCAGCAGTCCATCGACGCGATGGCCGTGATGTACACGCTGTCGATGCTCGTGCTGCTGGTGATCGCCCTCCGCTTCGTCAACCCCACCCAGTTGGTGACCCGCGTCAAGGAGGACCGGTCCGCGTAGGAGACGGCCGTTCCGACGGGCAGGGGGCGGCCGTTCCCGCGGGTACGGGACGGCCGTTCTCACTGGCAGGGGCGGTGCCGGGCGGCATTCACCGCCGGGCGGCGTCCCCCGTCGCTGCCAGGTACAGTGCGGGAACCAGTAGATCCTCATGGTGAGGCCCCGCCGACGTGTTGACCCAGACGACCACCGCGGTCCTCGGACCGAGCGACCTCGACGCCGCGCTCGCGGTCCTCGGCCGCGAGCCGGTTGTGAACGCCTTCGTGACGTCCCGCGTTCAGGTCGCCGGACTGGACCCGTGGCGGCTCGGCGGAGAGATGTGGGGCTGGTACGAGGACGGCATACTCACGTCCCTGTGCTACGCGGGGGCCAACCTCGTCCCGATCTGCGCGACTCCCAGGGCCGTCCGGGCCTTCGCGGACCGTGCGCGCCGGGCCGGCCGCCGCTGCTCCTCCATCGTGGGACCGGCCGAACCCACCGCCCAGCTGTGGCGGCTCCTGGAACCCGGCTGGGGCCCGGCCCGCGAGATCCGCGCCCACCAGCCGCTCATGGTCACCGACCGCATGCCGGCCGGCATCGCTCCCGATCCCTACGTCCGCCGCATCCGCAAGGACGAGATGGACACGATCATGCCGGCCTGCGTGGCGATGTTCACCGAGGAGGTCGGCGTCTCCCCGCTCGCCGGGGACGGCGGCCTGCTCTACCAGGCCCGGGTCGCCGAACTCGTCGGCTCCGGCCGCTCCTTCGCCCGCCTCGACGAGCACGGCAAGGTGATGTTCAAGGCCGAGATCGGCGCCGCGACCCCCGCGGCCTGCCAGATCCAGGGCGTGTGGGTGGCCCCCGAGTACCGCGGCCGCGGTCTGGCGGTCCCCGGCATGGCGGCGGTCCTGCGGTACGCGCTGGCCGACGTGGCCCCGGTGGTCAGTCTGTACGTGAACGACTTCAACACCGCGGCCAGGCGCACTTACCTGAAGGCGGGCTTCCAGGAGGTCGGCGCGTTCATGAGCGTTCTCTTCTGACCTGCGCCTCACTGCGCTGTTCAGCGCCCCGTGCACGCCCTGTAGTCTCCCGGCATGGCGCACTTCCCCGGTCACGGACACCGCCGCAGCGACGACGTCGTGATCGGCCCCCTGGACCTGTCGGCCCGCGTCGACGAAGCGCTCGCCGTGCAGGCCGTCGCCTTCGGTCTCGGCGCCGACGAGGTGGCTGTACGCCGGCAGATCGTGCTGCGCCACATGACCTGCCGGGGGGCCCGCGCGCTCGGCGCCACCACGGCCGACGGCCGGCTCGCCGGATTCGTCTACGGCATGCCCAACGACCGCACCCACTGGTGGTCCACCGTCGTCGAGCCCTACCTGCGCGCCCGCGGCCACGACGACTGGCTCGACGACTCCTTCGTGATCACCGAACTGCACGTCCACCCGAGCCACCAGAACCGCGGCATCGGACGGGCCCTGATCACCACCATCACCGACAGCGCGAGCGAGCCCCGCTCGATCCTCTCCGCGATCGACACCGACAGCCCGGCCCGCGGCCTCTACCACTCCCTGGGCTACGAGGACCTCGCCCGCCAGGTGCACTTCCCCAGCGCGCCGAAACCGTACGCCGTGATGGGCGCCCCGCTGCCGCTGCGCCGCCGCCTGGGCCCGGCGCCTGGTCGGCTTTAACCGATTTCCACCGGCGCGGCAAGCCCGGCTAACCTCCTAGCCATCAGCTTCCCCCACTCTCGGCCTCGTCCGAGCGGGGGCCACCATCGGCAGGAGTACGAGAACCATGGCCAACGCACCGGTCCAGCGCATGTCCCAGTTGTTGGCGAAGACGCTGCGCGACGACCCGGCGGACGCCGAGGTCCTGAGCCACAAGCTGCTGGTTCGCGCGGGCTACGTACGGCGCACCGCCGCCGGGATCTGGACCTGGCTGCCGCTGGGCAAGAAGGTCCTCGCCAACGTGGAGCGGATCGTCCGCGAGGAGATGGACGCCATCGGCGCCCAGGAGGTGCTGCTGCCCGCGCTGCTGCCCCGTGAGCCGTACGAGGCGACCGGCCGCTGGGACGAGTACGGCGCCGAGCTGTTCCGTCTGAAGGACCGCAAGGGCGGCGACTACCTGCTCGGGCCGACCCACGAGGAGATCTTCACCCTGCTGGTGAAGGACCAGGCGACCTCCTACAAGGACCTGCCGGTCATCCTCTACCAGATCCAGACCAAGTTCCGGGACGAGGCCCGGCCCCGCGCGGGCATCCTGCGCGGGCGCGAGTTCCTGATGAAGGACTCCTACTCCTTCGACCTCGCCGACGAGGGCCTCGCCGAGTCCTACGCCCTGCACCGCCAGGCCTACCAGCGGATCTTCGACCGCCTGGGCCTGGACTACCGGATCTGCGCCGCGACCGCGGGTGCGATGGGCGGTTCCAAGTCCGAGGAGTTCCTCGCCCCGGCCGCCGCCGGCGAGGACACCTTCGCCGACTGCCCGAACTGCGACTTCGCCGCCAACACCGAGGCGATCGCGTACGAGCTGGTGCCGGTGGACGGCTCCGCCGTGCCCGCGGCCGAGGAGATCCCCACCCCGGACACTCCGACCATCGAGACCCTCGCCGCCTCCCTCGGCGTGCCGGCCTCCGCCACGCTGAAGAACCTGCTCGTCAAGGTCGACGGGGAGATCGTCGCCGTCGGTGTCCCCGGCGACCGCGAGGTGGACCTGGACAAGGTCGAGGCGCACTTCGCCCCGGCCGCCGTCGAGCTGGTCACCGCCGAGGACTTCGTGGGCCGCCCGGACCTGGTCCGCGGCTACGTCGGTCCGCAGGGCCTGGACAAGGTGAAGTACATCGCCGACCCGCGCGTGGCGCCCGGCACGGCCTGGATCACCGGCGCCAACAAGGAGCACACGCACGCGAAGAACGTGGTCGCCGGGCGCGACTTCGAGGTCGACGAGTACGTCGACGTGGTGGTCGTGCAGGACGGCGACCCCTGCCCGAAGTGCGGCACCGGCCTCAAGCTGGACCGGGCCATCGAGATCGGCCACATCTTCCAGCTCGGCCGCAAGTACGCCGACGCCCTCAAGCTCGACGTCCTCGGCCAGAACGGCAAGCCGGTCCGCGTCACCATGGGCTCCTACGGCATCGGCGTCTCCCGCGCGGTCGCGGCCCTCGCCGAGCAGCACGCCGACGACAAGGGCCTGATCTGGTCCAAGGAGGTCGCCCCGGCCGACGTGCACGTGGTCGCCGCCGGCAAGGCCCTGCAGACCGAGGTGGCCCTGGAGGTCTCCCAGAAGCTCGCCGCGGCAGGCGTCCGCGTCCTCGTCGACGACCGGGCCGGTGTCTCCCCGGGCGTGAAGTTCACCGACTCCGAACTCATCGGCGTCCCGCAGATCCTGGTCGTCGGCCGGCGCGCGCCCGAGGGTGTCGTCGAGCTGAAGGACCGCCGCACCGGCGAGCGCGAGGAACTCCCGATCGAGGAAGCGATCACCCGCCTCACGGCGTAGTCCCGCCCGGCGGAACGGGTCACGGGATCAAGCGGGGTCGGGCACGTCCAGCCACAAGGCGAACGAGGACGCGCCGGACCCCGCACCCGCATCAAGATCCGCCGACCGTCCGCGGCCCCCGCGCCACCGCTCTCCCAAGGCCGTCGCCCGGTGGGCGGGGGAGCGGCCGTTGTCACGGCGGTGCTGCCTGGGAGGTTTCGGCAGAGGCGGCCGCCTCCGCGTTCGCGTGTCGGCTGCGGGCCCCCTCGTTCCAAGCGGTCGGGTGGGTCAGAGCCAGGTGGCGAATTCCAGGAGGAGTTCCGCGTCCTTCGGGCGGCCCACGCGGCGGGCGCGTACGCCGGACTCCACGGCTCGGAAGAGCGTCCAGCCGCGCAGGCGGTCGCGGTCGACCTCCAGGGACTCCGCCAGCCGCTTGATCCGGCGCCGGGTGGTGGCGGCGCCGGACGGCGCGGCGATCAGGTCCTCCACCCGGTCGCGGACCAGCCGCGCCAGGTCGAAGGAGGTCTCGCCGACCACCGGGTCCGGGCCCACGGCCAGCCACGGCATCCGGTCCCCGGCGAGCACCTTGCTCTGCCGGAACGTGCCGTGCAGCAGCCGCCGCTCGGGCGGCGCGGCCAGCAGTTCCGCGCGGGCCGTGAGCGCCGCCTCGACCAGTGGCGCCACCTCCGCGTCGGCCTCCGCGCTCGCCCGCATCGCCCCGGCCTGCCGGCCGGTCCGCTCCTCGACCGTCTCGAAGGTGTGCCCGGCGGGCGGTTCGACCCACAGCCGCCGCAGCGTGCCCGCCGCCTCCAGCAGCGCCCGCGCCTCCGGCAGCGACCGCACCGACACGTCCGGGTGCAGCCGCTCCAGCAGGAGCACACCCTCGACCGGGACCGTCCCGACCGGCCCGTCCTCCAGCAGTTGCACGGCGCCCCGCCCGCCCCAGTGAGCGAGCGCGGCCCGCTCGCTCTCCGGACGGGCCCGGGCAGGGGCCAGTTTGAGCACGGCCGGCGTCCCGTCCGCCGTCCGCACCAGCACGACGAGGCTGCTGCGTCCGCCGGGCATCTGCACCCGCTCGACGGTCAGCTCGCGCAGCGCCACCGCCTGCCGCGCCAGTCCGGGCAGCGTCTCCAGCCAGTCGTCCCCGTCCGGTGCGGTCTCACCCAGCGCCCGCACCAGACGCCGCGGCGGTTCGAAAGCCATGCGCGAGTCGTTCCTTCCTGGACTTCCTGGTCTTTTTGGACGCGGTCTCCGCTGTCGCCGTGCGCCGTGGGCGCCACGTGTGCCGTCCCGTTCCTCCCGTCCGTGCCCGTCCGCGGGATTCGTACGCCCTATGGCGTCGGTGCCTTCGAAGCCGTGGGCGTGCCCGCCGCACCGGCCCGTTCGGCGAGACCAGGGAAGGCTACGCTCCCCCCGCGCCAGCGCACCGCCCGGACCGCCGCCTCGCGCAGCGCCCCGGCGGCCGCCCGCCGCCGCGCGCCCGCGGCCGCCCGGACCAGGTCGGAGTACACCCCGGCCACGCGTTCCTCCAGCTCGGCGGCGAACCGTACCGCCGCCGCGGAGTCCGGCACCGGGAACGGCAGCGCATAGGCGGCCGCCGCGGCCACCGGCTGCCCGCCCAGGTCCCGCACCTCGCGTACCAGGGCGTCCCGCCGCGCCCGATGGGCGTCGTACGCCGACCGCGCCTCGGCCCGCCGGCTCTCGCCGATCCTGCCGCCGACGACGCCGTACCCGTACACGGCCGCGTGCTCGGCGGCGAGCGAGGCCTGGAGTGCCTCCAGCCGCCGCCGGTCCGTCACCTGGCTCACTTGCCACCTTCCGTCAGGAGAAACGCGTGCGCGGCACCGGCCGCCGCCACCGAGGCCAGCAGACGGGCCAGTTCACCGGGCACCTGGACCAGGTCCGCCGTGCGCCGGTCGGACAGGGAACGCTCGGCGGCGGCGAGCCCGGCCAGGGCGGACTTCGCGGTCTCCCGGGCGGCGGGGGAGCCCGAGGCCTCGGCTCCCGCAGGCGCCCTGGAGTCCTCGGGCGAACCGGAGCCCTCGGGCGTGGCCGAGACCGCCGGCGGCGCGGTCGAGGCCATCGGAGGCGTGGTCGACGCCGTCGCGCCGGGCGAGGCCTTCGCGGTGCCGCCGAACGCCTCCACGTGCGCCGCGACGTGCGCGCGCAGCGGCCGCAGCCGCTCCGCCAGCGCCGGATACGCGGCCATCACAGCGTCGTACCGCCGCGCCAGCTCCTCGCTGTCGCGTGCCGCACGCGCACGCATCCGCTCGGCGGCCGACGGTGCCTGGCCCGTGCCGCCGGAGTCGTCGGAACCGGTGGAGCAGCCCACGAGCAGGGCGGCCCCCGCGGCCGAGGCGAGCAGGCTCCTTCTGCGCGGGCCCGCCAGGGCGCGCGAAGGTGTGGGGAACGGCACGGCAGACGTCCTCGGGTGCGTGAAGAAAGTGGGAGGGGCGGCTCGCCCGTGATCACGGTACCCGTGCCCCGCGCACGCATCACTCAGCGGCACCGCTGCCGCCCAGGTGGACGGCAACACCCCTGCGGACCGGATACCCTTTGACCAGACACGCGACCAACCCACAACAGCACACGCGGCCGAGGAGTCACCCGGATGAGCACCACCCAGAGCGAGAGGCTGCGGGAACTGCTGGAACCGCTCGTCACCTCCCAGGGCCTGGATCTCGAAGAGATCGCCGTGGACTCCGTAGGACGCAAGCGTGTGCTGCGCGTCGTCGTCGATTCCGACACCGGGGCCGATCTGGACCGGATCGCCGATGTGAGCCGTGCGCTCTCGGCGAGGCTCGACGAGACGGACGCGATGGGCGAGGGCGAGTACACCCTCGAGGTCGGTACCCCGGGCGCGGAGCGCCTCCTCAGGGAACATCGGCACTACGTGCGCGCCACGGGCCGGCTGGCCAAGTTCCAGCTGGCCGACGACGGCGAGCTGGTGGCCAGGATCCTCGGGGTCGATGACGAAGGCCTCGACCTCGAAGTGCCCGGGGTGAAGGGGCGCAAGCCCACGACCCGCAGACTCGGCTTCCCGGACATCGTCAGGGCGCGGGTGCAGGTCGAGTTCAGCCGCAAGGACCAGAAGGAAGAGGAGGCGTAGCCGTGGACATCGACATGAGTGCCCTGCGGGGCTTGGTACGAGAGAAGGAGATCTCCTTCGACCTGTTGGTCGAGGCGATCGAGTCGGCCCTCCTCATCGCCTACCACCGCACCGAGGGAAGCCGCCGCCACGCGCGCGTGAAGCTCGACCGGCAGACCGGGCATGTGACCGTGTGGGCGAAGGAGGACCCCCAGGACCTCGAGGAGGGCCAGGAGCCCCGCGAGTTCGACGACACCCCGTCCGGCTTCGGCCGTATCGCCGCCACGACCGCCAAGCAGGTCATCCTGCAGCGGCTGCGCGACGCCGAGGACGACGCGACGCTCGGCGAGTACGCCGGCCGCGAGGGCGACATCGTCACCGGGGTCGTCCAGCAGGGCCGCGACCCGAAGAACGTGCTCGTCGACATCGGCAAGCTGGAGGCCATCCTGCCGGTGCAGGAGCAGGTCCCCGGGGAGACCTACCCGCACGGCATGCGGCTGCGGTCGTACGTCGTCCGGGTCGCCAAGGGCGTCCGCGGCCCCTCGGTGACCCTGTCCCGTACGCACCCGAACCTGGTGAAGAAGCTCTTCGCCCTGGAGGTCCCGGAGATCGCCGACGGCTCCGTGGAGATCGCCGCGATCGCCCGTGAGGCCGGTCACCGCACCAAGATCGCCGTACGGTCCACCCGATCGGGCCTGAACGCCAAGGGCGCCTGCATCGGCCCCATGGGCGGCCGGGTGCGCAATGTGATGGGCGAGCTGAACGGCGAGAAGATCGACATCGTCGACTGGTCGGACGACCCGGCCGAGATGGTGGCGAACGCGCTGTCGCCGGCCCGCGTCTCCAAGGTGGAGGTCGTGGACCTGGCCGCCCGGTCGGCCCGCGTCACCGTGCCCGACTACCAGCTGTCGCTGGCGATCGGCAAGGAAGGCCAGAACGCCCGGCTGGCGGCCCGGCTCACGGGCTGGCGGATCGACATCCGCCCGGACACCGAGCAGGCCCCCGAGTAACCCCTCCGAGCAGGTGCACGAGCCGGCGCGGCAGGACCGCGGGGGAGTTCACCCGTCCGGGGGGAATAGATCCGGGCCGCAGGCCGCTCGGAATACGACAACAGCCGTTCGATCTTTGCCCCGCAGGGGTGAGGTCGGTGCGGGGAGGTAGACTTAGTTGTGTCTGGCCGGACGCGTGCCCGCGCATGCCCTGAGCGTACCTGTGTGGGATGCCGGGAGCGAGCGGCCAAGATCGAACTACTGCGGACCGTGGCGGTCGAGGACGAGTGCGTCCCCGATCCTCGCGGTACGCTGCCCGGCCGGGGTGCGTATGTACACCCCGCCCCGGTCTGTCTCGACCAGGCGGTGCGCCGCCGGGCGTTTCCCCGGGCGCTCCGCGTCCCGGGACCGCTCGACGTAATGGCGTTGCGCCGGTACGTCGAGCAGGCACAAGGTTGCTGAGGCAACACGGCAAGGAAAACGTGCCGTACGGAAGTCCCCGTGCGGCCTGGTACCTCGCGAGTCGAAAGCAGGTCGAGATTGCGATGAGCACTCGATGAGTACGCGATGAGTACGCGCATGAACTAGCGACGGTCCGGCCGCAACCCGGACCTCAAAGGAGCGAAGTGGCTAAGGTCCGGGTATACGAACTCGCCAAGGAGTTCGGTGTGGAGAGCAAGGTCGTCATGGCCAAGCTCCAGGAACTCGGTGAATTCGTCCGATCGGCGTCCTCGACGATCGAGGCGCCCGTAGTACGCAAACTGACTGACGCCTTCCAGCAGGGCAACGGCAGCGGCAGGTCCGCCGCGAAGCCGGGTGCCCCGAAGAAGGCCGCCCCCAGGCCCGCCGCGCCTTCTCCGGCGCAGGCCGGGGGTCCCTCTGGCGCCGTCAAGGCGGCGGGGGAGCGTCCGGCTGCGCCCAAGCCGCCGGCCGCGCCCAAGCCCGCCCCGGCGCAGCAGCCCGCGGCAGCGCAGCAGCCCGCGGCAGCGGCTCCGTCGGCGTCCGCGCCGACCCCCGGTCCGCGTCCGGTGCCGGGTCCCAAGCCCGCGCCGCGTCCGGCTCCGGCCGCGCCCACCACGCCGGAGTTCACCGCTCCGCCGTCGGCCCCGTCGCCGGCCGCGCCGAAGTCCGGCGCCCGTCCCGGCGCCCCCAAGCCCGGTGGCCGTCCCGGCCAGGGCCAGGGCCAGGGTTCGCGTCCCGGCCAGGGTGCCGCGCGCCCCGGTGGCCAGGGTCCCCGTCCGGGCGCCCGTCCGGCCGGTCCGCGTCCGGGCAACAACCCCTTCACCTCCGGTGGCTCCACCGGCATGGCGCGCCCGCAGGCGCCGCGTCCGCAGGGCCAGCGGCCCGGCGGCCCCGGTGCTCCCGGCGCCGGTCCGCGTCCGCAGGGCCCCGGCGGTCAGGGCGGCGGTCCGCGTCCGCAGGCTCCGGGCGGTCCGCGTCCGACCCCGGGCTCGATGCCCCGTCCGCAGGGCGGTCCGCGTCCCGGCGGTCCGCGCCCGAACCCCGGCATGATGCCGCAGCGTCCCGCTGCCGGCCCGCGTCCCGGCCCCGGCGGCGGCGGCGGTCGCGGTCCGGGTGGTGCGGGTCGTCCCGGTGGTGGCGGCGGTGCCGGTCGTCCCGGTGGCGGCGGCGGTTTCGCCGGTCGTCCCGGTGGTGGCGGCGGTGCCGGTCGTCCCGGTGGCGGCGGCGGTTTCGCCGGTCGTCCCGGTGGTGGCGGCTTCGGTGGTGGCGGCGGTGGCCGTCCCGGCTTCGGCGGCCGTCCCGGTGGTCCCGGTGGCCGTGGTGGCACGCAGGGCGCCTTCGGCCGTCCCGGCGGTCCCGCGCGCCGTGGGCGCAAGTCGAAGCGGCAGAGGCGCCAGGAGTACGAGGCCATGCAGGCCCCGTCGGTCGGCGGCGTGATGCTGCCTCGCGGCAACGGCGAGACCATTCGCCTGTCGCGCGGTGCGTCGCTCACCGACTTCGCGGAGAAGATCAACGCCAACCCGGCGTCCCTCGTCGCGGTCATGATGAACCTGGGCGAGATGGTCACGGCCACGCAGTCCGTGTCCGACGAGACGCTCCAGCTCCTCGCCGGCGAGATGAACTACCAGGTTCAGATCGTCAGCCCCGAGGAGGAGGACCGCGAGCTGCTCGAGTCCTTCGACCTCGAGTTCGGCGAGGACGAGGGCGGCGAGGAGGACCTGGTCGTCCGCCCGCCGGTCGTCACCGTCATGGGTCACGTCGACCACGGCAAGACCCGCCTGCTCGACGCCATCCGCAAGACGAACGTCATCGCGGGCGAGGCCGGTGGCATCACCCAGCACATCGGTGCCTACCAGGTTGCGACCGAGGTCAACGGCGAGGACCGGGCGATCACCTTCATCGACACCCCGGGTCACGAGGCGTTCACCGCCATGCGTGCCCGCGGTGCCCGGTCGACGGACATCGCCATCCTGGTGGTCGCGGCCAACGACGGCGTCATGCCGCAGACGGTCGAGGCGCTCAACCACGCCAAGGCGGCCGACGTGCCGATCGTGGTCGCGGTCAACAAGATCGACGTCGAGGGTGCCGACCCGACCAAGGTGCGCGGTCAGCTGACCGAGTACGGCCTGGTGGCCGAGGAGTACGGCGGCGACACGATGTTCGTCGACATCTCCGCCAAGCAGGGTCTGCACATCGATTCGCTGCTGGAAGCGGTCGTCCTGACCGCCGACGCCTCGCTCGACCTGCGGGCCAACCCGGAGCAGGACGCGCAGGGCATCGCGATCGAGTCCCGTCTCGACCGCGGCCGTGGTGCCGTGGCGACCGTGCTCGTCCAGCGAGGCACGCTGCGGGTCGGCGACACCATGGTGGTCGGCGACGCGTACGGCCGCGTCCGGGCGATGCTCGACGACAACGGCAACAACGTGGCCGAGGCCGGCCCGTCGACGCCGGTGCAGGTCCTGGGTCTGACCAACGTCCCGGGTGCGGGCGACAACTTCATCGTGGTGGACGAGGACCGTACGGCCCGTCAGATCGCGGAGAAGCGCGCCGCCCGTGAGCGCAACGCCGCGTTCGCCAAGCGCGTCCGCCGCGTCTCGCTCGAGGACCTGGACAAGGTGCTCAAGGCCGGCGAGGTCCAGCAGCTCAACCTCATCATCAAGGGCGACGCGTCCGGTGCGGTCGAGGCTCTCGAGTCCTCGCTGCTCCAGCTCGACGTCGGCGAAGAGGTCGACATCCGCGTCCTGCACCGCGGTGTGGGTGCGGTCACGGAGTCGGACATCGACCTGGCCATGGGCTCCGACGCCATCGTGATCGGCTACAACGTGCGCGCCGCCGGGCGTGCCGCGCAGATGGCCGAGCGCGAGGGCGTGGACGTCCGGTACTACTCGGTCATCTACCAGGCGATCGAGGAGATCGAGGCGGCCCTCAAGGGCATGCTCAAGCCGGAGTACGAGGAGGTCGAGCTCGGCACGGCGGAGATCCGCGAGGTCTTCCGTTCGTCCAAGCTGGGCAACATCGCGGGTGTGCTCATCCGCTCCGGCGAGGTCAAGCGCAACAGCAAGGCGCGCCTCCTCCGCGACGGCAAGGTCATTGCGGAGAACCTCAACATCGAGGGTCTGCGTCGCTTCAAGGACGACGTCACCGAGATCCGCGAAGGCTACGAGGGTGGTATCAACCTCGGAAACTTCAACGACATCAAGGTCGACGACGTCATCGCGACGTACGAGCTCCGCGAGAAGCCGCGGGCGTAACGCCGCAGACACCCGTGCCGGCCGGCGGGACCACTCCCGTCGGCCGGCACGGCCGTGTCCGGGGCCGCGGGGCCCAGGGCCCCGCGAGCCGTGCGGGGCGCGAAGCCGCGCCCCCCGGAAGCGGGAAACCCCGTCCCACCTGGGTCGCGGAAAACCCCGTCGAGTCATCGGCGGGGTTCGCGGTACCGTTCTTGATGTCCCTGCCCACCGAGAAGGCAGGACCATCGACCCCGTACCGGCGGGCAACCCGGGCACACACATGTACGTGGGGACTCTGTCCTTCGACCTGCTCCTCGGCGACGTCCACTCGCTGAAGGAGAAGCGTTCCGTCGTCCGCCCGATCGTCGCCGAGCTCCAGCGCAAGTACGCGGTGAGCGCGGCGGAGGTGGACCACGCGAACCTCCACCGGCGGACCGTCATCGGTCTCGCCGCGGTCTCCGGCGACGCGACGCACCTGACCGACGTGCTGGACCGGTGCGAACGGCTGGTCGCCGGCCGTCCCGAGGTGGAGCTGCTGTCCGTCAGACGCCGCTTCCACGGCGAGGACGACTAGACCGCACCCCACCGCACCATCCACACCGCAGAAGCAGAAGCAAAGAAGAAAGAACGGGAGACGGACCAGTGGCCGACAACGCGCGGGCGAAAAGGCTGGCGGACCTCATCCGAGAGGTGGTGGCCCAGAAGCTGCAGCGCGGGATCAAGGACCCGCGGCTCGGCTCGCACGTCACCATCACGGACACCCGGGTCACGGGTGACCTGCGGGAGGCGACCGTCTTCTACACCGTCTACGGAGACGACGAGGAGCGGAAGGCCGCGGCCGCGGGCCTGGAGAGCGCCAAGGGCATCCTGCGCTCCGAGGTCGGCCGGGCGGCCGGAGTGAAGTTCACCCCGACCCTCGCCTTCGTCGCGGACGCCCTGCCGGACACCGCCCGGAACATCGAGGACCTCCTCGACAAGGCCCGTGCCTCCGACGCGAAGGTGCGCGAGACGTCCTCCGGTGCCACGTACGCCGGTGAGGCGGACCCGTACAAGAAGCCGGGGTCCGACGACGGGACGGACGACACCACCGCATGACCAGCAAGCCCACCCCGCCCGACGGCCTCGTCATCGTCGACAAGCCGTCGGGCTTCACTTCGCACGACGTCGTGGCCAAGATGCGCGGCATCGCCAGGACCCGCCGGATCGGCCACGCGGGCACCCTCGACCCCATGGCGACCGGTGTGCTCGTGCTCGGCGTGGAGAAGGCCACCAAGCTCCTCGGCCACCTCGCGCTGACCGAGAAGGAGTACCTCGGCACCGTCCGGCTCGGCCAGAACACGGTCACCGACGACGCCGAGGGCGAGATCACCTCCGCCACGGACGCCTCCAAGGTGACCCGGGACGCCGTCGACGCCGCCATCGCCAAACTGACCGGCGACATCATGCAGGTGCCGTCCAAGGTCAGCGCCATCAAGATCAACGGCGTGCGGTCGTACAAGCGGGCCCGGGAGGGCGAGGAGTTCGAGATCCCGGCCCGGCCGGTGACCGTCTCCTCCTTCGCCGTCCACGACGTCCGCGACGCCGTCGCCGACGACGGCACCCCCGTGCTCGACCTGGTGGTGTCCGTGGTCTGCTCCTCCGGCACCTACATCCGCGCCCTCGCCCGCGACCTGGGCGCCGACCTCGGCGTCGGCGGCCACCTCACCGCGCTGCGCCGCACCCGGGTCGGTCCGTACAAGCTGGACTCCGCCAGGACGCTGGACCAGCTCCAGCAGGAGCTGACCGTGATGCCGATCGGCGAGGCGGCCGCTGCCGCGTTCCCCCGCTGGGACGTCGACGACCGGCGCGCCCGGCTGCTCATCAACGGCGTACGGCTGGAGGTGCCCGACGAGTACGCGGGCGCCGGTGCCGTGGCCGTCTACGGCCCCGACGGCCGCCTCCTCGCGCTCGTGGAGGAGCAGCGGGGCAAGGCCAAGAGCCTGGCCGTCTTCGGCTGACCGCGCGCGGCGGTGCCCGTGGAGCGGCGAACACGGGGTGTTCCTCAGCCGCCGCTCCACGGTCCCGTCCCCCCTCGGTTCCCCCACCCCTGAGCTTTATCCAGCGGCGCGCGCCCATTCACCCGGCCGTGCGGGCGCTCGGAGTGAACGGGGGGAGTGCAGGGGGGCGCGTTCGCCGCACGGCCTGTCCCGCTGATCATCCGCCGCCTACCGTCGAGAGCAGGCACGGCGCTACGGCGGGGAGGTTCGGGCATGGCGGGGCGGGGCCTCCAAGAATCCACACAGACGCATGGACCACAGGGATCCCGCCCCGGCCTCCACACGCTCCGGCCGGCCGGGAGCCCGCAGGAACCGGACGGCACGATCCGGCGGCGGGCGGCGGCGGAATCCCGGGACCGTGCCCTGGACCGCTCCCTGGTCCGCATCCGCGACCTGGCGGGACGGCCCCGCGGCACCGGCTTCGCGGCCGACCACCGGGGCACGGTGATCACCAGCCACGAGGCCGTCGACGGACTGTCCCGGCTCGTGGTGCACGCCCCCGGCGCGGGCGAGCGCTCCTGCGTGGTGACGTCCGACGCGATCACCGCGCTGCCCGCCCTGAACCTGGCCCTCGTCCGCACCGAGGGCCTCGGCGTGGAGCCGCTTCCCGTCACCGTGCGGGACGGCGCCCGTAGCGGCACCTACGTCCGGATCGCGGCCGACCGCTGGCGCGAGGCCCGCGTGCTCGGCGCGGCCACGGTGACGTACACGGCCTCGCACCGCTCCCATCTCCTCGACGGCGTCACGGAGTTGGCGATCGGCACGGCGGGCCGCGACGCGCTCCGGCTGGGCGGCGGGGCCGCCGGGGGACCGGTCCTCGACGTGACGACCGGCGCGGTGGTTGCCGTCCTCGGCACGGCCCTGGAGTCCGGCCGCGGCGACGCCGGCTTCGCGGTATCGCTGCGCCGCCCCTGCGAGGGCCCCTTGGCCGACCTCCTCACCCGCAACGCGGCCACGGTCGCCGCCTACGGCCCCGATCTGAACCTGGCGGCGGTCCTCGAACTCACGGCCACCTCCCTGGCCCAGGACGGCCCCGCCGGAGCCCTGCCGTCCCCCCACCCGGGACCGGGCGGGCCCGGATCGCCCGCCGGACCGGTCGAACGCGCCGGCGTGGCCGGGGAGCTGGCCGCGTTCGGTGTCGGCCGGGCCGCCGTGCTCGGGCTCGTCGGGGACTCCGGAAGCGGCCGTACGACGGAGCTCGCCGCGCTGGCCGGCCGTCGTGCCCGCGGCGGTTCGCCCGCGCCCACCCTGTGGCTGCGCGGGGCCGATCTGCTGGCCACCGACGCCTCGGTCGCGGACGCGGTGGGCCGGGCGCTGGACCGGGCGGCCCGGATCGTCGCGTCCGCCCGGTCGCCCCTGCCCACCGAGCTCACCGACCTCACCCCGGAACGTGTCGCCCGCCTCGCCCGCGCCCACGGCCGTCCCCTCCTGCTCCTCCTCGACGGCCCCGAGGAGATGCCGCCCGCCCTGGCCGACCGGCTCACCGAGTGGACCGAGGAAACCGCGCGGTGGCTGGGCGGCACGGGGGCGCGGCTGTTGGTGGCCTGCCGGGAGGCGTACTGGGAGGCGGCGGGAGCACGGTTCCCGGCTGACCTGCTCCACACCCCGGTCACGGTGGCGGCCGGTACGGACGGCGGCACCGGCGGCCATCTGCCGCCCTGCCTGCCCCTCGGCGGCCTCACCCCTGCCGAGGCCCACAAGGCCCGCGCCCGCCGCGGCATCCCGGACGGCACCCTGGTGGACGCCGCCGCCCGCCACCCGCTCACCCTCCGGCTCCTGGCAGAGGTGCGCGCGGCCCTCCCCGACGCCGCCGACCACCCCCCGCTCGACCGCGACGACGTCCTCGCCGCCCACCTGGACCTGATGTGCCTGCGCATCGCCGTCCGCCTCGCCGCGGAGAACGGCCTGCGCGGCACCGCCGTACGGCGTCTGGCGGCGAAGGTCTCCGGCCAGGTGCACGAGGCCGCCCGCCGCAGCCTCGGCCAGGGGGAACTGGACCGGGCCGCGTTCGAGGAGCTGTTTCCCCGGGGACCCGCCCCGGCCGACCTCGGCGGCGGCACCGGCTGGGCGGCGGCCGTCCTCACCGAGGGCCTCCTCGTCCCGGCGGGCGACGGCTACCGCTTCGCGCACGAGGAGCTCGCCGACTGGATCCAGGGCACCCACCTCGACCTGGACGAGGCCCTGCGCGTCCTGGTCCACCGGCAGCACACACCCGGCACGCCGCGCCACCCGCAGCCCGTTCCGCACCACCGCATCGGCCCCGTCGTCCATGCCCTGCTTCTCCTGGCTCGCCAGCACGGCACACGCCGACTCGCGGTCCGGCTCGAGGAGTTGCTGTGCGCCCTCGACACCGACCCGCACTCCTGGTGGGCGTCCCGCCTTCTCGCCGGCGTACTGCTGCGCGTGGCGGACGCTGCACCGTACCTGCGCGTGCTGCGGCTGCTCGCCGAGCGGCTCGTGGTGTGGCAGCAGTGCGACCTGCCCGTGCCGCCCGGCTTCGGGCCGGGCTTCTGGACCGCTCTGCACCTGTCCGACGCCGACCGGTGCGACCTGTTCAGGCGCCTCCTCCTCGCCGACGGCGCGCGGGACACCCACGGCGCGGGCGGCGGACCGCGCCGCCCGTCCCGGTACCTGGACGCCGTCGCACGCCTTCTCACCACCGACCCCGCCGCCGTGCAACCGCACCTCACGCGCTGGTTCTACGACGAGCGCCCGCTGCCCGCCGCGCCGCACGCCACCGTGGCCACGGCCGCCCAGGCCCTGCTCCACACCCACCGCGCCCGCGCCCTGGACGACCTCACCGACACGCTGGCCGGGTGCGCCCACCCGCGCGCCGAGGAACTGCTGGCCGTGCTCGCCGAGGAGGAGCCGTCCGCGCTGTGCCGGGCCGTGGACCGGTGGGCGCACGACGACCGCCCGGCGCTGAGGGCGGCGGCCCTGACGTACAGCCTGCGCACCGTGCCCCGGGCACGCACCGAGGCCGACCGCGAACTGCTGCGCCACGCCGCGCGCACCCTGCTCGACCAACCCGCCGACTCCGCCCTGCACGGCGGCGCGCTCGCCCTCCTCGTCCGGGATCCGCACACCCGCGCCCGCCATCTGCCGCAGGCGCTGCGGCACTTCGCGGCGGGCGACCCGCAGCTGCCGCCGAGCGCGCTGGCGCCCGCCCTGACCACCCACCCCGAGGCGGTCCTCACCGCCATCGGCGCCTGCCTGCGCCGGGGCACCGGGATCGGCGAGGTCCTGCGCACCCTGGGCGACGTCGCCACACCGGCGCTCGCCCGCCGGGTCGCCGTCCCGGTCCGCGAGGCGGTGACACAGCACCCGGAGGCCGCCGGGCCGGTGGCGGCGTACGTCGACCACCGCCTGGACGAGGATCCCGCCGCCGGCTCGGTGCTGTTCCCCCTGGTCGCAGGCCTACTCGACGGCGGCGGTGAGGGTGGCGACGGCGGTGAGGGCGAGGGCGCCGCTGACCGGGGTCGTCGGGACCACGGCGGCCCGGAGCGGTTGCGTTCCGCGCTGGCCGCCGTGCTCGCCACCCCCGGCACCCCGGCCTCCCGCCCGCTGCGCCGGGAGCTGCTGGACTTCCTTCTGGCCCACGAGGGCTCCCCGGCCGTCCTGGACGCCGTGCTGCGCGCCGCCGCCACCAGCGCCGAGGAGGACCTGCGCGGCCTCGTCCACCGCGTCGGCCTGCTCCTCGTCCGCACCCCCGACGGCGCGGCCGTGTTCGACCGGGGCCTGGTGGAGCTGGGTCGGCAGGTGCCCGGCTTCGCCGCCCGCGTGGCCGGCTGGCTCACCGACGCCCCAGGGGACTGGGCCGTGGTGGTGGGCCCCAGCGCCCGCCGGATGATCGAGAGCATGGCGGCCGTACCCGTCCCCGCCTGACCACGCACCCGTCTCCGTCGACGATGTACCCGTCCTCGCCCGACGACGTGCGCCCGATCACAGCCCCCATGCCGATGCAGGCGGCGACCGCCGGGCATGGCACCCTTAGACCTGCGGACAAGACAGCAAGAACAACTAGGACAACCCGAGACAACACGGACACGGGTTCGACGAGGAGCGGTCACAGTGCAGCGCTGGCGTGGCTTGGAGGACATCCCCCAGGACTGGGGGCGCAGCGTCGTCACCATCGGCTCCTACGACGGAGTCCACCGCGGACACCAGCTGATCATCGAGCACGCCGTGGACCGCGCCCGCCAACTGGGCGTCCCGGCCGTCGTCGTCACCTTCGACCCGCACCCCAGCGAGGTCGTGCGTCCCGGCAGCCACCCGCCGCTGCTCGCCCCGCACCACCGCCGTGCCGAGCTGATGGCCGGGCTGGGCGTGGACGCGGTCCTCGTCCTGCCCTTCACCGCCGAGTTCTCGAAGCTGTCCCCGGCCGACTTCGTCGTCAAGGTGCTGGTCGACAAGCTGCACGCCAAAGCGGTCGTCGAGGGCCCGAACTTCCGCTTCGGGCACAAGGCAGCGGGCAACGTCGAGTTCCTGGCCGAACAGGGCAAGACCTACGACTTCGAGGTCGAGGTCGTCGACCTGTACGTCAACGGAGAGGCGGGCGGCGGCGAGCCGTTCTCCTCGACCCTGACCCGCCGCCTGGTCGCCGAGGGCGACGTCCAGGGGGCCCGGGAGATCCTGGGCCGCCCGCACCGGGTCGAGGGCGTCGTGGTCCGCGGCGCCCAGCGCGGCCGCGAGATGGGCTTCCCCACGGCCAACGTCGAGACCCTCCCGCACACCGCGATCCCCGCCGACGGCGTCTACGCCGGTTATCTGCACGCCCAGGGCGAGGCCATGCCCGCCGCGATCTCCGTGGGCACGAACCCGCAGTTCGACGGCACCGAGCGCACGGTGGAGGCGTACGCCATCGACCGGGTGGGCCTCGACCTGTACGGCCTGCACGTCGGCGTCGACTTCCTGGACTTCGTCCGCGGCCAGGCGAAGTTCGACTCGCTGGAGGCACTCCTGGAGACGATGGCCGAGGACGTCGAGAAGTGCCGGCGGATCGTCGCGGCGGACGCGAAGACGGCGTAGCGGGAGCGCAGGTCGCTCAGCGGCCGGTAGCCTCCCCCGGCGACCGGCGACCGGCGACCGGCGACCGGCGACCGGCGACCGGCCTACGCCTCCGCCCGGGCCCCCGCCTCTTCCTCGGCCCCGGACCCGGCATGTGCCCAGTGGCACGCCACCTGTGCCTCCCCGCCCCCGCCCAGGATCTCCAGGTCCCGGCCGCGACACGCGTGCGCGACGCCCGCCCGCTCGGCCTTGCCGCTCGCCAGGATCTGGCAGCGGACGTGGAAGCGGCAGCCGGAGGGGATCCGGGACGGGTCCGGGGGCTCGCCCGCCAGGACGACCGGGTCTCCGGGCGCCTCGGGCAGGACGGACAGCAGGGCCTGGGTGTACGGGTGCCGGGGAGCGGTCAGGACCTGCTCCACCTCGCCGGTCTCCACGATCCGGCCGAGGTACATCACCGCGACCCGGTCGGCGATGTTCCAGGCCAGCCCCAGGTCGTGCGTCACCACCAGCGCGGACAGGCCGAGTTCGGCGCGCAGCCGCAGCAGCAGGGCAAGGATCTCGCCGCGCACCGAGGCGTCCAGGGAGGCCACCGGCTCGTCGGCGACCACGAGTTCGGGCTCGAGCACCAGGGCGCCCGCGATGACCACGCGCTGACGCTGCCCCCCGGACAGCTCGTGCGGGTAGCGCAGGAAGAAGCGCTCGGGCGGCCGCAGCCCTGCCCGCGCCAGGGCCCCGGCGACCGCGGCCCGCTCGTCCCCGCGGTACCCGTGGACGCGCAGCCCCTCGGCCACGGCGTCGTACACCGTGTGCCGTGGGTTGAGCGAGCCGCTCGGGTCCTGGAGGACCAGCTGGGCCCGCTTGCGGTACGCCTTCAGCGCGCGGGAGGAGTAGTCGAGCGGGGCACCGTCGAACGTGACGCGGCCCGCGGTCGGCGGCACCAGACCGAGCAGGGAGCGGGCCAGGGTCGTCTTGCCGCAGCCTGACTCGCCGACCAGCGCCACGATCTCGCCGCGCCGGATGTCGAGGTCGACCCCGTCCACGGCCCGGGCCGCGGGCCCGCCGTGCCGGCCCGGGAACACGACTCGTAGCCCTTCGACGCTCAGCAGCGAGGATGTGGTCATGGCGTGCTGCTCCTCACGTCGTCCTCCGTCGTCTCCGCTTCCGGCGCCCCCGCTCCCGCCCGCGCGTCCACGTGGACGCAGGCCGCCCGTCGGCGCGGACCCGCCTCCCTCAGGAACTGGTCCCGGGTGCCGCACAGGTCGAGGGCGACCGGGCAGCGGGGGTGGAAGGCGCAGCCGGAGGGGACGGCGGACGGGTCCGGGGGATCGCCCGCCAGACCGCGGGGAGCGAAGCGGGACGCCGGGTCGCCGATGCGGGGGAACGCCTCCGACAGGGCCTTGCCGTAGGGATGCCGGGCGTCCTCGTAGACCTGGCGGGCCGGGCCCTCCTCCACCACGCGGCCCGCGTACATGACGGCCAGCCGGTCGCAGGTGTCGGCCAGCACGGCGAGGTCGTGGCTGATCATGAGCAGGCCCAGGTCCTGCTCACTCACGAGCCGTTCGATCAGGCGCAGGATCTGCGCCTGGATCATCACGTCGAGCGCGGTGGTGGGCTCGTCGGCGATGACCAGCCGCGGGTCGCAGGCCAGCGCCATCGCGATCATCACGCGCTGCCGCTGGCCCCCGGACAGCTCGTGCGGGTAGGCGCCGGCCCGCGCGGCCGGCAGCCCCACCTGCTCCAGCAGTTCACCGGTCTTCTTCCGCGCGCCCGCCGCCGTCGCCTTGCGGTGCAGCAGGATCGGCTCGGCGATCTGGTCGCCGACGCGGTGCACGGCGTTGAGGGAGTGCATCGCGCCCTGGAAGACGATCGACGCCCCCGCCCAGCGCACCGCCCGCACCCGGCCCCACTTCATGGCCAGCACGTCCTCGCCGTCGAGCAGGATCTCGCCGCCGACCCGGGTCCCGACCGGCAACAGCCGCAGCAGCGCCAGCGCCAGCGTGGACTTGCCGCAGCCGGACTCGCCCGCGATGCCGAGTTTCTCGCCGGACGCGAGCGTGAGGTCCACCCCGCGCACCGCGGCCGCCCCCGACGGATACGTCACTTCCAGGTCGCGCACCTCGAGCAGGTTCAACGGGACACCCCCAGCCTGGGGTTGAGGACGGCCTCGACGGCCCGCCCGCACAGGGTGAACGCCAGCGCGACGACCGCGATGGCGATGCCCGGGGGCACCAGGTACCACCAGTCGCCGGAGCTGACCGCGCCGGCCTCGCGCGCGTCCTGGAGCAGCCCGCCCCAGGAGACGACCGTCGGGTCGCCGAGCCCGAGGAAGGCGAGCGTCGCCTCCGCCAGGATCGCCGAGGAGATGATCAGGGTGGTCTGGGCGAGCACCAGCGGCATGACGTTGGGCAGCACATGCCGGGACATCACGTGCCAGTGTCCGCCGCCGAGCGCCTTGGCCCGCTCGATGTACGGCCGTGACTCCACCGCCAGCGTCTGCGCCCGCACCAGCCGGGCGGTGATCGGCCAGGTGGTGACGCCGATCGCCAGGACGATCGTGCTCAGCGAGCGGGACATGACGGTGGCCAGCGCGATGGCGAGCACCAGCGTCGGCATCACCAGGAACCAGTCGGTGACCCGCATGATCACCGTGGCGTACCAGCCGCGGAAGTGCCCGGCGGTGATGCCGATGACCGTCCCGATCGCCACCGACAGCACGGCGGCCAGCAGTCCGACCAGCAGCGAGACGCGCGAGCCCCAGATCACCAGGCCCAGCAGGTTCCTCCCGAACTGGTCGGTGCCCAGCGGGAAGTGGGCGCTCGGACTCTCCAGCGGCCTGCCGGGCGCGTCGGTCACGCTCTGCACGTCCGCCCCGACGGTCAACGGCGCGGTCAGCGCGACCAGCGCGCACAGCAGGAGGGCGGCGAGGCCCACCAGACCCGCCCGGTGCGTCCGGTACTGCCTCCAGAAGCGGACGACCGAGGCCCGGCGGCGCTGCCGGGCGAGCGCGCGGGGACCGGGGCCGGGGCCGGAGCCGGGCGCCTGGTCCGGGCCGGCGGTCGTGGCGGTGTCGGCGGTCATCGGCCCACCCTCGGGTCGAGCAGCGGATACAGGATGTCGGCAAGGGTGTTCATCACGATCACCGCCGCGGCGAAAACGAAGAACAGCCCCTGCACCAGCGGCAGATCGGGCACGCTCAACGCCTGGTAGAACAGCCCGCCCAGACCCGGCCAGGAGAACACGGTCTCGACGAGGATCACTCCCGCGACCGTCCGCCCCAGATTGACGAAGATCAGTGTCACGGTCGGCAGCAGCGCGTTCGGCACGGCGTGCCGCCGTCGTACGAGGTCGTCGCGAAGGCCCTTGGCACGTGCGGTCGTCAGATAGTCGCTGCCCATCTCGTCCAGCAGCGCCGACCGCGTGACCAGCAACGTCTGCCCGTACTCGACCGCGACCAGCGTCACCACCGGCAGCACGAGGTGGTGGGCGACGTCGACGGCGTACGCGAAGCCCTCCTTGCCGCCCGACTCCATGCCCCCGGTCGGGAACAGGCCCGGGACCGGGCCCACGCCGACCGAGAGCACGATGATGAGCAGCAGGCCCAGCCAGAACGAGGGAATCGAGTAGAGCGTCAGCGCCAGCCCCGTGTTGAGGCGGTCGCCGAGCCCGCCGTGCCGCCATGCGGAACGGGTGCCGAGAAGGACTCCGAGAGCGGTGTAGAGCACGAAGGCCGTACCGGTCAGCAGCAGGGTGTTCGGCAGCGCCTCGGTGATCTTGTCGATGACCGGCGTGCGGAACTGGTACGAGGTCCCCAGATCCCCGGTCAGCGCCTTGCCGCAGTAGTCCGTGAACTGCCGCCACATGGGCAGGTCGAGCCCGAACTCCCGCCGGTAGGCGGCGAGCTGCTGCGCGGAGACCGGCCGGCCGGCGGTCATGAACTTCACCGGGTCGCCCGGGATCAGCCGGAAGAGGAAGAAACTGGTGACGAGTACGGCGAGCAGTGACACGGCCGCACCGGCCAGCTTGCCCGCCGCGTACCGCAGATACGCGGTACCGGTCCGCGCCCGGGGCCCGCGGCCCGCCGCCGGCCCGGACTTCCCCGGATCGGCGGCGGGCCCTTCGACCAGCGCGGGTGTCGCTTCAGCGGTCATGTGCGCTCACTGCCTATTCACGGTCTTCTGCCGTCGCCCGGCGGCGCACCGTGAGGAGCACCGCGAGGCCGCCGAGGACGACGACGCCCGCGACGATCCCGATGATGACGCCCGTCGACGTGGAACCGCCCGAGGAATCGTCGGAGTTCGCCGGAACGGCCGACCACCAGCTCCAGTAGCCGTCCTGGCCGTAGATGTTGCCCGCCTTGGCCGGCATGGTGGTGATCGACCCGATCTGGTCCGTGCGGTAGGCCTCGAGCGCGTTCGGGTACGCCATGACGTTCATGTACCCGAGGTCGTACAGCCGCGACTCCATCTGCTTGACCAGGTCCGCCCGCTTGGCGGGGTCGTACTCGGCCAACTGCTGGGCGTACAGCTCGTCGTACTTCTTGTCGCAGATGAAGTCGTCGGTGGCGTCGGTGTCCTTCGGGGTCGCCGGGAGCGCGGCGCAGGTGTGGATGGAGAGCACGTAGTCGGGGTCCGGGTTGACCGACCAGCCGTCGAAGGCGAGGTCGTACTTGCCCGCGAGCCACGGGTCGGTCACGTTGTCCAGGCAGTTGAGCTGGACCCCGATGCCGAGCTTGCCCCACCACTCCTGGAGGTACTTGCCGACCGCCTTGTCGTTGGGGTCGGTGGCGTGGCACAGCACGCGGTAGTTCAGCGGCTTGCCGTCCTTGCCGGCGCGCTTGCCGTCCGCGTTCTCCTTGTAGCCCGCCTCGTCGAGGAGCTGGGCGGCCTTCGCCGGGTCGTACGCCAGCTCCTGGTCCGCCGACGGCTTCCAGAAGTACGACTCGTAGCGCGGCGGGATGTAGCCCTGGCCCTGCTCCGCGTGGCCCTGGAAGACCTTGTCCACGATGGCCTGCCGGTCCACCGCCATGAACAGCGCGTGCCGCACCCGCTCGTCCAGCAGGGACGGGTCGCCGTCACCGAACTTCTTGCCGTTCCTGGCCTGGGCGCCCGGGTTGGTGGCGAGGGCGTAGAAGCGGCGGCCGGGGCCTTCGTTGACGTGGATGTTCTGCTCGCCCTTGAGCGAGGCGGCCTGCGCGGGTGTCAGGGCCGGCGAGCCGGCCACGAAGGAGACCTCGCCCTTGCGCAGTGCGGCGACGGCCGCGTCCTGGTCCTTGTAGTACCGGAAGACCAGCTCGTCGAACTTCGGCGCGCCTCGCCAGAAGTTCTTGTTGGCCTCCAGCCGCACATAGCTGTCGGGCTTGTAGTCGGTCAGGACGAACGGCCCGTTCCCGACGATCGGGAAGTTCTTGTCGTTGTTGAACTTGGAGAAGTCGGTGACCTTCTCCCAGACGTGTTTGGGCACGATCGGCACGTCGAGCGCGGTCATCGTGGCCTGCGGCTTCTTCAGCCGGATCACCAGCTGGGTGGGGCTGGGCGCGGTGACCTCGGCGAAGTTGGTGACGAAGTTGCCGTTGGCGGTGGCGGCGCCCTCGTCGGTCATCATCTTGTTGAGCGTCCACGCCGCGTCATCGGCGGTGGCCTGCTGTCCGTCCGACCACTTGGAGTCCGAGCGGATCGTGTACGTCCAGGTCAGCTTGTCCGGCGACGACTCCCACTTGGTGGCCAGGGCCGGGACGACGTGGGCGTCCTTGGGGTCGTAGTTGGTCAGGTACTCGTACATCAGCCGGTGGACGCTCGTGCTGAGCAGTCGTCCTGCGAGGAAGGGGCTGAGCGAGTCGACGCTCTGCGCGACGGCGACCGTGAGGACCTTCTTGCCGTCCTTCTTGCCCTGCGCGCTCTCCGCGGCGTGGGCCTGCGGCGCGGCCGGAGCGAGGGGGGTCGCGAGCCCGGCCGTGACGACGAGGGCGGCGATGCCCGCGGCCAGGAGCCGTATGCCCTTCAGGCGGGGGCCGGTACGTCCTCTGCCGTGCTGATCATGTGTCTTCATGGCTCGGTGACCTCGCGTCGTCGCACGCAGAAGACGGTTTGCGCCTTCTGCCGGGCGGGCTTGAACGGGCTTGACCTGGTGACGCCGGCGGAATGAAGTGAGTGTCTATCAGCGGCAGTCTGCGCGCGTCAACGGTATGTCAAACCCCATGTGGCCTGCGGAAATAACGACTTGACCGCGATCTTGCTCCCATTGGTGGAGACCACTGAAGCCTCCCTGGTGAGGGCGTGGCGGCGGAATCCGACCGGTTCTGACTGCGAACACGCGAAGGCCCGCGCCGTCGGGAACGGCGCGGGCCCGGAGGGGTGCGGTGGAGCTACTGGTGGGGCGGGGGAGGGGGCGGGGTCTGCCCCTGGGGGTGCTGCGGATGCTGCGGGTGCTGCTGGGGGTGGTGAGGGGCCTGGGGGTAAGACTGGTCGGGCCGGCCCGGCTGCTGCGGGGGTGCGAAGTGCTCCGGCTGGGAGGGGTGGCCGGGGTACGGCTGCGGCTGACCCGCGTACGGCTGACCAGGGCCGGGCTGGCCGGGCTGCTGCTGGGGAGCGAACTGCCCCGGAACCGGCTGCCCGGGGTACGCCTGACCAGGCGCCGGCTGCCCTGGGTACGGCTGCCCTGGGTACGGCTGTCCCGGAACCGGCTGACCCGGCATGGGCTGGCCCGGCATCGGCGGGGCCGCAACCGGCGGCGGGTTGCCGTCGGAGGTCCACAGCCCGTGCGCCTGCTGATGCCGGACGAAGTCCTCCGCGACCATCGCCGCGAGGTGGAAGTACGCCTCCCGCACCTTCGGCCGCATCATGTCGAGGTCGACCTCGGCACCGGCGGACAGATGCTCGTCGAAGGGCACCACGACGACACCGCGGCAACGGGTCTGGAAGTGCGCGACGATGTCGTCCACCTTGATCATCTTGCCGGTCTCGCGCACCCCGGAGATCACCGTGAGGGAACGGGCGACGAGGTCGGCGTACCCGTGCGCCGAGAGCCAGTCCAGCGTCGTACTGGCACTGCTGGCACCGTCCACGGACGGCGTGGAGATGATGATGAGCTGGTCGGCGAGGTCGAGCACACCGCGCATGGCGCTGTAGAGCAGACCCGTACCCGAGTCGGTGAGGATGATCGGGTACTGCTTGCCGAGCACGTCGATCGCGCGGCGGTAGTCCTCGTCGTTGAACGTCGTGGACACGGCCGGGTCGACGTCGTTGGCGATGATCTCGAGGCCGGAGGGTGCCTGGGACGTGAACCGCCGGATGTCCATGTAGGAGTTGATGTACGGGATCGCCTGGACGAGGTCACGGATGGTGGCCCCGGTCTCCCGGCGCACCCGGCGGCCGAGCGTGCCGGCGTCCGGGTTGGCGTCGATCGCGAGGATCTTGTCCTGCCGTTCGGTGGCGAGCGTGGAGCCGAGCGCGGTGGTGGTGGTCGTCTTGCCCACGCCGCCCTTGAGGCTGATGACGGCGATGCGGTAGCAGGACAGCACGGGCGTACGGATCAGGTCCAGCTTCCGCTGCCGCTCGGCCTCCTCCTTCTTCCCGCCGATCCGGAACCGCGGCCCGGGACCGGCAGGCCGCGTGCTGCGGGCCTTCTGCTTCTTGTTGTTGAGCAGCCGGTCGGAGGACAGTTCCACGGCTGCGGTGTAACCGAGAGGCGCCGCACCGGGGTTGGTCGGCTGCCGCTGGTCGTGCTGTATCGGCTGCGGCCAACTGGCCCCGAGACGGGGGTCGACGGGCTGCTGCGTGGAAGCCGGCGGCTGGGGCTGAGCACCGTCGGGCTGCGCGGGCTGCTGCGGGAAGCCGTAGCCACCGGGCTGCGCGGGCGGGTTGGGGACGCCGGGAGGGGCGGCCTGGGCCTGGGGGAACCCGTAGCCGTTCGGCGGCTGCGCGCCTGCCGAGCCCGGAACCGGCGGCTGGACCGCCGACGAGGGCTGCGCACCGGGGGTGCCGGGTTGGGGGAACCCGTAACCGGGCTGGGGGTTGGCCGGGGGCGCGGGAGGTCCGGCCGGCGGCTGGTGGGCAGGCGGTTGCTGTGTACCGGGGGCGCCGGGCTGGGGGAAGCCGTATCCGGCTTGGGGATTGGCGGGGGGTGCGCTGGGGCTGGTCGGCGGTTGGACCGTCGGCGCGGGCTGCGCACCTGGAGTGCCGGGCTGGGGGAAGCCGTATCCGGCACTGGGGTTGGCGGGCGGTGCGGTGGGGCTGGTCGGTGGTTGCTGCGCACCGGGGGTGCCGGGCTGGGGGAAGCCGTAACCGGCCTGGGGGGTGGCAGGGGGTGCGGTGGGAGCGGTCGCCGACTGCGGGGCGGGCGGTTGCTGCGTGCCGGGGTGCGGGAAGCCGTAGCCCTGCTGCGGGGCCGCTGGAGCGGGCGCCGGGGGCGGCGGTGTCTGCGTGGCAGGCGGATTCCAGGCGGCGGGAGCCGGCTGAGGTGCCTGCGGCTGGAAGGGCGGCTGCTGAGCCGGCTCGTGCGGCTGCCCCTGCGGAGCCGCCGACTGCGGCTCGCTGGGCCACTGGGCCGCCGACGCGGGCGCCGCGGGCTGGTACGACGGCGGCAGGGGCGGCACCGGACCCTGCGGGACCGGCGGCGGAGCCCAGGCGGCGGGCGCGCCCTGCGAAGCCTCGGCTGCCGCGGTCGGGGCGACTTCCTGCGACGCCATGTCCTGGGACGGGGACGCCGGGGCCCGAGCAACGGCGTCCTGCGGAACCACGTCCTGCGGTGCGGACTCGTGCGGAACCGCGTCCTGCGGAACCACATCCTGCGGCTCCGAGTCCTGCGGGGCGGCGTCCTGCGGTTCCGCGGCGGGCGTGGAGTCTTCGGGAGCAGCGTCCTGGGGTTCGGTGGTGACGGGCTGGGAGACCGCGGCAGCGGAATCCTCGGGCGCGCCGTCCGCTGCCTCGCCGTCCGCTGCCTCGCCGTCCGCCGCCTCGGTGTCGGAGGCCGAGGCATCGGGGACACCCGCGGTACCCGCCTCCCCCTCCTCCGTCTCGTCCGCCTCCGAGACCTGGTCCGTCTCGGTCTCCACGTCACCGGACACCTCAGCGCCGGAGTCCGCCGGGGCCGTGTCCACGTCGGCCGAGCCGACTTCCTCGGCCGCGTCCTCCGCTACGTCGGAGCCGTCCCGAAGCTCGGTCGGCCCGGTCTCCCCGGACTCGTCCGCCTCGTCGTCCTCCACCTTGTCGGCCTCGTGAGCCGTGATCCCGGCGTCGGCCCCGGCCTCTGACTCGGCCCCCGTGTCCGCCACCGCGGCCGACTCGTCCTCCCGGTCCTCGACGCCGGGCACCTCACCCTGCTCGTCGGCCGGCTCCGGCTGCGCCTCGGCGGCGGCCGCCGCCACCTCCCGCCGCACGGAGACGGCGGAGATCCGCATGGTGGCACCGCTCTCGAGGTCACCGGCCCCGGCACCCGCATCCTGTTCCGTCTGCGGCCGCGCCGCCTGCGCTCCCGGCGACGGGAACCCGCCCACCGGAATGTTCGGCACCGCCGTCGGGGACCCGGCACCGGCCGGATCCCTCTCCGAGGAGCCCGCCGCCGGCTGCGGCTCGAACCCGCTCCCCGCCGGCAGCTTCGGCACGGCGATCGGGCTCCCCATCGGCGGCGGGGGAGGCGTGAAGGGCGCTCCCGGCGCCGGAGCCGGCGGAGTGAAGGGCGCTCCCGGCGCGGGCGGAGGAGGCGGAGGAGGTGTGAAGGGCGCGCCGGGCACCCCCGTCGCGTGCGGCGGCGGAGTCAGCCCGGGAACCGGACCGCTCGGAGCAGCGGGCCGCGCGGGACCACTCGGCGAGCCCGGCGCACCAGCGGAAGGACCCCCGGCCGCACCGGCCGCGTTGCCTCCCTGCCCCGACCCGGATTCCGCCCCGGACCCCGAACCACTCGACGCGTTCTGCGTGTACCAGGCGGGCGGTGCGTAGTCGATCGTGAACTCGCCCGTCGTCTCGATGGCGGACGCCGCGTCGGGCTGGTCGTCGCCGGGCGTGGCCCAGCCCCCGCGGATCCCGTCCCGATCGCTGCTCACAGTTCCTCCTGGTGTGGTCGAGCACCCTCAATGCCGTGCGGGGGCGACCATTTCTCGTCGTCCTTGGTCGTTCGAGGTCGTCCGATCCACCGACTTCCCCCCGTGACGACGATGTCCGGTCCACGGGTTCTGACATCGCGCCCCCATGTACCAGCCTAATCACCAGGAGACTCACCATGGCAGGCCCATCCGTCTCGTGACGCCCGCCCACTCGACGACAACCTGCCCGGAATCGCCGTACGCAGCAAGGCATCCGCAAGCAAACCGGACACATCCGCGGCCAAGCCGTACAGAAGGTGAACACTGAACCCGAGGCACCAGGGCTCACGAACCGGCCTGCCCGGCAGCGTCATTGAAGACCGGACCCGTCAACCACGCACATCTGACGGGTCGGTTGACAAAGAAAGGGGCGGCACGCGCACGTGCCGCCCCCTCTCGTATCCGCGCACCCCTCACTCGGTGGCGAGACCCCCGTTGTGCGGAGCCGGCTCCAGGTCGAACTCACCGTCCCGTGCGCCCAGCACGAACGCCCGCCACTCCGCCTCCGTGTAGCGCAGCACCGTGTCCGGGTCGAGCGAGGAGCGCATGGCGACGGCGCCGCCGGGCAGGTAGGCGATCTCGACGCGCTCCTCGTGCTCCTCCGTGCCCGGCGCGCAGTGCCACTGCACGCCGGAGATGTCGAGCGCGTACAGTTCGTCGCGCTCACGCTCCTTGCGGGCCTTGATCTCCGCTTCCGTCTCCGCCATGTCGCAGCGACCCCTTCCAGACGCGCCCAACGGTGCCGGGCTCACCCTAGTGGCCCGCCCACCCGCCTCGGCGGGATCGGAGAACCGGGGGAAATCGGGCCGTCGCGGCCTGGTACCCTGTGTGACGGCCGTTTGTGTACGCACCTCCGGAGCCCTCGCAGGAAGTCCTGCGGGTCCTGGAGGCCGCGCCCAGCGGATCCCCGCCTCCCGAGTAACGGAAGCTCCCCTGAGATGAAGACCGGGGGCACTCGGAGGCCACTCACGGAGCACGAGGAGTACGAGTGTCGCTCGACGCCGCAACGAAGAAGCAGATCATCACCGAGTTCGGTACCAAGGAGGGTGACACCGGCTCCCCCGAGGTCCAGGTCGCCATGCTGTCCCGTCGGATCTCCGACCTGACCGAGCACCTCAAGACCCACAAGCACGACCACCACTCCCGCCGCGGTCTGCTGATCCTGGTCGGTCAGCGCCGTCGCCTGCTGCAGTACCTCGCCAAGAAGGACATCACGCGCTTCCGCGCGCTGGTCGACCGCCTCGGCATCCGCCGTGGTGCGGCGGGCGCCAAGTAAGACGTCGTGAAGGGAGCGGTTCCCGGGAGACAGGGGACCGCTCCCTTTGCCGTACGCAAGGGAACGTACGGGAACGTGCGGAGTGTCGGTGCCGCTTTGTAGTGTGGTAGCACGACGCAGTAGACGCAGTACTCATAACACGGCGTGATACGGCCTGCCCGAAGAGGGCACGGCACGTCATCGCGCCCGACGAACGAGGAGGAGCGCACCTCGCCGCCGCCGGTCCTCGGTAGTGGCCCCCGGGAGAACGAACCCCGGGTGCTTCGATCGAAGACCGGCCCGCACCAGACGGAGCGCTTCTCCGCCACCGTCCCCCCGCCACACGGGCGGGAGGACGACGACGAGGAGAAAACGCTAGTGGAGAACGAGACCCACTACGCCGAAGCCGTGATCGACAACGGCCCCTTCGGCACCCGTACCATCCGCTTCGAGACGGGCCGCCTGGCCAAGCAGGCCGCCGGCTCCGCCGTCGCGTACCTGGACGACGACACCATGGTGCTGTCGGCCACCACCGCCTCCAAGAACCCCAAGGACCAGCTCGACTTCTTCCCGCTCACGGTGGACGTCGAGGAGCGGATGTACGCCGCCGGCAAGATCCCCGGCAGCTTCTTCCGCCGGGAGGGCCGGCCGAGCGAGGACGCGATCCTCACCTGCCGCCTGATCGACCGCCCGCTGCGCCCGTCCTTCAGGAAGGGCCTGCGCAACGAGATCCAGGTCGTCTGCACCGTCATGGCGCTCAACCCCGACCACCTGTACGACGTCGTGGCGATCAACGCCGCGTCCGCGTCCACGCAGCTGGCCGGCCTGCCCTTCTCCGGCCCGATCGGCGGCGTCCGCGTCGCGCTGATCCGCGGCCAGTGGGTCGCCTTCCCGACGCACACCGAGCTCGAGGACGCCGTCTTCGACATGGTGGTCGCCGGCCGCGTCCTGGAGGACGGCGACGTCGCGATCATGATGGTCGAGGCCGAGGCCACCGAGAAGACCATCAAGCTGGTCGAGGGCGGTACCGAGGCCCCCACCGAGGAGGTCGTCGCCGCCGGTCTGGACGCCGCGAAGCCCTTCATCAAGGTGCTCTGCCGCGCCCAGTCGGACCTCGCCGCCAAGGCCGCCAAGCCGACCGGCGAGTTCCCGATCTTCCTCGACTACCAGGACGACGTCCTGGAGGCGCTCACCGCCGCCGTCCGCCCCGAGCTCTCCCAGGCGCTCACCATCGCCGGCAAGCAGGAGCGCGAGACGGAGCTGGACCGCGTCAAGGGGCTGGCCGCCGAGAAGCTGCTGCCCGAGTTCGAGGGCCGCGAGAAGGAGATCTCCGCCGCGTACCGCTCGCTGACCAAGACCCTGGTCCGTGAGCGCGTCATCAAGGAGAAGAAGCGCATCGACGGCCGCGGTGTCACCGACATCCGCACGCTGGCCGCCGAGGTCGAGGCGCTCCCGCGGGTGCACGGCTCCGCGCTGTTCGAGCGTGGCGAGACCCAGATCCTGGGCGTCACCACCCTGAACATGCTCCGCATGGAGCAGCAGCTGGACACCCTCTCCCCGGTGACCCGCAAGCGCTACATGCACAACTACAACTTCCCGCCGTACTCCACCGGTGAGACCGGCCGCGTCGGCTCCCCCAAGCGCCGCGAGATCGGCCACGGCGCCCTCGCCGAGCGCGCGCTCGTGCCGGTGCTGCCCGCACGCGAGGAGTTCCCCTACGCGATCCGTCAGGTCTCCGAGGCCCTCGGGTCCAACGGTTCGACCTCGATGGGCTCGGTCTGCGCCTCCACCATGTCGCTGCTGAACGCCGGTGTGCCGCTGAAGGCCCCGGTCGCCGGTATCGCCATGGGCCTGATCTCCCAGGAGATCGACGGCGAGACGCACTACGTGACGCTGACCGACATCCTCGGTGCCGAGGACGCCTTCGGCGACATGGACTTCAAGGTCGCCGGTACGAAGGAGTTCGTCACCGCCCTCCAGCTCGACACCAAGCTGGACGGCATCCCGGCCTCCGTGCTGGCCGCGGCCCTGAAGCAGGCCCGTGACGCCCGCCTCCACATCCTCGACGTGATGATGGAAGCGATCGACAGGCCGGACGAGATGTCCCCGAACGCGCCGCGGATCATCACTGTGAAGATCCCGGTCGACAAGATCGGCGAGGTCATCGGCCCCAAGGGCAAGATGATCAACCAGATCCAGGAGGACACGGGCGCCGAGATCACCATCGAGGACGACGGCACGATCTACATCGGTGCCGCCGACGGCCCGTCGGCCGAGGCCGCCCGTGCCACGATCAACGGCATCGCCAACCCGACGATGCCCGAGGTCGGCGAGCGCTACCTGGGCACGGTCGTGAAGACGACCACCTTCGGCGCGTTCGTCTCCCTGCTCCCCGGCAAGGACGGTCTGCTGCACATCTCGCAGATCCGCAAGCTGGCCGGCGGCAAGCGCGTGGAGAACGTCGAGGACGTCCTCGGTGTGGGCCACAAGGTCCAGGTCGAGATCGCCGAGATCGACTCCCGCGGCAAGCTCTCCCTGGTCCCCGTGATCGAGGGCGAGGAAGACGACAACGACAAGAAGGACGACGCCGACAAGTGACGTCCCGTAGCTTCAAGGCGACGGCCCGCACCTCTTCGGAGGCGCGGGCCGTCGCCCGTACCCAAACCCTCATCAAGGGCCAGAACGGCATCGGCACCGTCCGCAGGACCACCCTCCCGGGTGGCCTGCGCATCGTCACCGAGACCCTGCCCTCCGTGCGCTCGGCCACCTTCGGCATCTGGGCGCACGTCGGCTCCCGCGACGAGACCCCCGCGCTCAACGGTGCTACGCACTACCTGGAGCACCTGCTCTTCAAGGGCACGTCCCGCCGGTCCGCCCTGGACATCTCCGCCGCGCTCGACGCCGTCGGCGGCGAGATGAACGCGTTCACGGCCAAGGAGTACACGTGCTACTACGCGCGCGTGCTCGACACCGACCTGCCCCTCGCCATCGACGTCGTCTGCGACATGCTCACCGGCTCGCTGATCCTCGAGGAGGACGTCGACGTCGAGCGCGGCGCGATCCTCGAAGAGATCGCCATGACCGAGGACGACCCCGGCGACTGCGTGCACGACCTGTTCGCGCACACCATGTTCGGCGACAACCCCCTCGGCCGCCCCGTCCTCGGCACGGTCGACACGGTCAACGCCCTCACCGCCGACCGCATCCGCCGCTTCTACAAGAAGCACTACGACCCCACCCACCTGGTGGTCGCCTGCGCCGGCAACATCGACCACGCCAAGGTCGTACGCCAGGTCCGCGCCGCCTTCGAGAAGGCCGGCACCCTCAAGAACGCCCAGGCCGCCCCCATCGCCCCGCGCGACGGCCGGCGCACCCTGCGCACCGCCGGCCGGGTCGAACTCCAGAACCGCAGAACGGAGCAGGCGCACGTCGTCCTCGGCATGCCCGGCCTCGCTCGCACCGACGACCGGCGCTGGGCCCTGGGCGTGCTGAACACCGCCCTCGGCGGCGGCATGTCCTCCCGCCTCTTCCAGGAGGTCCGGGAGAAGCGCGGCCTGGCCTACAGCGTGTACTCCTACACCTCCGGCTTCGCCGACTGCGGACTGTTCGGCGTCTACGCCGGCTGCCGCCCGAGCCAGGTGCACGACGTGCTGAAGATCTGCCGGGACGAACTCGACCACGTCGCCGAGAACGGCCTGACCGACGACGAGATCGGTCGCGCCATCGGCCAGCTCCAGGGCTCCACGGTCCTCGGCCTGGAGGACACGGGTGCGCTGATGAACCGTATCGGCAAGAGTGAACTGTGCTGGGGCGAGCAGATCTCCGTCGACGACATGCTGGCCAGGATGGCGGCGGTCACCCCGGACGAGGTCCGCTCCGTCGCCCGGGAGATCCTGGGACAGCGCCCGTCGCTGTCGGTCATCGGCCCGCTCAAGGACAAGCAGGCCGCGCGTCTGCACGACGCGGTCGCCTAACCCCCTGTCCGTCCGTCGGTGGTAAGGAAGCAAGAGATGAGCAAGCTGCGCGTGGCGGTCCTCGGTGCCAAGGGCCGGATCGGGTCCGAGGCGGTACGGGCGGTCGAGGCCGCCGAGGACATGGAACTGGTCGCCGCCCTCGGCCGGGGCGACAAGCTGGAGACCCTCGCCGAGACGGGCGCCCAGGTGGTGGTCGAACTGACCACCCCCGGGTCGGTCATGGGCAACCTCGACTTCTGCGTACGGCACGGCATCCACGCCGTCGTCGGCACCACCGGCTGGACCGACGAGCGCCTCGCGCAGCTGCGGGGCTGGCTGGCCCAGTCCCCGCAGACCGGTGTGCTCATCGCCCCGAACTTCTCCATCGGCGCCGTGCTCACCATGAAGTTCGCTCAGATCGCCGCGCCCTGGTTCGAGTCGGTCGAGGTCATCGAGCTGCACCACCCGAACAAGGTCGACGCCCCCTCCGGCACCGCCACCCGCACCGCGCAGCTCATCGCGGAGGCCCGGGCCGAGGCGGGCTCGGCCCCGGCGCCGGACGCCACCGTCACCGCCCTGGACGGAGCGCGCGGCGCCAGCGTCGACGGGGTCCCGGTCCACGCCGTGCGCCTGCGCGGACTGCTCGCCCACCAGGAGGTCCTGCTGGGCGGCGAGGGGGAGACGCTCACCATCCGCCACGACTCGTTCCATCACAGCAGCTTCATGCCGGGCATCCTGCTCGGCGCGCGCCGTGTGGTGACCACTCCGGGCCTGACCGTCGGCCTGGAGCACTTCCTCGACCTGAACTGAGCCCCGAAGCCCCTCATGCGCGCGAAGATCACTTACCTCGTCACGGCCGCCGTCCTGGTCTTCTACTTCGTCCTGGTCGGCAGCCGCGGCGTCATGCTCATCCAGTACGGCACACCCGTCACCGTCGCCTTCGGGATCGCCGTGCTGATCCTGCCGCTGATCGGCCTGTGGTTCCTGTGGAAGAACACCCAGTTCGTCCGCCGGGCCAACCAGCTCGCCGCCGAACTCGACGCCGAAGGGGGCCTGCCCGTCGACGAGCTGGCCCGCACGCCCAGCGGGCGCGTCGACCGCGACTCGGCCGACCAGGTCTTCGCCCGGCGCAAGGCCGAGACGGAGGCGGCCCCCGACGACTGGCGCACCTGGTTCCGCCTCGCCGTCGCCTACCACGACGCCCGCGACACCCCTCGCGCCCGCAAGGCGATGCAGCGGGCGATCGCCCTGCACGACGGTAAACCGGTGCAGGCCGCCTGACCTCCGGAACACCCCCGTGAACGCGGAGGGGCCCGGTCCGCGCGCGGACCGGGCCCCTTTGGCATGCCGTCGGCCGGGGTCAGTGCGTCCTGTTCTCGTCCGCCCACGCCTCCACCGCGTCCGCCGCCCGGTCGAAGGCCTCGAAGCGACCCAGGAAGTCGGCGTTGTGCGTGGTCACCAGCGCCGGCAGCTCCTGCTGCGCACGGCCCCTGCGGCCGAGCACCAGCGCCTGCCCCTGCACCGTGCGCGGCAGCCCCAGCCAGCGCACCGGCTGCTGCACCGTCCGCACGCCGGCGACCTGAGCCCACGGCGTCGTCCGGGTGACGAGGAGGCTCACGTGCCGCAGCCCGCGTGCGCTGACCCAGACCCCCATGCGCAGCAGCCGCAGCGCGCCGGCGATCACGATCAGGGCGACGACGAAGCAGAAACCCGCGGAGGACAGCGTGGCGGTGAGCGCCGTGACGACCCCCGCGAGCAGTACGAAGGAGGCGAGCAGCAGCAGGAGGGCCGCCGCCCCCACACGCCACGGCCCGGGCCGGTAGGGGCGTCGCCAGCGCTCGCGGTCGTCGAACGGCAGCGCTACGTCGTCCGCCGCGTCGAAGGCGCGGTCGGCCGTCAGGAAGGACAGGGGCACGGCTGGTCCTCACTCAAATCCATGCATGGGCTGTGCCCGGTGAGGCTATCCGCCTGTGTCCGTGCCCACCACCCGTGGGGGCCGCGAAGGCGACCGCCGGGCCACCGGCGCGGCGGCAGGGGGCCCGTACCCGCTCAGTGCCCGGGGGAGACCTGGGACTGCTGCGTCTCGGTGGGGGAGTGGCTGATGGTCAGCGCGGGCGTCCCCAGGATCACGGAGCCCACGAGCGCGGCGACGATGGTCAGCCCCAGCAGGCAGCGCCCGGCTATTCGGCCGGTGGACGCGCGTTCGCGGGGCGGGGGAGCGACATTGCTGCGGAACCGGTCGGCTTCGGCGACGAAGGCGAACGGTACGGGCTCGCGCCGACGGAGCATCGGGGGTACGACTCCTTCCGGGGGTCGAACTGGGGTGTCTCACCCATACAGACGACCGAGTGTCCCAAAAGGTGCCCGGTTTCACCGAATTCGCAGATCTTCACCGAAGATGTCGTGCCCCGGCACCGATCGCCCCGATGTCAGAGCCGGGCCGTAGAGTGGTCGCCGCCCGTCAGCCGTCAAGGAAGGGACCCTCCGAGCCGTGACCGCCACCCCCGCCGACGACCCGAAGCCCAGCTTCCGCAGTGACATCACCGTCGAACTGGTCAAGCACAACGCGTCCGACGCCGACGTGCTGTTCGCGGCCCGCGTCTCGACCCTCGGCGAGCAGTCCCTGGCCGAGTTGGACAAGGACCCCGAGCGCTCCAAGGGACTGATCAACTACCTGATGCGCGACCGGCACGGCAGCCCCTTCGAGCACAACTCGATGACCTTCTTCGTCAGCGCCCCCATCTTCGTCTTCCGCGAGTTCATGCGGCACCGCGTGGGCTGGTCGTACAACGAGGAGAGCGGGCGCTACCGCGAGCTGGAGCCGGTCTTCTACGTTCCCGACGAGTCCCGCAAGCTCGTGCAGGAGGGACGCCCGGGCAAGTACCGGTTCGTCGAGGGCACCCAGGCCCAGCAGGAGCTGGTCGGCCGGGTCATGGCGGACTCCTACCGGGAGGCGTACGAGGCCTACCAGGAGATGCTCGCGGCCGGCGTCGCCCGTGAGGTGGCGCGCTCGGTCCTCCCGGTCGGCCTGTTCTCGTCGATGTACGCCACCTGCAACGCCCGCTCGCTGATGCACTTCCTCGGTCTGCGCACCCAGCACGAGCTGGCCAAGGTGCCGTCCTTCCCGCAGCGGGAGATCGAGATGGTGGGCGAGAAGATGGAGGCCGAGTGGGCCAGGCTCATGCCGCTGACCTACGCCGCCTTCAACGCCAACGGCCGGGTCGCGCCGTAGCCGGAGACCGCCTGCCCACTCAGGTACAGATGTACGGTTCAGCCGCGCGAAGTGTCCGGATTGCGACCTTTGGAGAAGTTCATCTAGCCTGATCAAACGGACCCGGCACTGCTTGAACCCCCGAGCAGGCAGTGCCGGGCTCCACTTTTGCCACCACCCGCCGGCCCGCCCCCCGAGGGCAGCCCTCACATTGAGCAGCGAGTAGCGTGTTACCCATGGCTCCGACCTCGACTCCGCAGACCCCCTTCGGGCGGGTCCTCACCGCCATGGTCACGCCCTTCACGGCGGACGGCGCACTCGACCTCGACGGCGCGCAGCGGCTCGCCGCCCACCTGGTGGACGCAGGCAACGACGGCCTGATCGTCAACGGCACCACCGGCGAGTCCCCCACCACCAGCGATGCGGAGAAAACGGACCTGGTACGCGCGGTCCTGGACGCGGTCGGCGATCGCGCCCACATCGTGGCCGGCGTCGGCACCAACGACACCCGCCACAGCATCGAACTGGCCCGCGCCGCCGAGCAGGCCGGCGCGCACGGCCTGCTGACCGTCACGCCGTACTACAACAAGCCCCCGCAGGAGGGCCTGTACCGCCACTTCAAGGCCATCGCCGACGCCACCGGCCTGCCGGTCATGCTCTACGACATCCCCGGCCGCAGCGGCGTCCCGATCAACACCGAGACGATCGTCCGCCTCGCCGAGCATCCGCGGATCGTTGCCAACAAGGACGCCAAGGGCGACCTCGGCCGGGCGAGCTGGGCCATCGCGCGCTCCGGTCTCGCCTGGTACTCCGGCGACGACATGTTGAACCTGCCCCTGCTCTCGGTGGGCGCGGTCGGCTTCGTCTCGGTCGTCGGCCACGTCGTCACCCCGGACCTGCGCGCCCTGGTCGAGGCATTCACCGCCGGCGACGTCCAGAAGGCCACCGAGATCCACCAGAAGCTGCTCCCGGTGTACACCGGCATGTTCCGCACCCAGGGCGTCATGACCACCAAGGCCGCGCTCGCGCTGCAGGGCCTGCCCGGCGGCCCGCTGCGGCCCCCGATGGTGGAGCTCACGCCGGAGGAGACCGAGCAGCTCAAGATCGATCTTGCCGCCGGCGGGGTACAGCTCTGACAACGAGACTTCGCACCACCCCGTAACACCCGAGGCCTGACAACTGAATAGGCGGGCCACACCGGTGCCCGCATCCCACCATGACAACTGCTTCTGCACGAACGTCACGCGCGCCACGTGCCCACCGGTACGTGGCGCGCGTGGTGAGGAGAGTCTTTTGAGTCATCCGCATCCTGAACTGGGCTCGCCCCCGCGCCTCCCCGACGGCGGTCTGAGAGTCACCCCTCTCGGCGGCCTCGGCGAGATCGGCCGGAACATGACCGTCTTCGAATACGGCGGCCGCCTGCTGATCGTCGACTGCGGAGTGCTCTTCCCCGAGGAGGAGCAGCCCGGAATCGACCTGATCCTGCCGGACTTCTCGTCCATCAGGGACCGCCTCGACGACATCGAGGGCATCGTCCTCACCCACGGCCACGAGGACCACATCGGTGGTGTCCCGTTCCTCCTGCGCGAGAAGCCGGACATCCCCCTCATCGGCTCCAAGCTGACCCTCGCCCTCATCGAGGCCAAGCTCCAGGAGCACCGCATCCGTCCGTACACCCTCGAGGTCGCGGAAGGGCAGCGCGAGCGCGTCGGCCCCTTCGACTGCGAGTTCATCGCGGTCAACCACTCCATCCCGGACGCCCTCGCGGTCGCCATCCGCACCCCCGCGGGCATGGTCGTGCACACCGGCGACTTCAAGATGGACCAGCTGCCGCTGGACAACCGCCTGACCGACCTCCACGCGTTCGCCCGGCTGAGCGAGGAAGGCATCGACCTCCTCCTCACCGACTCCACCAACGCCGAGGTCCCCGGCTTCACCCCGCACGAGCGGGACATCTCCAATGTGCTGCGCCAGGTCTTCGCCGGCGCCCGCAAGCGGATCATCGTGGCGAGCTTCGCCAGCCACGTCCACCGCATCCAGCAGATCCTGGACGCCGCGCACGAGTACGGCCGCAGGGTCGCCTTCGTCGGCCGGTCCATGGTCCGCAACATGGGCATCGCCCGGGACCTGGGCTACCTGAAGGTCCCGCCGGGTCTGGTGGTCGACGTCAAGACCCTGGACGACCTGCCCGACCACGAGGTCGTGCTCGTCTGCACAGGCTCCCAGGGCGAGCCGATGGCGGCCCTGTCCCGCATGGCCAACCGCGACCACCAGATCCGCATCGTCCAGGGCGACACGGTGATCCTGGCGTCGTCGCTGATCCCGGGCAACGAGAACGCGGTGTACCGGGTCATCAACGGTCTGACCCGTTGGGGCGCCAACGTCGTGCACAAGGGCAACGCCAAGGTCCATGTCTCGGGCCACGCCTCGGCCGGCGAGCTGCTGTACTTCTACAACATCTGCCGCCCGCGGAACCTGATGCCGGTCCACGGGGAATGGCGCCATCTGCGGGCCAACGCCGAACTGGGTGCCCTCACCGGAGTGCCGCACGACCGGATCGTCATCGCCGAGGACGGCGTGACCGTCGACCTGGTCGAGGGCAATGCCAAGATCTCCGGCAAGGTCCAGGCCGGTTACGTGTACGTCGACGGCCTCTCGGTCGGCGACGTGGGCGAGCCCGCGCTGAAGGACCGCAAGATCCTCGGCGACGAGGGCATCATCTCGGTCTTCGTGGTGGTCGACTCCACCACGGGCAAGGTCACCGGCGGCCCGCACGTCCAGGCCCGCGGCTCGGGCATCGACGACTCCGCCTTCGCCGCGGTCATCCCGAAGATCGCGGAAGTCCTGGAGAAGTCCGCCCAGGAGGGCATCGCCGATGCCCACCAGCTTCAGCAGCTCATCCGCCGCACCCTCGGCAAGTGGGTCTCGGACTCCTATCGGCGCAGGCCGATGATCCTCCCGGTCGTCGTGGAGGTCTGACCCCCGCACGTCCCCCGGGACGCGCGAACTGGTGGCGGGGCACCTCGATTTGCATCGGGGCGCCCCGCTCCAGTACGTTTACGGCTCCGCCAGGACGGGAACCCGAGGGCTTCATGCACTTCGGAGGACGTTCCCGGAAGCGGCGGGAAATCCGACTCAGAATCTCTGATAAAGTCGGAGTCGCCGGAAAGGGAAACGCGAGAGCGGAAACCTGGAAAGCACCGAGGAAATCGGATCGGAAAAAGATCTGATAGAGTCGGAAACACCGAAGGGAAG